>JAPPEF010000145.1 GCA_028875335.1 Gemmatimonadota bacterium
TCTTGCGCTTGTGCGTAGCGATCTTATGCCGCTTTCTCTTCCTGCCACAGGGCATCTTTCTTATCTCCTGGACCTTTGTCCTCTACGTTTTCCTCATTGACACGCGCCCGCAATTCCTTTGAAGGCTTAAATGTCGGGGCCTTACGACCGGCGATTTTTACTTCGGCACCCGTGCGTGGATTGCGACCTGTACGCGGTGCCCGCTCGACGACTTTGAAGGTGCCAAAACCGCGAATCTCAATGTGATCTTCTCGTTCTAAAGCCTCAATTACGGATTCGATAAAGCCATCAACGACAGCCGCAGTATCCGTCTTGGTAAGCCCTGTCCCCTCGGCGATTAGACGCACGATGTCAGCTTTCGTCAAGACTGTACTCTCTATTCGGGTGGGTTGAAATCGCGTTAATTATCACGCCAACAAGTAGTTAAGGATATGGCACAGCTCATGCTCTGTCAAGATGAGCCGTGCCCTCTCAGCCTGGGCCAGTGTCTTTGCCGAGAACGAAAACCTCTTCGAGTGTAGAGAAATCCACGATCGACTTGAGGATGACTCGCAGAAAAACCGGGGCCCGTTTCTCCTGATCCACCTCCACCACCATGCCAATCGGTATGCCCTTGGGGTAGCGCCCGCCTAACCCCGACGACACGACTATATCGCCCTCCCGCACCAAGTTGCTCGCTTCGACGAATCGCAACCGGAACCGATGACCATCGATCCACGAGACAATGCCTTGGGCGCGAGTCGCTTGAATCAAAGCACTAATCCTCGTGCGCATCAACAACTGCACGACCGAATCGGCCCCTCCGACTTGAGCAATGTGCCCGACGAGTCCTTCGGGCGTCACCACGGGCATATCCTTATCTACGCCGTGGTCGCGGCCGGCATTGATGATGATCGTGTCGTAAATGTGGTCGGGGTCGCGGCCGATTACTTCGGCAGAAATAACACTCGTGTTCTCATCTATAGGCCGAAAGGACAGGGCCTTGCGCAAACGCACATTTTCCCATGCAGCTTCCTTCATTTGCATGTTGTCGAGGGCTAGAGCTGCGTTCTGGGTCAGGAGAAAACGGCTCTTTTCCTCGTCGCGGGCATAGCGGGTGACTCCTGAAAACAGGGCTTGACCCGATACCAATAAACCGACTTGGCACCGCTCGGCGATAGAGGTCTTATAGGATAGAGGTAAACTCATCAAAATCAGGGCGCAGACAACAGCTAGTCCAATGACGATGAGCTCCCGAGTATTGGTCATAGTCGACTAGAGCAGAACTTGGCGGTAGTGATCAAACTCTTCAAGGATGCGGGCATTGCCCCGCACTACAGCCGAGAGCGGGTCTTCGCTATCGATATAAGTCGGCAAGTCTGTCGCTTTGAGCAGATGTTCCTTCAATCCTCGCAGCATGCTCCCACCGCCGCATAGCACCATCCCCCTATCGAGGATATCCGCCGCCAATTCGGGCGGC
Organism: Gemmatimonadota bacterium; assembly: GCA_028875335.1. The sequence goes on from JAPPEF010000145.1 coordinate 1,460, forward strand.
ATTCTCTCCAACACTCTGCGCACGCTGGCAACGATTTGGGCCACGGAACCAGATAGGGATTCTCGGATCTCGACCGAATCCACCTGCAATACTTTGGGTAGCCCAGCTATGGTATCGCGACCGCGCACCGGGATAGTTTCTTCTGTATCCAATTCCGTCGCCGAACCAATTTGCCACTTGATGGACTCGGCACCTTGGACACCAATAAGCAGGTTGTGTTTTCTACGCATCCACTCGATAATTGCCTGATCCATAGCAGCCCCAGCCACCCTCAGCGATTCGTGTTCGACGAGACCTGAAAGGGCGATTACGGCGACCTCCGTCGTCCCGCCGCCGATATCGATGACCATTGAGCCGACGGCTTGATCGACCGGCAATCCCATGCCTATGGCCGCGGCCATAGGCTCGCTGACCAGATGGACTTCTCTGGCCCCTACGCGCTCGCAGGAGTTTCGCACCGCCCGCTTCTCTACTTCCGTGCTGCCTGCCGGGACCGCTACCACGATCTTGGGCCGCATGAAAAGTTGGTTCTTTTTTACCTTGCGAATAAAACTGCGGATCATTTCCTCGGTAACTTCAAAATCGGCTATGACGCCGTCCTTCAGAGGGCGAATTATTTGAATACCGGCGTTTTCACGCCCCATCATCTCCTTGGCCTCTTCGCCGACTGCAATGACTTTTTGGGTGGAGACTTGGCGTGCTACAACCGAGGGCTCGTTGAGTACGATTCCCTTGCCTTTGACAAACACCAAGGTATTGGCGGTGCCCAAGTCTATGCCTATTTCATGAGAAAAGAAACGCGATAAAAAGCTCATCCTATATCTCCATACCAAAAGTTCGAATCTCGACTCTTTAGCCTTGGCTCTAGAGACCCGACATCAAGAGCATCTACTACTGCCTATCTATCCTACTCTATAATAACTAAGGTGATTTGGATTTGCCAAATCACCCACCCCCCTTATATTTTTTATCGCTAGCCAATTTTTGATACACGCACACAATTTAGGGAGGCAGCGCATTCGCTATGAACAAGGCCGCGCGGCATGTACTGCGGAGATTAGGCACTGACACTAGCTTGGACCACGAGCGCCAACAGCGCCTTTCGCGCGAAGTCGAAGAAGAACAGCAAAAACGCCGGGAACAAGGAGGCGACCAAGATACCAGCTTCGAGACCATTC
>JAPPEF010000034.1 GCA_028875335.1 Gemmatimonadota bacterium
CCGGCACCCTGTTTTTCGACGCCCAAGGCGGTCCTTGGACCGGTCTGATGATCCTGACCTATATGTTCGCTTTAATGGGCATCCAGTCGGCTCCGGCCTTTTCGATGTGGGCCTTTGCCAACCGCGACCCTCGGCCTTTTCCTTGGCAACAGGTTTTCGCCTCTTCTTTAGTCATCGGCGGCATCTTGTTCTTTTTTACCGCCTTCCAGGGGCTAGGTGCTCGGCTCCTCGATATGGAACTGATCCCGGGGACTAAACCCCTCGGCGTGCCAGCATCCGACCACTTGGTTCCCTACCTGATCGACACCTTGGCCGGTAGCTTCCCTTTCCTCTTGGGGCTTTTGGCCGTTTGCGCGCTAGCCGCGATGCAATCGACCGGTGCCGCCTATATGTCCACGGCCAGCGGCATTATCACCCGCGATCTCTACCGCCATTTCTTCAACAAAGAGGCATCGCATTCGGCCCAAGTCTTTGTCGGCCGCCTGAGCGTAGCCATCGTCGTCAGCCTAGCCCTGCTAGTCGGCCTAGCCTCCGGCGACCTGCTCGTCTTGCTGGGGGGATTGGCTGTTTCCTATGGATTCCAGATGTGGCCGGCGCTGCTGGGCATTTGCTACATCCGCTTCTTCACCCCCAAGGCCATCGTCGCTGGACTCATCGCCGGACTCATCGCCGTTACCTTCACCTATATAACCGAGCTAGGCGGACTCATCGGCATTGGCCGCTATCCGCTCACACTCCACAGCGCCGGTTGGGGTATCCTCTTTAACATGGGCACTGTCGTCGTCGTCAGTTTTTTCACCCAGCCCAAGGAAGCCAACCATCTGGCCCACCGCGATCGCTACCACCACTTCCTCAAAGAGCACACGGCTCTGCCCGAGGCCAAAAAGAAATGGAAAACGCCGGTCTGGATACTGACGATAGTCTGGTTCCTCTGTGCCATCGGCCCCTTTGCCGTCTTAGGCAATCAGACCGATCCCGCCCATTGGCCTTTGGGGATACCCTCACTGTGGATATGGCAGATCGCCTGGTGGATCATCGGCTGTTTTATGATGTATTTGCTGGCCTTTAAGCTGGAAATGTCCACCGTCCCCACCAGCGAGATCAAATCCCCGCGGCAAGACGCCTGAGGTGCGCTCCGCCTTTCCCTTTCTCCGCCTAGTGCTAGCGCTCGGCGCGGCCATCCTCGGCGCGCTGCTCCTGCCCGATCAAGGTGCAACGAGCGGACTGAGTCTCTTTCCACCCGCCGCAGCCATCCTCGTCGCCGTCGCTACCGGCCGCCTGATCCTAGGACTAGGGTTGGCAATCGTCGGCGGTGCGTTCATCTCCCTGCCAGCAGATGTTCCACTCTACGCGATCCCATTCCGCGGCTTAGAGCGCGCCCTCATAGACTTTGTCTGGACCCCGCTGCGCGACTCCTTCCAACTCTTCATCCTCGGTTTCACGGCCTCACTCATCGGCATGGTCCGCGTCATCTCGCTGGCCGGCGGCACCCGAGGCATCGCCGACCTGTTAGTCGCCCGAGCCGCGGGTGTGCGCTCGGCCCGGCTGGCCACCGCGTTGTTGGGGCTGGCTGTCTTTTTCGACGATTACGCCAACACGCTCGTCGTCGGCACCACCATGCGCCCCATTGCCGATCGCTTTCGCATCTCGCGCGAAAAACTGGCCTTTCTCGTCGATTCCACCGCCGCCCCCGTAGCCGGCATCGCCGTCGTCAGCACCTGGATCGGCTTTGAGGTGGGTCTGTTCGACAGCGCGATGGAACAAGTCGGCGGGGGGGTCTCCGGCTACGAGCTGTTCTTCCGCGCCCTACCGGCCCGCTTCTACTGCTTGCTAACCCTGACCTTCGTACTGTGCTCCACCGTCACCGGCCGCGATTTTGGCCCCATGCTCAAAGCCGAGCACCGCGCCCGGCGAACGGGCCAAGTCCTCGCGCCGGGAGACCGCCCCATGACCGGCGACGCCTCCCAACTCCCCGAGCACCTCAGCCTCCGCGCCCACTGGGCCGTAGCCGCAGGCCCCGTCCTCCTCGTCGTCGCTGGCGTGCTCGGCGGGATGCACCTAGACGCCAGCCAAGTACCGGCCGTAGTGGCCGCTCGCGCCGAACACGGCTTTTTCGCCCGGCTCTACTGGACTCAGGTTTTCTCTCACGCCGACGGGCCCAAAGTAATGTTCCTCTCCGCCTTAGCCGGCTCGGTACTGGCCGCAGTCTTGGCCCTAACCCGCCGCGAGGAAGCAAGTCCCAGACGCCCGCTCGGCCTAGTGGAAGTCTGCAAGACTTGGGCGAGTGGCATTACGGGCTTTTCCTATGCGCTGGTGATATTGATCTTGGCTTGGGCGATTAAGGAAACCTGCGAGGCCGTCGAGACTTCGGCCTATATTGTCGGTGCGCTCTCCGGCTTCCTCGACCCGCACTTCCTCCCCCTCCTCGTCTTCTTGCTAGCCGCAGTGGTCGCCTTCTCCATCGGCACCTCGTGGACGACCATGGCCGTACTGTTGCCGACTATGATCCCGGTAGCCTACGACCTAGGCGGTCTGGCGCTGACGGTCCTCGTCGCCGCTGCCGTATTGGACGGCGCGATCTTCGGCGACCATTGCTCCCCCATCAGCGACACCACCGTCCTCTCCAGCATTGCCGC
>JAPPEF010000299.1 GCA_028875335.1 Gemmatimonadota bacterium
ACATGCCCAAGACCACGCAGGCGATCTTGCAGAGTGCGCCGGGCAATCCCTACGTACCCGCAGGCGTCGCCCCCAGCGCTGGAGCGCGGCCCGATCTGGTCGCCCTCCTCAAGGGCCTGCTCTCCTTTCTGCAGGAGACGGAGCGAACCGTCGATCAGTCGCGCACGTTCTACGAAGCCGGCGGCTGGCGGCATTAACGGCGACGCGCTCGGGAGTTTCCCATGGAAGGAGTTACATGATGCTAAATCTGCTTGCTAACCGAACAGTCATCGCGTTTATGTTCGCGACAATAGGGTTGGTCTTGGGAGTTCAGAAAAGTCACGGTCAGCCGACGGTTGAGAAGGGCAAAATTTACTGGACGAATAGGGTGTTTGGGACACAGATCCAACGAGCCGACCTAGACGGCTCCAACGTCGAAGACCTTGTCACCACCGCAACAGGTGTTCCAGATGGCATCGCTCTTGACCTGACTGAAGGGAAGATGTACTGGACGAGTAGAGTTGGGGAAATCAGACGGGCAAACTTGGACGGGTCCAATGCCGAACACCTCATCACCGAGGCCGTGAAGTTTCCTCAAGGCATCGCCTTGGATGTTGCGGGGGGGAAGATGTACTGGACAGACCGAGACACAGACAAAATTCAGCGAGCGAATCTGGACGGCTCCGACATCGAAGACCTCGTTACTGAGGGATTGAAATCTCCTCAAGGCATCGCCTTGGATGTTGCGGGGGGGAAGATGTACTGGACAGACCGAGACACAGACAAAATTCAGCGAGCGAATCTGGACGGCTCCGACATCGAAGACCTCGTTACTGAGGGATTGAAATCTCCTCAAGGCATCGCCTTGGATGTTGCGGGGGGGAAGATGTACTGGACAGACCGAGACACAGACAAAATTCAGCGGGCAAACCTAGACGGATCTAACGTCGAAGACCTCATTACCTCAGGAATAGGGGCCCCACGGGACATCGCCCTCGACCTGACCAAGGGGAGGATGTACTGGAAAGAGCAAGACACGGACAAGATTCAGCGGGCGAATCTAGACGGCTCCGACATTGAAGACCTTTTTCCCTCAGGAATGGGATACCCACGGAACATCGGCATCGCTTTGGACGTAGGCGAGGGCAAGATGTACTGGACGGATAGATGGAGCAAGTTCTTAATCCGCCGGGCAGATCTAGACGGCTCTAATGTAGAAAACTTGCTCACGAGTTTGTATGAGCCCCTGTTCATCGCCCTAGACTCAGTTGGAGGCAAGATGTACTGGGCAGTTTATGATCAGGTAGATGTTGGAAGAGACGCATCTGCCATCTACCGGGCAGACTTGGACGGCTCAAACGTCGAAAACGTCGTAGGTGCAAAGGCTGGCAGTCGCGAATTCATCCTCGACGTGGACGGGGGCAAGATTTACTGGGATTATGAGGATGTGCCCCCGACGTGGTATCCCGAGTCACCGAATTTCATCCTCCGAGCGGACCTAGACGGCTCCAACATCGAAGACCTTGTACTCGTTCTGAGGGAGAGTGGGATCCCTAGGCTATTGGATGTAGGTGGAGGCAAGGTGTACTGGAGTAAGACGGACTGGATGGGTGAGACTACAATCCAGCGAACGGAGTTGGACGACTCCAATACCGAAGTCCTCGTTGCTGGAATAAGCCATCTATGGAAATTCGTCCTAGATATAGCCGGAGGTAAGATATACTGGATGGAAATGAACGACCCCGTGAGCGAAGAGAGCAAACGGACTAGGAGTACAATGCGCCGAGCGAACCTAGACGGCTCAAACGTCGAAGACCTCGCTGTGGTTAGCTCCCCATGGTATTTCGGTCCTGCCTTGGAAGTGGTTGGGGGAAAGATATACTGGATAAATAGTAGCTATGAGGAAGACGAAAGCCACATAAGTACGATCCTCCGTGCTGACTTAGACGGCTCCAATATCGAAATCCTCGTCACTGGAATTAGCGCACAGCAATTAGTCTTGGATGCCGTCGGGGGAAAGATGTACTGGACAGATTGGGGCACGGACTATTGGTCTCCAGACGGCGCAATCCAGCGGGCGAACCTAGACGGCTCCAATGTCGAAATCCTCGTCACAGGATTGTTTTCGCCGAGCATCGCCTTGGACATCCCCCAGCCAGCCCCGACCCTCGTCTCGACACACAGCACCGTGCTACCGACCACTAGCCGCTTGGAGCCCAATTATCCCAATCCCTTCAACAGCACTACCCAAATCTCCTACCACTTGGCCATTCCCGGCCCGGTGCGCCTGGACGTTTACAACATCCTGGGCCAACAGGTGCATACCTTGGTGGACCAAGTGCAAGCCGCCGGCTTCTACCAAGTCCCCTGGAACGCCCGCGACCGGCGAGGCGCTGCGGCAGCGACGGGGGTCTATCTGATGCGCTTGCACTATCCTGGCGGCGTGCAGACGCGGCGACTGCTCTTGCTCAAGTAGCTTGTGAGTCGCATTTCGAATTCGACGACGGATGTAGATTCGATACAACGATAGAAAGGAAACCAATGACCAATAATTGGCTCACGGGAATTTATCTGACCACGGATGAGGTCCTCAAATACCCCGATTACGTCGAGCGGCTGCGCGATGAGATCGGTCTGAATACGGTGGTTC
>JAPPEF010000116.1 GCA_028875335.1 Gemmatimonadota bacterium
GTGATACATGACCAAAATTTTGGTAGCCTTGCTCGTTACAATTCACCCGGTCCCAGATCTGCATCGATCAAACCTCGATGGTAATTCTTCCCCATTAAGTACTTGATTTCCAGCTCTACATCGCGCAATACGACAGCCGGTAGCGCCTGCCCGTCCCGTTTGAGCAGTTCGACCTCCAGCACATTCCACCCCTGCACCGGCCTAAATTTTTCGGGCAAACGAAAGACATACCAATAGCCAAAAACCCGATAGCGCGGCGCACCCATCACGTACATCTGATTGATTTTGCGCAGCAGCGATTGCGGTAATTCTTTGCCGTTAAAAGCAAAGCGCAAGCGATCCCGCTCCGTCGTCTCCTGCACTCGCACCCGCAAGATCACCTCGTGGACCCGATTGACCTTGTCCCATTTTTTCAGATCATCGCTCACCGCAAAACCCACCTGTAGCGCCTGCCCCTTGGCCAACTCAATGGGTAGCGGATTAGCGACATTCGGCGCAATCGCCTCCGACGCCGGCGCGCTGCCCTCGCTGGGGACTCGATAGATCTTGTCCTTGGTCGCCATTGTCTCGGGGAAGGGCACCTCGCGCAGCTTCTGGTAGAAATCCGCCTTATACGGCCAACAGCCAAACCAATGCGCGATATAGAGGCCGTCGACTCCCTGCGCCCAATAGTTGCAAGCCCCTGCCCGCACCATTTCGATCGTCCCCTCGCCGACCCGGTCGCTGTCGATCCGACTCTGTAACGCCGGCAAGACCCGACACGCCGTCCCGTGTGCCGCTTTGACGAAGGCGCTGAAATCCGCCGACGGATCCGCCGCCCCCGATGCCTCGGGCACGATCGCGTCGACAATGCCCCGGCGCATCCACTCCAATGGCTCCAGCCCCACCGTCCGGCATCCATCCAGATTCGCCGGCACGCGCAGGACCAACTCTCGTGCTGGATCGCTCTTTTTTACAGCCGCGTAAACCCGCCCTATCCACTCGGTCATAATCCCCGTCCCCGCCGCAACCTCATCGGGGTGAAAATAATAGGGGCAGTAATTGAGCTGTAGCTCAAAACCGTCAACGGGATAGCGCGCGAGCACTTCCTCGACAATCGCCAAATTCTGCTCGCGCACTGCATCCCAAGCGTAATCCCACGCGCGATACCCCGGCCACTCCGCGTCCACACCGCCCTTGCTGCCGATCTCCAATGGCTGCGGGTTGCGCTGCTCGGCGGCGAAGCGCGGATTTTCCCAGCTTTTCAACATCAACTCCCGCGGCCCCTGCTGCGGCAATAGCATCGCGTAGAGCAGCAGGCCATTGGCATGGGCTTTGTCGCAGAGCACCTGGAGCGGATCGCATCCGGCTTTGATCAATTGGGTGAAATTCTGGTTGGCCCGCTTCCAGATCAGATGCGGCCACTTCTTTATATCCCGTCCCCACAACGCACCCACCTGCGAATCGTAGAGCAGACTCTGCGCATCGCCCAGGGTTAGCGACAGTGCCTCGACTGGCGTCCCCACCAACTCGTCTACCGCCGCCTCCAGCTCTTCTTTCTGCATCGGCGGCTCGTACATGTAGATCAGCGGGTGCCGACCGTCGTGGTCGAAAAAAATGCGTGGTTTGGCCATCGTCGTCTCCTTGCAATCGCTCAGCGCAGCCAGCCATTCGCCAAGCTGCGATCAAAGAAGCTCTGGAAATTCCTAGCAAAGCTCCAAGCGCGAGCGAAAACGTACGGTTAGCGCCCTTCTATTCTCCGCGGTGCGCGACAACGCCGCGAGGATTTTCAAAGGCGTCGATCCACAAGCGGCCCCATTCCTCGTAGTCGGTCAGCTCGTTGGACGGATCGCGGCGGGAGCGCGCGACAAAGTCGGGGTGGCCGGTGCGGCCGGTGTGCTGGCCGATGGGCTGGTAGCGCAGATCGAGGGACCAACGGCACTGATCGGAGTAATTGGGAGTGGAGCGATGGGGCGTAAAGCGGCTCATGAGCACCACGTCGCCGCGCTTGCACTCCAAGGGAAAGGGTTCGATGTGGGGCATGGCCTCGGGGGCGATGGTGGTGCCACCGGCTGCCAAATGCCGGAGATAGCCGGTTTCGACGAGGCCGGGCAAGACCTCCATGCAGCCGGTCTCGACCGTGGCTTCGGCCAAAGGCAGCCAGCAGGTGACCACGTCAGAGCCTTCGGCTTCTGGCATCATCACGCCGGCGTCTTGGTGCCAGGGCGCGTTGTGAAAAGAGGGGCCTTCGCGGTTTTCGTAGGCTTGCGGCGGCTTGGCTCGTAGGTGCTGGATGGGGTTGCAGATCAGCTCGGGCCCCAGCAGCGATTCGAGCAGGTCGAGCAAGTTTTCATTGCGCAAAAACTCGAACATCGCCCGCCCCCGATAGTGCATGATGTCCATGCCGTGCCCGATCTCAGGGCACTGTTTGAACAGCAAGCCGTAGCGCGTGGCAAACGGGGCGTCCTCGTGCAGGTCCACTATTTCGCCCTCGTCGTGCAGCGTCCGCGCGCGGACGTCAATCCACGCCGACAACTCGTCGATGACTGGCTGCAAATCGTCGTGGGCAAGCGCCTCGCGGGCGATGATGACGCCGCGGGTGTTGAATTCTGCGATCTGTTCGGTCGTGAGTTTCATCGCG
>JAPPEF010000118.1 GCA_028875335.1 Gemmatimonadota bacterium
CTCACGCTGAATACCTTGGCCCATACTGGCGGTGCTGCCATTGCCGGTGCCGCCTTTGTCGGAGTATTTCCGCGGTCTTGGGAGACGTACTTTATCATCGCCTTCTCGCTGGCAGTACTCATCTTTACGGAGATTCTTCCCAAGACGGTGGGCGTAGTGCATGCCCGCGTTCTCGCTCGGTTTATAGCTCGCCCGATCCAATGGCTGGTATGGCTGTTCGCGCCCTTTATCTGGCTCAACAAATTCATCGTTCGGCTCATCACCGCTGGGGCACCCGATGTGCCGGAGGTCGTGCCGGAAGAGATTGAAATTATCGCGCGGATGAGCCGCCGATCCGGTGCCATTTCTCACGACCAAGAGCGCGTCATCCAAAACATCCTCAAGCTCGACGAATTGCGGGCGCGCGATATAATGACCCCGCGCACAGTAGTACACTGCCTCGACCGCGACTTGACCTTGGCCGAGGCCCGCGAGCAGTCCGGTAGCTGGGACCACAGCCGGGTGCCCCTCTATCAGGGAGAGCGGGAAAACATCGTTGGCTTGGTGCTGCGGCGCGATGCGTTCAGCGCCTTGGCCGATGGCCGCGACCAAGCTAAACTCTCCGAGGTGAGTCGCTCCATCCATTCGGTGCCCGAATCGGCGCGGGCCAGCCGTCTGCTCGAAGAATTCATCCAGCGGCGCGAGCACCTTTTTGCCGTCGTCGATGAATACGGAGGCTTCGCTGGCATTGTTACTTTGGAAGACGTGATTGAAGAAATCGTCGGTCAGGAAATCGTCGGCGAATTCGATCCGGCCGTCGATATGCAGGAACGCGCGCGGCAGGAGCGCCAAGACCTGACCGACTCAGCGCCGGAATGAGGTCGCCTGTTCAGTTCGTCTTTTTTTTCCTAAGTTTTTACTCGCAGTTAAACCCTCTCAAAAGGAGTATCTACGGACGATGAAAGCGCTCGTTGCGCTCGCGGACGGCACCGTCTTTGAGGGCCGTGCCCTTGGCCGCGGGGGTGAGTGCCTCGGCGAAATGGTCTTCAATACCAGCATGACCGGCTATCAGGAAATTCTCACCGATCCCTCCTATGCCGGCCAGATCGTCACCATGACGTACCCACTCATAGGCAATTACGGGGTCACACCCGAAGACGACGAATCGGCGCGGCCTCAAGTCCGCGGCTTCCTGATGAAAGAGTGCTCTCGCCTGCCGAGTAGCTGGCGTGCGCACCAGAGCCTGCCCGATTATCTCGAAGAGCACGGCGTTTTGGGCATCGAGGGCATCGATACCCGCGAGTTGACTCGCAGAGTGCGCATTGAGGGCGTGATGGATGCTGCCATTTCCACCACAGATCTCGACCCGGACAGCTTAGTCGAAAAGGCGCGCGCTTGGCCGGGGCTTGTCGGAGTGGACATGGTAGCCGCTGTTAGCTGCTCTGCGTCCTATGTCGAAAGCCCCGAAGCCCCGCGCTTCCACGTCGTCGCGCTAGACTACGGAATCAAGCGCAATATTGTCCGCTGCTTGGTCGCTGCAGGATGTAAGGTAACGGTCGTGCCAGCCAAAACCACGGCCGACGAGGTCTTGGACTTGGAGCCGGACGGCGTCTTTCTTTCCAACGGTCCGGGCGACCCCCGACCCCTCGACTACGCGATCGAGACTTGTAAGGGTCTCATCGGCAAGAAGCCAATTTTCGGCATCTGCTTGGGCCACGAGATTCTCGGCTTGGCCTTTGGTGCAGAAATTTACCGCCTCAAGTTCGGGCATCGTGGGGCCAACCAGCCGATCAAGGAACGCGCCAGCGAACGGATCCTGATCACCTCTGAAAATCACGGCTGGGGCATTGCGGCCGACTCGCTGCCCGACTGCCTCGAAATCACTCGCCTCAACCTCAACGACAATTGCGTCGAGGGCCTGCACCACCGAGAGTTGCCCATTTTTTCCATCCAGTGCCACCCGGAGGCCTCGCCAGGGCCACACGACAGCTTCCATCTGTTTAGCTACTTCGCCGAGTTGATGGAAGCGCACGCCTCTTAGGAAAGCACCCATCTAAAGGACTCCTCATGCCCGTAGTCCAACACGACGTCCTCAAAGACCTCTGCTACCGCATTTTTGCCGCTACTGGCATTCCCGCAGACGACGCCCTTATCGTCGCCGACCACGTCGTTGAAAGCCACCTCCACGGCCACGATTCGCACGGCACTTGGCTAGTATCCGGCTATGCCCGCGGGATGAAAAACAACTACGTCCACTGGGAGGAGACCGAAGTCGTGCGCGACACTCCTGTGCTCAGGGTTATCAACGGCAAGGGAGCCAACGGCATTGTCGCCGTCAATCGCGCCCTCGACATTGCCGTTGAAAAAGCCCAAAGCTCCACCTTCGGTTTTGTCGGCCTCAACCACATCACCCATATCTGCCGTCTCGGCGACTATCCGCCGCGGATCGCCGAAAGGGGCATGATCGGCATGGTTTGGCTCAATGGCGGAGGCTTATTCCTCGCGCCCTTCGGTTCGGCCGACCGCCGCCTGCGTCCTGAGCCTATCGCCTTTTCCGCCCCGCGCCAAAATGGTCCGCCGTTCATGCTCGATATGACCATGACCGTCGTGGCCGGTGGCAAAAT
>JAPPEF010000246.1 GCA_028875335.1 Gemmatimonadota bacterium
TTGCGGCCCGTCGCGCAACAGCATTGTCTCGGGCCAGTACGTCCACACCCACGGCCTTGACCGCAATGAGGCGTGGCTGACGCCCGACCAGCCCAATTGGATCGAGCAGCTCAGAGACGGCGGCTACCACACGGTCAACATCGGCAAGATGCACACCGCGCCCATCCGCCTGCCGTGCGGCTTCCGCCACCGCACGGTCGTCGAAAACAAAAACTATCACCAGGGCCACCACGGTCCCGACCCAGACGACTACGACTTGTACTTGATGCAGTTCGGGCTTCGGCGACCGGCGCTGACCTACTACCGCGACGTGCCCAACTGGCCGGATTACTTGGGCGCAGCCGTGTGGCCGCACGACGAAGAGTTGTTTATCGACAACTGCGTTGGACGCTGGAGCGTGGAGGCCATTCGCGATCACGACTTTGCCAAGCCGCTCTTTTTGTGGAGTGGTTTCGCCGGGCCGCACGACCCCTTTGACGCGCCCGCGTCCGCACTGGCGCGCTACGAGGGCGTGGAAATTCCCGATCCCGTGGGGATCCCCAACGAACTGGACACCAAGCCGCCGCCACAGCGCCGAGCCATGGAGGGCATGGATGGCAGACTTGCGCCTGCGGCGATCTGGTGGAGCCGAGCGACCCCGGAACGCATTCGCCGCATGCGTCGGCACTACTACGCCAACATCACGGCCATTGACGATTGGGTCGGCGCGATGGTCGCGGCCATGGACGAGCGGGGCGAACTGGATAACACGATTTTTGTGTTTACCTCGGATCACGGCGACTGCCTTGGCGACCATCACCAAGTCTATAAGTTCTCGTCTCACTACGACTCAGTGGCGCGGGTGCCGCTGATTTTTGCCGGACCCGGAGTCGAGCGGCTGGGGGTACGCGATCCGCTAATCGAGCTGATTGACCTGGGTCCAACCCTGTTGGAAATGGCGGGATTAGGGCCGTTGGCTGGGGCGGCGGGGCTTTCTTTAGGGCCGCTGTTGCGCGGAGAAGAGACCGCATTGCACGAGACTGTGTTTTCCGAGTACGGTCCGCGCATCATGGCGCGAACCGAGGCGTGGAAATTGGTTTTTTACCCTGGGGAACCCTACGGGGAGTTGTATCATTTAGAAGAGGACCCGGACGAGCTGTACAACCTGTACGACGATCCGGCTCATGCGGGAGCGCGAGGAGAGATGGTGGAACGGATGATGGATTGGTATGGAAAGACGCGGATGCAGCGCTAGCCGAGCAATTGATGATGGTGTGGATGGATTATCCCGAGTTGCGGAAAATCAAACGACTGGCGAGACTCGATTAGGATATATAGGTGCTGACCGGCATCCCAATCGCGAGATGAAAGACAGACGCTCGGAGAACAACAATCCGCGCTAGCGAAAGGAGTACACTGTGAACATACACGTAGGTAATTTGGCGAAGACGACCAAAAAGGAGGCACTGGTCCAGCTCTTTCAACCGTACGGAAAGGTCGTGGCGGCCACCATTGCCCGCGACAAGAAGAGCGGTGCCTCGCGCGGCTTCGGCTACGTGGAGATGGCCACTCGGCACGAAGGCGAAGAAGCCATCGCCCATCTCAACGACAAGGAATTTGAGGGGCAGAAGCTGCAGCTGAGCGAGGCGCACGAGCGCAAGGAGAAGGCCGGGCGCGGTGCGGGTAAGGGCGGCAATCGTCCTGACCACCAGCGCGGTAGTTTTTTCTCACCCCGTGGCGGTCAGCGCGGGTCGGGCAATGTGCGGCGGAGTGGACGGCGGGGATCCTAGTCTGGGCGATCATAAAGCAGCAACCGCGCGAGGATGGGGTCGTGGTCGCTGGCTTGGTTGGGGAACTCGGTGTTGACGTGGACATAGTCGAACTCGGGCTGGAGCGCGAGCAGGGCCGAGCTGACCAGCAGGTAGTCGAGTTGCTGGGAAATGCCCTGAAAGTTATAGGAATAGGCCAAATCCCCATCCACCGCGTCGCCGAGATTGAAGAGGATCGGCGGAGTGCCGGCGAGCGTTCCGAGGACATCGCCCGGCGGCGGTTGCACTGGGGCGAGCGGAAACGGGCTTTCGTTGAGATCTCCGAGCACGACGATGTTGGCGTTGGGATCAACGGCTAGCAGATCGGCGACGAGGTCGTGGATGAACGCGGCTTGGGCAAGGCGCTGGGCGAGCCCGCCATTGGTCGGCGGCTGGATTCGACCGAAGAGGGGTGGGCTGCCATACTTGGACGAGAAGTGGCAGTTGATCACCGTCAGCTTGGTTCCCTTGAAATCGAACGCGGCCTTGAGCGGTTTGCGGCTGTTGCGGAAGGCGTCGTCTTCAATGCGCTCTACCGAACCAATCAGGGCCACCCGAGCGGGCTGGTAGAGGTACGCAACGCGGATATTGCCGCCCGGCTGGCCGCCATCGGCCCCATCTGGGGGCGCGACGTCCGCGTACTTATACTTCGGGCCACCGGCCGCAGCAATGGCGGCTACGAGCGTTTGCGCCGTCTGGTCCGCTGAAGTGGTGCCGTCGTTGGCTGAGCCACTATTGTCCTGCACTTCCTGCAAGGCCAGCACATCTGGTGCGCCTAGGCGATGGACGATTTGGTCGGCAATGGCTGCGAATTGACCGTCCGCTAGGTCTGCACTTTCGTCGTGGTCATTGGGATCGAGATTGTACACGTTGAAACTGCCCACCGTCAGATGCGTGGCCGTGCCGACGAGGGCGGTCGTTTCCGGTGCCAAGCCGGCGCTCTCGACCACCGGCTCGGTCAAGACGAGCACCTCAAAGTTGCCAAAGCGGTAGCTAACCGGGCCGCGCACATGGCCGAGGGCATCGCCGACCTGCACAGCCGGCATGTCGCCGGGCAGCAGGCTGTCGTCGAGCTGGATGCGCTGCGGATGCAGGGTATGCGGCGTTAGATTCAACCCGCCCCGCGAGTTGAGCTGCTGCCCCGCACCTGCATCGGCGAGGACGACAATTTCTCCAAAGCGGTTGGTCGGACTAATGGCGACCGCGTCTTGCACTTCCACCAACATTCCCTCTAGCGACTCGTAGAAGTCAATGCCGTCCTCGGCTGGGTCGAAAACTGCGAAGTTGTCGTTGTCGATCACCCTTGTCGGCGGCTGGCGGTCGGCCGCGCCAAGGACTACTGGGGTCGGCGTGGGGTTGCCGGTTGACAAGGTCTGAATGCGGTCGGGCTGGGAGAATTCGGTTATGGTCAGATTGTTGGTGGCCGCGCCGCCGGGAATGTATTCGATCACGGTGCCGGTTACCTGTACCTCGTCGCCGATGGCGACCTTTGGGGCGCTTTTGGTATAGACGAACATCCCGTCGGATGTGCGCTCATCGCCGTCTCCGGTTGGATCTTGGAAGTAGAAACCATTGCGTGCGACCGCCGTTACAATGCCCCGCGTCGAGACCTGCTCGTCCTTGTGCGGCGAGGTGTGGCTAGCCCCTTGGATTTCGCAGATTTTGAGCACCGGGGGAGAGGCCGCGTTTGTGCCGAAGACTTGGTCGGCATTTGGGGCACCAAAGCTGGATGGGGTCGGTATGCTCCAAAAAAAATCACTCGGCGCGGTGCCGGTGCCCTTTAGTTGCAGGGAAAATTCCACTGGCGTGGAATTGGATTCGGTAACCTGGATGTCGGTGCTGGTCATGCCGTCAGCGGGTCCACCCACTGCCGTGAACGTCCCTTCGTAACTGAGGAACTGGACGGCCTGCCCGTTGGCGACTAGGGCGATCCCGTCGGGGGCACCGTTCTGGATGCTTTTTGCAAAGCCGAAGGAGATCGCTCCGAACCCGTTGGCCTGATCTGGTATGACCCCGCTCAAGTGCTTAGTGCGGTATGAAGCGCCATTCCGTCCGTTGTAGAGCACCAAGGCCCAGCCGGAAAGATCGGTCCCGGCTGGGCCGGCGATCTCGATGGCTTCGCCGGTATCCTTGCCGGTGTTATCGTAGTGAATTTCGTTGATGAATGCAGTTTGGCCGAGCAACGGCCCGGCTCCAAGCGAGAGTAGAAAGGCGCAAAAAGCGGATCGGCGAAGCTTGGCGAGTTGGGTTTTGGAGTATGTAGCGAACATGGTCAACCGTCTTCGTTGGCGGCGAGTAGGGGCTTACGGAATGTTTTCAGCCGCGTACCCGATGCGCCAGCGCGAGTAGCTCGGCGTGGCTTTGGACGCGGAAGTCGGCTTTATCAGTCCACTCGTTTTGATCGAGAGGATCGTAGTAGATGGTGGTAACTTCGGCGCGGCGGCCAGCTTCGAGGTCATAGCGGAAGTCGCCGACCATCACGGCGGTTGTTGGCGCAGCATCCCAAGCGGCGAGCAGCTTGTGGATGCCATCGGGATCGGGCTTGGGGGCGGCCTCGTCGCGGCCTAAGACGTGGGCGGGATCGAAGAATTCGGCGAGGTCGCAAACGGCGAGCGTCTGCAACGCATTGGCGTGGTTATTGCGGGTGAGGATGCCGAGCCGGAAACCGCGTTCGACCAGTGAGCTCAGCAGCGCGTGGACGCCGGGTAGGGGCTGGGCGCGAAGCGCGTACTCGCGTTCGAGCGCGGCAAGGCGGCGTCTGAGCGCGGCTGCTTCGGCAGCGGGGCGGGTGTCAATTTCTTCGAGCATCCCCTTCCCCAAAGGCAGACCCAATTCCTGGCGCATAGCATTGAAATCAATGGCGCTATCGGCTAGAGTGTTGTCGAGATCGAAAATCCAATGGGTGAAGTTCAGTGCCTTGTTATTGGTCATAATTCTTTCAATTAGGAATTAGGAATTACCCCAACCGTCCCTCCAATTCGGTCGGCTTGTCACGCTCTAATTCCTAATTCTCAATTCTCAATTCCTAATTCCTAACGGCGCTCGGCAAAAGGGGTCCAGCCGCGGCCGGGGTTGCGTACGGGGGTCTGTTCGTAGCGGGTGCGGATTTCCTTGAATTTGGCGATGTCGGTGATTTCGCGCTCGGGATTTTGCGCGTCTTTGATGACAAAGTCGCCCTCCCCAGGCCAGCAGGCCATGGTGACCGGCTCGCGTTCCAGGTCGAAGTCTGCGGGGTCTTCGTCGATGTTGTTCGGAATCTCGGCGTCTTGGTAGCGGAGATCGACGCTCCAGCGGACGATGTCGGTGTTGTTCTCAAAAGAGGCGTGCGGGGTGAGATTGGTCATAAAGAGCACTGACCCGGCGCGCATTGGGCAGGCCACAGGCTCGGGGGCCGGCAGGTCTTCGCCGGCGATTTCGAGATACCCGCCTTGCCCGCCGGTGTAATGGCGATAGACGCCGCTGCGGTGCGATTTGGGCAGGACGTACAGGCAGCCGTTTTCAATGGTGGCATCGACGAGAGGAATCCAGCAGGTCACGATTAGGCTCTGGTCGCAGTGAGGCATGAAGTAGCCCGAGTCTTGGTGCCAAGGCACGGCCCCACGCGAGTAGCCGGGAGCCTTGGGGCGGACGCGGTACACGGACGAGCCAATGATGTCCGGGCCGACGAGGCTTTCGATGCAGGAGACGAGCGGCGGGTGGCGCAAAAAGTCGAGAATGGCTTGTTCTTTGAAGCCGCCGCCGCCGTGCCCCATGATCGTTCGGGTCACGCGCTCGCCGACTTCGACATCGGCTTTGAAGAGGGCACCGAGCCGGGTTTCAAAGGGTTCGGAGGCAGAAGTTTCCGCGCCGAGTAGCCCTTCTTCTTGTAGAGTGGCACACGTCTGGTCAATGACGGCGGTGAGGCCGTCTTTGAGGGGTTGGAGATCGGCTTGGGAGTAGATGTCTTCTTTGACTACGTAGCCAAGGTCGTGGAATTGCTGGCGTTCGGCAGTGGTTAGGCTCATGACATGCTCCGAGTTGAATGGGTCGTCAAAGGGTATCCCCTCTTTCCGCTCTAGTCAATGGCATCCCGAAGCAGTATTTTTCTCGCGGCCTCATTCTCCGACGCGAACAAAAATGCTGCGACGCTGTCGAGATGTGTGGCCGTCCGCCCGTCCGCTGCTACTTGCTGGCGAAGCTGGTATAGCGCGATGGGCAGGCGCAGATCTTCTGGGTTGTACGGAAAAGTTTTGCCGGCGTGCTTTCTGCGGTAGTTCTGTAGCGCTTCGAGATAGCGATAGCCGAATTCTATCGTCGGCTCGATTATGGTGCCCTCGCCGTAATCGTTCCAAGTGACAATCTGGATCAGCGACGCGTTTTCCCCTGCGCGTGCTAGCGTCTCGGCAAAAACCGCGCCCTCTTGGTCGTCGAGATACCCGTAGCTTTCGCGCACACCGGCTTCCTCGTAAATGTCGTGGAACTTGGGGAACGCCGTGCCGACGCCGTCCTTCTCGTAAAGCTGGCTTAGGTAGGTGCGCCAAGTGGCAGGAGATACGACGCGGCCGTCGTGTACTGGAGGCCACCCGAATACCCCGTCGGCTCCTTCTTGCAGGGTGTTCAGAGTGTAGAAGTACGGAGGTTGCGACAAGCCCGAAAATAGCTCCTTCCACGCCGCCCCTTTGAAGTACTGCGGGCCAAATACGAGGAGCAGAGGCCGGCCAGCGATCTTGGCGTATTCGTCGGCGACAAACCAGTGGTCTTGCATCCAGCGCAAGACCTCTTGGCCGTGGCTAAGGGCTTGGCTTTCGCGGAGAATCCCATCGTTGACGAGGTGTTTTATCGTTTGGTCTTCGTAACAAATGGCGAAACTCAATCCGGCCTTTTTGATGTATGTGATTAGGTGGTTTGTATTGTGGTGGATTGCGGCGTAATCGCGGTGATCTTTGATGCCGTACCAGTCGATGATTGCGCCGTCGATGCCCGCGAATTTCATAAGCAGGACATGGCATTCCAATGCGTGTGGATCGTTTGAATCGTACGGCCCGATCAATGGGTAGTAATGAGAGGCTATTTCGCGGCGGCCATCGTCGGCGATGGTGTCGGGATCAAAGTGATTCATGGTCCAGTGCCAGCCCCACTCGCCGCTGACGGGTTTCGATGCGTACCAGGGCATGTAGTGAACCATTATTTTCGGGGCTGCTGCGAACAGAGACTGAGCATCCGAGTCAACGAGGCTTTTGACGCAGGAGCACAGCGACACACAGCACAGGGCGATGAGGGGGAGACGTTTCACGTAATAAGCTACTCTAAGGGCACGAGCCCAGTCCGCTTGTTACTCTTTCCTACCAATCTCTCGTTCCAATTGTTCAAACAGCGATTCCTCGCGTTCCAATTCATCGACGAATTGAACCTGCTTTATGTTGTACGGGTAAATCACTTTGACAAAGCCCTTGAGGAAGGCTCTCAGGACGTGGTCCGTTACTTCCTCCAGCACCACGTCGTCCAAGGGGTACGTCGGATCTACGTGGAAACGCCTGTTGGTGCAATCGGGATCATCTGCGGAATGGTCGATGATCCCGTGGCGCACGAACCCCAAAATAGTTATAGCCTGGTACGGCAAAAAGCCGCCGGATTGGGCTTCGGCGCGGCCTATTGTGCTCTCCAGCCGCTGTTGCCAAAAAGGGTGGTCTCCGCCAGTAGTCTGGAGTTGCTCTTTGGTCCACTTCAGGTAGAAAAGGACGAAATGGCGCACCAAAGGCGAGACAAAGCCTCCCTTGGACCGCAACACGCGCTTGACCACTTTGAGCAGCCCGGGGTCGCCGTAGAGTCGCTTGCTGAACTCGTATTCTACATCTCCTCCCGCGGCAGGCAAGAGTTCGTCGCCTCGCCCGTGCAGGTCTTTAGCGGCCTGATTGATCTCGTAGAAGAGCGAGTTCCCCACAGTGATCCACCCCACATCCCGACCGTCTAGTCCGGTGGCGAACGATAGGTGATTCGTGGGGGTGGCGAATCGCCCGCCGAGCGCTTGATCCACGCGCATCAGGTCCGGGGTTGCGCCCAAACTCTCACCAAATGTGGCATCGGCCACGACTTTTTCGTACGTGCTGGCAATGAGGTCGTGGGCCTTCTGCTCTATTTCCGGCGGCAGGGATAACGCGGTCTCGGCAAAAGGAATGATGCCGTCGTCTCTGAGTTGTAGGCTCTGCGTTTCTTCCACAAACGAAGGCCGGGCCGGGGTGTCGTCCTCTGCATCGCGGGTGGCGCGCAAAGCCATATACGTTGCGAACAGCAGATCGTTAAAGGGCACGTAGCGCATGCTGGTCAGCAGTTGGCCCTTATGGGTCGAGAATACGTAGAGCTTGTCGGCATAGACGGTCCGCGTATATCCCAGACCATTTGCCCCGACAAAGGAAAGCGCATGGGAGAAATGGGCATCACTGGTCATTTTTTGCTCCTTGGCCACTACCGCTCGACTCTAAGGAGTTCCCTGGAGGGGGCTGGCCTCGATACGGAAGATGGCTTGGGTGTCTTCGTCGCTGGACAAATAAAGGTGTCCGGCCTCGTCGGTAGTCAGCCCAACCGGCTTACCCCATGCGTTACTGGAATTAAAAGAGAAAAAACCGAATAACCCAGCCAATCCGGCATCCCCGTTATCCTCGTCGGAATCGAGTCGGAAGCCGGTGAGAAAATCGGCGACGCGGGCATTGGACCCATCCGGCTCGGCAAAGAGCACCATGACCTTGTAGCCGGGATCGTTGCCCAAAGCTCCGGCGCGGCAGGCGACGAATGCGGCGTGTTTGTACTGGGGCGGGAACTGGTCGCGCTCGTAGAAATGCAGCGCCATGGGTGCCAAGTGGGCGGGAATGAGGACGGCTGGAGTATCCATGTTGGCAACTAACAGCGAATCGGCAGCAGTCAGCGGCAAGATGGACCTTCCGTAGGAGGAGAAATCGGTCCAGACTTTGTCTCCGTACGCCAACGGCCAGCCATAGAATCCGCCGTCGCGGAGTGGAGTGATCCACTCCGGTGGCAGGTTTGGACCCTCGCGGTCGTGCCCAGTGTTGGCAGCCCACAGCTCGCCGGTGGTCGGGTGCAAGGCGAGGCCGATGGCATTGCGCAGTCCTGAAGCAAAGATCCGCCGACCTGTGCCATCGGTGTTTATCTGCATGACGGTGGACCGTTCTGGATCGTCTTCGCGGCATACGTCGCAACCTGAGCCAATGTGGAAGTAGAGCTTGTCGTTGGATTCGTCGAAAACTAGCGTATGGGTTACGTGTTCAACGGGACGGCCCATGAAACCGGGCACCTCGGCGAAAACGGCGCGCTCCTCGTAAAAGCCGTCCGCGTCTTGGTCTTCGAGGCGGTAGATCGCATCGTCGTCGGCGACGAAGAGTGCCCCTTTATAGAAGGCGATGCCGTGGGGCCAGTTAAGGTCATCAACCGCTTTGTACACGGTGTCGGCGCGGCCGTCGCCGTCTTTGTCGGGCAAGGCCAACACCGTGCTTTGGCGGCCGGGGACCGGGGCCCATGTATGCTGAGGTTTCATGTTGGTCACGTGTAGGACGCCGTGGTCGTCCCAAGCCATAAAGCGTGCTTTATCTACTTGGTCGGAGAAGAGTTTGACCTTAAAGCCGGGCGGGAGGTTGAGCGTGCGGTCGGGGAGACCTTCGACCGGTACCGGTTCAAGGTGGAGGTCGATCTTGGGCGTTAAGCGGATTGGACTGGGAGCGTCCTCGCCGCGGAGTGTGGCGAGATACTCGTCGAATCCTTCGCGCGAGCCGTGCCGGCGCTCGTACAGCGCGGCTAGGGCCGCTTGGCAGGGGTTGGGTCCCCAACTTCGGACTTCGAGGCCAGCGAGATAGGCATCCGCCGCCTTGTCGAGCCAAGTGTCGGCTGCCTCCCGAGCCTCGGCCTCGGTCGCCATGTGCTCGAACATCTGGCCTAAGTGATAGTGCGCACGGGTGTTTCTCTGCGAAAATTTCAGTGCCCGCTCGATCTCGTTGCGGCCTTCCTCGACGCGACCCGCTTTGTAGAGTGCCCACCCGAGGGCGTCGTAGATGAGGCCCAAGTAGAAGTTCAGCCGGCCCTCTCCCCGCGTATCCTCTTCGGTCCTGTCGAGCATGGCTTGTATGACGCCCTGAGCGAGTTCGGCCGCCTCCTCGGCGTACGGCGTGCGGTCGGCCATCAAGATAAGGGCACCGTACGTTACGTACGGATTGGGCTGCTGCTCGTACCGGACCAAGCCGCGCACCGCCTCGGCGAGTTCTTCGGCCGGAATCGGCTTCATGGCGCTCAGGGAACTAAGAAGCGCTCGGTACGGTCGCTCGCGGAAGCTGTCGTCGTAGAGGGGGTTTTCGAGGAACCGATAGGCCGCGTCGCAGATAAGGCGAAGCCGATTTTGGTACTCGGGCGCGTCCCTGCGGACGATGCGCTCCAACTCGGACTGTAATCGTTGGTACTCCCGTTCGAATTTCCCCTGGTGGATCCGCGACGCATGTTGGCTCGCGGGAGCCTGCGCCAGCAGTTTCGCCTCGAACGCCGCGGCCTGCTCTTCGTCCTCGAGTACGTTCCTATAAGCCGTGGTGAGCAGGGCGAGGCCGCGCACGGTCTCCGGCACGGCCTGCCGATAGGCGGCGATGCTGGCCTCAATGGCGGCGCGTCGCTCGTCAGCGGGGAGCTGATCCGTCTCGTTGAGAATCTGCCAATGCAAGTAGCGCACATCCGCGGAGCTTGGGGAGAGACGAATGGCCTCTTCGATTAGTGGGAGTGCCTCCTGCGGCTTGTCAGACCGGTGTAGTTGTTGCGCGGCGCTGAGGTAACCGCTGACGTGGTCGGGCCAACGCATTCTCAGCGCGGCCAGAGTAGCGAGGCTTGTGTCCGCATAGGCGGGATTATTCAGCGAGTACTGTGCCCGGTACTCGAGTTCCGCGCGGGCATGGAGGACTTCGGGATGGTGGAGCGTCGCCGCATCCACTGAGTCCAAAAATGCCATTCCCGCTTCCGTGTTCCTGAACCGAAGCGCCTGAAGGTACGTCGCGGCGAACTCCGGTCGGGGCAGCAGCCTCCAAGCGCGCAAGCTAGACTCGGCCGCCTCGCCGAAATGCTGCCAGTCCGTCAGAAACGCGAGTGCTTGCGCGTAGAGTCCCCACGGGTTGTCCGGCTCCCGTTCCAAGATCGCGTCGGCTTGCTCCTGGATCTCTCGGCACCCGTCCAATTGCCCCTCTAGCTGACGCGCGTAGAGTGCCCGCAGTTCGGCGTCCTCCGGTGCGCGGCTCGTCCATTCACGGCCGAGGATGGTTCCCTCCTCGAACGTCCACAACCGATTGTGCTCGCGCAGTTGTGCTTTCGCCGCTTCTAGCTCTTGGGGCGAGTAGTGTTGCTCGGTTTCGCTCGCGGTGCAGACGCAGACGCTCAACATCAATCCGATGAGACTGCCAGTCAAAGACTTCATAGGGCAAATACCTTTAGAAAGGGTTTTGAAATGGCGCTTCCGAGAGACGAGGTGCGAGTAGGCTGGACAGGCATGGGTACTCCGATGATTTGAGGCTCTGCTATTCAAACTTCGCAAAAAGTTGCGGCGGACGATACTGGGTCAATCCGTCCGCCGCTTTTGCCGACCGGGCCGGAGGCCACCACTCCTCCGGCCCGGGTGCGACGGACGGGATTAGGTCAATCCATCCGGTCCGTCGCTTTTGCTTTTGCCGTTCGTTGCTGGTTATCAGGGCCCGCGAATCGATAGTGTGTCTGTTTGAAAATTGGCGTGAAAGCGCAATAAAAGGGCCGGTTATATGGCCGAGAATAGGAAAGGATTCGGCCGTTTGGAGGTGTAGAAGACTTCGACAAAGCGCCACATCGTCCGGTCTGGATCCCATACCAGCCGACAGAAGAAAGGAGTGCATGTCGGCCCTTCCGAGCCGGCGAACTCCGTCGGCTCTTCAGTGACAAACGCGATGTCAGTGAAAACTCGCTTCTCACCGGCTCGCAGCGCAGCTTCAACCTCTTTTTGCAATTTGAATCTGCTCTTGACAGCGTTCCTCGGGTACGACTCATAGCGCTCGTACTGGCCCTGCATCTCGAACACCTTGAGCGTGCTGTGGCGAAAGAAGGCGTTGCCAAAGCAGTATTCATAGCCTTGGTGGTCAAGTATGGCTCGGTGCATGGCCCGGAAGAGGTCAAAGGGCGTGTCGCCTTGGGGGATGTCCCAACTCTCCAAGGTCTCTTGCATGTTCCTCAAGGCCCTAGGGTTGTTGACGCCCTCGCGCAGGTAAAACTGGGCGGCGAGGCTGTCGTTGCCGGAAGCGGAAAAGGCGACCAAGAAGTCGTAGAGCCAGTCGCGTAGGTCGGCTTCTTGCTCGGAGGTGATGGGGACGCCCGTCGCGACGGGGATGGCCGTAATGGTCTGCCACAACTTGGGACCGGCTTTGACCTGGACCTTCTTCGCGGTGCGGACATAGTCAAGCAGGCCTTGGAGCTTGTCGAGGCGGGGCTCAAAGCCGCCGTGGGGATACTTGGTCTCGACGGCCGCGGCGCTGGAGACGGTGATCAGCGCGAGAGATAGGATGCGAATGGCTAAGCGTTGCATGATGCCCTCCTTGTGGAAGAGTGCGGTTGCTGCTTCAGTAAGCACTACCGCAACTATCGTGCCAATGGAGGGAGCTAATGGCTGCCAATCGCGCCGATTACTCTATTTTATTTTTCTAACTTCCTGTTAAATAATACTTTATAAGAGTAAGATAATTTTTAGCTGTCTCTCGAAATCTGGCAGTATCCGCCGTTTTGATGATCTTTCTACTGTACGCGAGCGGACAGCAGGTGTACGCGAGCGGACAGCAAGGGTTGGTGATGTTGTGCATGGGCACGTTCTGGCCGTCAGCGGTCAGATAATCCGCGAATACCTCGTGGTCGCCACGCGTCCTGTCGTTTAGAGGCCGCGAGTCCTTGAACCGACCCTGCTGCACCCTCGTAATAACTAGTACTTCAGGGCACTAAGGACTCTCCTCGGCACCGCGCAGCGCCTCGACGATCCATGCGAATTCCTCCTCCAGATGCGAGTCGCTGCTCCCCCCCCTTTGAACAAACTGGATATAGCCGTCGCCATCGACGAACCACGTCCTAGGCACGCCATAAATACTGGCCTTTTGCATGTACCCGTCGTCCATCAAGACAGTGAAATCGTATTCGTTCTTCGCCATGTACTTATCGACCACATCGCGCGACTTGTCTCTGCTGATGGAGATCACTTCCACTTCGGGGTCGTTGAGATAACGCGCGTGGAATTTCTGATACTCGGGCATTTCCCAGACGCAGGGGGCACACGTGGTTGACCAGAAGTGGAGGACGGCGATCTTGCCATCGAAATCGGCGGAATCGACGCGCTCTCCGTCGAGCTTGGTGAGGGCGAACGGTTCGTAGGTGCGGACCGTATCGAGCCGTGATTCCAGAATCCGCTGGCGTCTTTGGAGTCTTTCCCGTTCGATAAACGCGGCGAGATACTCGTCGAGCCCTTCGCGCGAGCCGTGCCGGCGTTCGTACAGCGCCTCTAGCGCCTCCTGGCAGGGATGTTGGCCCCAGCTTAGGGCATCAAGGCCAGCAATGTAGGACTCCTCTGCCTTGTCGAGCCAATCGCGGAATGTCTCGGCTGCATCCTGAGCTTCGGCCTCGGTCGCCATGTGCTCGAACACTTGGCCTAGGTGGTAGTGAGCACTGGTATTTGTCCCCGAGAGTTCCAGTGCCCGCTCAAGCTCGTTGCGGCCTTCTTGGATACGACCCGCTTTGTAACTAGCCCACCCGATGGCGTCGTGGACATCGGTCAAGTAGTAGTTTAGGCGACTCTCCTCCCACCCTTCCTCCTCGGCCTTATCGCGTATGGCTTGTATGCCACCCCGAGCGAGTTCTGCCGCCTCCTCGGCGTAGGGCGTGTGGTTGGCCATCGAGATAGGAGCTATGGAGTATTTGAAGTGTGGGCTGAGCTGCTCGTACTGGACCATCTCGCGAACTGCATTGGCGAGTTCCTCGGCCGGAATAGGCTTCATGGCTTCAAGGGCCTCGAAGAGATTTAGGTACGCCCGCTCGCGTCCGAAGCTGTCGTTGTAGAGGGGCTTCTCTAAGAACCGATAGGCTGCATCGCGGACGAGGCGAAGCTGGTTTTGGTACTCCTGTGAGTCCGCGCCATGCTCGCGCTCGATGCGGTCACGTTCGGACTCTAGCTCGGACTCTATTCGTTTGTATTCTCGCTGGTAGGCCCATGACGCCTGTTTACTCTCGGGGGCCAGCGCCACCAGCTTCGCTTCAAACTCTGCTGCCTTCTCTTCGTCCGCTAGGAAATAACTATAGACCGAGGTGAGCATGGTTAGACCGTGTACAGCCTCCGGCACGGCCTGCCGGTACTCGGCGATGCCGGCCTCAATGGCAGGGCGTCGCTCCTCGGCGGGGAGCAGATCCGTCTCGTTGAGGATCTGCCAATGCCAGTAGCGCACATCGGCGGAGCCCGGCGCGAGCCGAACCGCCGTTTCGATCAGAGCGAGCGCCTCCTGCGGCTTCTCTTGGTATAGATATTCCGCG
Source organism: Gemmatimonadota bacterium (assembly GCA_028875335.1). The sequence goes on from JAPPEF010000246.1 coordinate 14,328, forward strand.
GCGCGCCGGTAGCCGCTGACGTGGTCGGGCCAACGCTCTCGCAGCATGGCCAAGGTAGCAAGGCTGGTGTCCACATAGGCGGGATTCTCTCTCGCGCGACGTGCCTCAAACTGTGCGCGGGCATGGAGGACTTCGGGATGCTGGAGTGTCGCCTCATCCACTGAGTCCAGAAATGCCAGCCCCTCTTCCACGCTTTTAGACTTAAGCGCCTGGAGGTGCGTCGCGGCGAACTCCGGATGGGGCAGTAGCTTCCAAGCGCGCAGACTGGGCTCGACCGCCTCGGAATAATTCCAGTCTGCCAGAAACGCTAGCGCCTGTGCGTAGAGTCCCCACGGGTTATCCGGCTCCCGTTCTAAGATCGCGTCGGCTTGCTCTTGGATCTCTTTAGGTCCATAGATCTGCCCGTGCAATTGACGCGCGTAGAGCGCCCGCAACTCGGCGTCTTCAGGCGCGCGGTTCAACCATTCCCGGGCGAGTATGGCTCCTGCTTCGAACGTCCACAGTCGATTGTGTTCGCGCAGCTTCGCTTTTGCCGCTGCCAGCTCTTGGGGCGAGTAGTGCTGCTCGGTCCCGTAGCTAGCACAAACGACGAGAACGGCTAAGGAACCGGCGATTAAACGGCTTGGGAATCGATATGACATTGGGTCCCTCCTTGGGGAGAGTAATTGATTGTAGAAAAACCCTCGGTGATCGTCCACGCCACGGGGCTGGCATTTACGAGGTAGCTTTTGGTCGTTTCAGCCCGTACTTGCGCATGCGGTACCGCAGCTTCTCCGGGCCTATGCCCAACAGCCGAGCCGCTCCCCTCGGGCCATAAATTCGCCAGTTGGTGACTTTGAGGGCTGCTAAAATTTGCCGCTTTTCGGCCTCTGGTAGTGTCATCAGGGGCATAACCAAATCCTTTCGGCGAAGCGTCGTTAAGAAATGGACCTGTTGTACCTGACTTAGTTATCGGCCTGTAGCAACGCCTTGATTTGCTCTTCAGTAGGCAGGTCGTTCACAAGGGAGATGCGGTTATCTCGGTCGATCAGGATGTAGTGGGGTATAGGTCCGCCTGGATCGAGACCGTAGCGCCGGAAGGTCTCGCCCGTGTCGAGGGCAATGGGGAACGCGTAATCATGGCGGCTGACAAAGTCATCTAGATTGCTGGCCCGCCACTCCGAATGCAGGGAAATGACGATAAAACCTTGATCCCGATAGCGCTCGTATAGCTCGGCGACATAGGGCAGTTTTTCTATGCAGGGATTGCACCACGTAGCCCAAAAGTCGAGCAGTACTACTTTGCCCTGTAATTGCCCTAGACTGTTCAAGGGGGACTCCTCATAACCGGCGACGGGCTGTAACCAGCGCTCAATGTCCATTTCAAAGGGCACGGCTCCCTTCTCCACAGCGTGCCGCTGGTGCATGACTTCCTTTTCTTTAGGGCTGATGTAGCGGACGGAAAAGGTCTGGCCGTCGTCGGTGAATTCGGCGCGGTCCCACTGCAAGATCGCCTGATCGGCCGTGGGCTTTTCCAAGGTTTGACGCTGGGGAACCGTCAGGATGGGAGCGAGGCGGACGACGGTGTGTAGCAAGGCGTCCGAGGGACCAGACCCAGCCCAGATCCAGTGGCCGCGCTGCCAGCGGGTCAAGTGGGTGCGGAGTGGCTTCTCGGCAGAGCGGTACGTGGATTGGGCTTGGACTGCCGGGTCGCCGACCTCGGTTTCTAATCCGGGGAAAGGCTCGCCCACCAGTGCTTGTCGGTGCCCCGACAGACGATTCCGGTTAAGATCGTCCCGAATATGCGACTGGCCGTCTGGGTGGTGGACGATCACGGTAAAGGGATTGGTTTTTTCAATTCGACCTAGTTGATCCGCTCGGCCGAGAACGGTATGCCACAGCTCTTGGCTCTCGGCATCTACGCGCCAAGCGTGCAGCCATCCCTGGCGCAGTTGCGCCTGCACGGAACCGCCGATTGAGGCCGGCAAATCAACCGAGTCGCGCCAAGCGGGGGTCGCGGCGGCTTCGGCGGCGACGATCAATCCGGCTACGAGGCCGGTGCAGAAAATTTTAGCACAAGTCATGGTGAAAACCTCTCGCTAAGGGTTAATGGGTCGGGAACGGATCGTCGAGCAAGTACTTCAGTAGGGTGGTACTTGGTGCTTCGCCGTCCTGACTGATCCAAGCCAGCCGGCAGTTGCGGTCGAGGAGGACGGATTGGGGGAAACTCCAGATGCCGTAGCGCTGTGCGCTCGCGCCTTCATCTACTGCAATGGGCAACGTATAGCCACGTTCGGCGACGAAGGAGTCCACATCGTCGGCTCCTTCGGCGCTGTGGATGGCGATGACGACGAGGCCTTGGTCTTTGTGTTCTTTGTATAACTGGTCATAGTGGGCGAGTTGCTCAACGGATTCGGGCGACCAAGTGGCCCAAAAATGCAGCAGTACCACTTGGCCTAGGAACCAGCCTATGCGTTCGCCGTGACCGATGGGGTTGGACCAACGCTGGACTTCTATATTGAAGGGTACGGCACCTCGGACCAATCTATGCTTTTGCTGCGTACGGTCCGCTTCGACAGGGGCGATATAATCGACTATTAGCACATCGCCACTATCCAAGAGTTGGGCGTCGTCCCAGCGCACAAAACCCCCGCTGCCGTTCATACCGAAGCGCGGCCTTTCCGGCACGAACACCGTCGGAGTCAGGCGGATGAGCGTATCCCAACTATCATTCGCATGCGGCCCCAAGGCCACCCAGAGTTGACCATGTTTCTCCCATTTGGTGATGCCGCGTTGCGAAGCCTGAGTGGGCGAGCTCTGGTCAATGGTGCTCTGGCGGAGGGTGGTGTCGGGATTGGCGAACGCCTCTGGCACCCGCTTTTTGAGCAGAGCCAAAGTGGCCGTGTCGAGGCTGGCGAACGCCTCCGGCCCCAATTGTTGGACCAGATTCGCCAGAGCGGTGGAGTCAGCGCTGGCAAATGCTTCCGGCGGCACTTGCTGGAGCTCAGCCGGAGTGGGTAAATGCGTAGCCCTCTTCATGGTGCGTTCGCTTCGGTCAATACCGTTCTGGCGAATGGTGGTATCGAGACTAGCGAACGCCTCCGCCCCCAGTTTTTGCCGGTGGGCGGCCAAGGAGGTGTAGCCAAAGTCGTCGCGGACGAAGTACGAGCCGTTGGCGTGGCGCACTTCGATGGCAATGTCTAGGTGTTCAAGCGTAGGGGGGTGTTGTGGATCGGCTTCGGCGAGGATGAGGTGCCAAAAGGGGGTGTCGTTTTGGTCGAGGCGACGGGCGTGGAGCAAGCCATCGACAATATATGCTTCTACGCGCTCGCCCGGGTATCTTTCTTCATCGACGGGGATGGACTCGCTCCATTGAGCTTGGGCGGCCGGATCTGCGGCTGCGGTGATGTAGGGGCCGCTGAGGAGCAGGGCTACCGCTGCGAGAATTTGGTACTTTATCGAACGAAAGGAACGCATCTGAAGCCTCCTTTGAGGTGTCCCCGACAGGTCGGGGCGGTTGGTGGATGAAGATCGTTGATGAGGCGGTCTTTTGGGGTCCATTGGACTTAAGGCGTTCAAGAATCGCGTTCTCGCTTTAGCTACCGGCCCGCAGCAGGGCCTCGATTTGTTCTTCAGTAGGCGGTGAGTGTCGTGATTCCAATGACTCTCCATCACGGGCAATGCGGTTATCCCGGCCAATTAGGATGTAATGGGGGATGCCCTCGACGCCGTAGCGCCAGGCGGTCTCGCCCGTGTCGAGAGCAATGGGGAACGGATATTCATGCTCGCCGACAAAGTCATCTAGGTTGCTGGCCATATCCGCCGAATGCAGGGCAATGACGATAAAGCCCTGATCCCGATAGCGCTCGTGCAGTTCGGCGACATAGGGCAGTTTTTCTACGCAGGGCGAACACCACGTCGCCCAAAAATCGATCAGCACCACCTTGCCCCGTAGCTGCGCCAGACTATTCAAGTCCTCATGGCCGACTATGGGCTGTAGCCAGCGATCAATGTCTATTTCAAAGGGGACGGCTCCTTCCTCCATGACGTGCCGCTGGCGCGTGACTTCCATTTCTCTAGGGCTGATATAGCGAATAGAAAAAGTCTGGCCGTCGTCGGTGAATTCGGCGCGGTCCCACTGCAAGATCGCCTGATCGGCCGTGGGTGGTTCCAAGATTTTGCGCTGGGGAATGGTCAGGATTGGGGCTAGGCGGACGACGGTGTGTAGCAGGGCGTCCGAGGGTCCAGACCCGGCCCAGATCCAATGGTCGCGCTGCCAACGGGTCAAGTGGGTGCGGGGAGACTCGTCGGTAGATCGGTACGTGGATTGGGCTTGAACCGCCGGGTCGCCGATCCCGGTTTCTAAGCCGGGGAAAGGCTCGCCCATCAGTGCTTGGCGGTGCCCTGACAGACGGCTCCGGTTAATATTGTCCCGAATATGCGACTGGTCGTCTGGGTGGTGGACGACCACGGTAAAGGGATTGGTCTTTTCAATCCGGCCTGGTTGATCCGCTCGGCCGAGAATGCTATGCCACACTTCTTGGCCTTCGCCGTCCACGCGCCAAGCGTGTAGCCAGCCTTGGCGCAGTTGCGCCTGCACAGAGCCGCCGATTGAGGTCGGTAAATCAACCGAGTCGCGCCAAGCGGGGGTCGCGGCAGCCTCTGTGGCGGCGACGATCAATCCGGCTACGAGGCCGGTGCAGAGAATCTTAGCACAAGTCATGGTGAAAACCTTTCGCTAGCTAGGGGTTAGTGGGCCGGAAAAGTGTCGATGTCGTCGAGCAAGTACTTCAGTTGGGCTGGGCTCGGCATTTCGCCGTCCTGACTGATCCAAGCCAGCCGACAGTCGCGGTCAAGGAGGACGGATTGGGGGAAATTCCAGATGCCGTAGCGCTGTGCGCTCGCGCCTTCGTCCACCGCTATGGGCAACTCATAACCGCGTTCGGCAATGAAGGCGTCCAGATCGTCGGCTCCTTCGGAACTGTGGACGGCGATAACGACGAGGCCCTGGTCTTTGTGTTTTTCGTATAACTCGTCATAGTGGGAGAGTTGCTCAATGGATTCGGGAGACCAAGTGGCCCAAAAATGCAGCAGCACCGCTTTGCCTAGGAACCAGCCTATGCGGTCGCCGCCCCCGATGGGGTTGATCCAGCGCTGGGCCTCGATGTTGAAGGGTACGGCACCCCGGACCAATTTGTGCTCTTGCTGCTTGCGGTTCGCTTCGGCAGGGGAGACATAGCGGGCGATCAGCACTCCGCCGCTCTCATGGAGTTGGGCATCGTCCCAGCGCAAAAAAATAGGGCCAAAGGCCGGCTTTTCCGGTACGAACACGGTCGGAGTCAGGCAGATGAGGGCATCCCAATGGTCCATATTCGGTCCTAGGCCCACCCAGAGCTGCTGGTTCTTCTCCCATTTAAAGATGCCGCGATTCCACTCACTTGTCTCCGGCGGTGGTTTTTGGAGCTGAGCCAGAGAGGTGGAGTCGAGGCTGGCGAACGCCTCCGGCCTTAGTTCTTGGAGGATAGCCAGAGTCATAGGGTCGAGGCTGGGGAACTCCTCTGGCGGTATTTTTTGGAGCCGATCCAGAGAGGTGGAGTCGAGCTGGGCGATCATCAGAGGTGCCCGTTTTTGGAGTTGAGCCGGAGTGGAAGGACCGTTCTGGCTCCCGTGCAGGTCAATGCCGTTCTCGCGGACGGTGAGGTCGAGGCTGGGGAACGCCTCCGGCGGCAGTTGTTGTCGGTGGGCCGCTAGGGTGCTGCTCGAAAAGGTGTCGCGGACGAAGTACGCGCCGTTAGCGTGGCGCACTTCGACGGCAGCGCCGACGTATTCGAGGGCAGGGGGTTGGTTTGGATCGGCTTCGGCGACGATGAGATGCCAAAGGAGGTTGTCGGTTTGGTCGAGGCGGCGGGCGTGAAGCAGGCCATCGACAATATATGCCTCTATGCGCTCGCCCGGACCGATTAGAGGAAAGTCGGGAAGGGGGATGGACTCGCTCCACTGGGCTTGGTCGGTCGGGTCTGCGGCTGCGGTGATGTAGGGGCCGCTGAGGAGCAGGACTGCCGCTGCGAGGATTTGGTACTTCATCGAACGAAAGGAACGCATCTGAGCCTCCTTTGCTAAGGCTAGGGACGATTGGTGGACGGTTTGTTGCTCTATAAGAGCCCTTCGTCCAAAGTGTGTAAACTTTTTTACGTCTTTTGGAATCGACGTAATGCACATTTCGTGCCATTATTAGGGTCGAGAACAGAAAAATCCTTTAGGAGTTACCCTAAAGGACTGAAAAACATAGGATTTAAATAGCGAGAAAAATGTCTTTCTACGCGGCAGACATTGGATGGGGTTGCAAGCTGATCTACGATTTTTCGTTTAAAGAAACGATTTTTGAACGATTTTTGAACGATTTTTGAACGACTCTGAACGATTTTTTACAGATTAGCGGCAGCCTCTAATCCATAATAGATGTTACCCTTAGACCCCTTGGGTATGGGATGCTTTGACTCCGCTGCGCTGCGCTCAGCATGACAAGGGGAGGAACGCGTCAGTCCGCAATCTCCGCACAGGCTCTTACGGCGACGGCTTCTCTGGCCGTTGCAATCCGTGCTTGCGCATGCGATATCGCAGCTTCTCCGGGCCCATGCCCAACAAACGAGCCGCCCCTCGGGGGCCATAGATCCGCCAGTTCGTGGCTTGGAGGGCCGCCAAAATGCGCTGCTTTTCGTCCTCATCTTCGGCATCCCAGTCGAACCCTTGTTCAACAGGCAGGGCAAGCTCCGCCTCGGCAGCCTGAAACGGCACATCCGCTACCTGAATGACGTCTCTGTCGCCCAACACGACTGCCTGCTGGATTACGTGCTCCAACTCGCGCACGTTCCCCGGCCACGCATATTGTTGCAAATGCGCCACCGCCTCCTCGCCCAACACCGGCGTCGGCCGCCCGAGCTGTTCGGCACACCGGCTGGCAAAATGCGTTGCCAAGAGCGGGATGTCCTCCTGACGCTCCCGCAGGGGCGGTAGTACTAAGGAGAGTACGCTCAGCCGATAGAACAGATCCTCGCGGAACGTCCCGGCCTGAATAGCCTCTTCCAGGTCCTTGTTGGTCGCGGCGACGACCCGCACATCTACCGGGATAGACTGCTCGCCGCCGACGCGCGTCAGGTGGCCCTCCTCCAAGATGTGGAGCAAGGCCCGTTGGGAGTCTAAGGGCAAATCGCCCACCTCGTCGAGGAACAAAGTGCCGCCATTGGCCCGCTCAAAGTAGCCGATCTTTTGGGCATTTGCGCTGGTAAAGGCTCCCTTCTCATGGCCGAACAGTTCGCTTTCGATCAGCCCGGCGGACAGACCCCCACAATTGACAGGTATAAAAGGGTTGGCTTGGCGCGGGCTGAGGTTGTGGAGCAGTCGCGCCAGCACGCCCTTGCCGACCCCGGTCTCGCCTAGCACCAGCACCGTCATATCCGTCTCGGCCATTGATTCGACCTGTTCGAAGAGCCGTGCCATGGCTTGGCTCTGGCTGAGAAAACCCTGATTCGAGACTCGCAGCATTTGCTCTAGGCGTCGGAGGTGGGTGGGGACCACTCGCATCTCTAGGCGGGCTAGGTCCGACATCAAGCCGTCCCGGTCCACGGTCCGCACTTCAAAGTGGAACAGGCCGGCCGGCACGTCTTGGTACGTCACCCGATTGGCGGGCGTGAATGCGCTCCACTCTTCTGCCGGGCCGTAGCCGACGAGCCGGTGGCTATAGCGCATTTGCTCGGCCCCACTCCTGAAGCTGAGGCCCTGGAAGTGGAACTGAATCTCGGGCGTGCTATCCGGGCAGGACACGGCTTGGGGTTCGTCGAAAGTGCGCCCGGCCACGACCTGGCGGATGCGGATGCGAGGCGGCGTCTCCCCTGGTTGATACGCAATGAGACCGGCCCGCGTTCCGAACCACAGCCGACCCTGGCTATCGCGCAGAATGGCTTCGACGATATTCTCAAGAGCGGACTTTCCGAGACGGATGCTTTGGAAGGTCCGACCGTCGTACTTCAGCACGCCCCCGCCGCTGGTTCCAATCCACAGACATGCTTGCTGCGGGTCGGCCACCAAGGCCAGAATGCCATTGGCGGACAGATCGCCTTGGTCAACTGTAAACTGGCGCACCTCTTTGGCTTGGTAGTCAATGGCGAAAAGGCCGTGAGTGGTTCCCACCCAAATCGAGTCCCGGTACTCACACAAAGCATTCACATAAACGATGGCTTCCATGCCGGCCGTGTCATACGCGCGAAGATGACCGTCCTTGTAATTGTATAGAGCCGGCCTTGTTCCATAGAGGCCGATCCAGAAGGAGCCTTCTCGATCCTGTAGCACGACTCTACACTCCTGAGGCCGCAACTCCCCAATCGCAATGAAGCGGTTTGCTTCGATCCGTCCCAATTGCCCCGCGGAAGTGCAGGCGATTAAGTGCCCTTCTCGGCCTTGGAACAACATCTCGATTTCTACACCCCCTGCGATCACCGCGATCGCTTGGGTTTCTCTACCTGCCGACTTAAATACTTGTCCATCGGGGCCATTGCTCCAAACCTGTCCTTGTCGATCTACTGCCATAGACAAGACGGTATAACCTACCTCCACCGGCCGGATCCGGCTGTCCTCTAAGCAGGCTAAGCCTCCGGTCGTGCCAATCCAGATCCGGCCCTCCTGGTCTTCTCTCAGACACCGGACCTCGCTGTCGGGTAGGCCGTCTTTTTTGTCGTATAGCTGAATGCTGACTGGATCGCAAAAGATCAGCCCGCCACCCCAGAGTCCTACCCAAATATTTCCTTCGCTATCCTCGTAGGTCAGGCGCGTATCCGAAAAGTGAACATCTGGCAAGCCGGCTGAGAAAGGATGCCATTCCTCTCCGTCGTACACTAGCACGCCCCGGCGGCTCAACCAGAGCCGATCGCGGTCGTCCACGCGCACATGGCGCGTTCCATGCTGGACGACTTCCGCTCCTTCGGCTCCATCGTCCACGCGGATGAGCTCGAATTGTCGGCTCGCGGGATCGTAGCGACCGACAACCACTTGTGTGCCTATGTAGCGGAAAGCGATCCACAGGTTGCCAGCGGCGTCTTGAGCGAAATTCCAAGGCCACTGCATTGCGTCGTCCCCAGGGCTTGCATCTGTGTTCATGCGCTGGCCTTCCAAGCTGATGACCCCATGCTCCCAAGTCGCCAGCCACGTCGTACCCGCCGAGTCGGTCGCCATGTCGTACATCACTCCTAGGGGCTGGCCCCCCAGTTCCGTCATGCACTCTACGCACTGTCCTTCGACGAACCGGCCTACTCCCTCTAGGGTCAGTACCTGCACCGAGCCGTCGGCCTGGGTTTGCAGGCCCAATATGTCGTTGGAAGGCAGCCCGTGTTCGGTGGTGTACACCTGAAAGCCGCGCCCGTCGTAGGCTGCTAGCCCGCCGCCGAACGTTCCGAATAACAGCCGTCCGTCTGCATCTTCGACAATCGTTGTTACGGTGAGATGGGGCAGCCCGTCCGACAGGCCAAAGGTATCAAAGTGCGCTCCGTCGAAGCGGCTTACGCCGCCGTCGGTTGTGCCGATCCAGAGGAGGCCGTGGCGGTCTTGATAGATGTCTTCCACGTACATCCCGGCCAACCCGTCGAAGACCGTGTATTGCTGTCCGAGGATGTGACCGAATGCCTTCTGGCTTGGGGCCGTGAGGTTCATCGCGTTGACCTCGTCTGCCTTGGGATTCCTTACGGCGTCGGCGCGTCTTCCCGCAACAGTCCTTCCGCCTTTAGCTCGGCCCACAGATTCGTTGGTATTTCGTGCTGAAACCACTGGGCGTTGGTCTCGATGTGCGCCGGTGTTTGCGCTCCTGGGATGATGGCCGCAACGAGGGGATTTCCGAGCGGGAACTGCATGGCGGCGGCGGGCAAGGGCACGTCGTGCCGCTGGCAGATGGCTTGGATGCGGCGGGTCTTTTCGAGGATTTTGGGTGAGGCGGTGTCATAGGCGTAGCGGGCCCCTTCGACCGGGCCAGAAGCAAGAATGCCGGAGGCAAAGACCGAGCCGATGACGATGCGCACGTCGCGCTCCTCGCAGAGCGGGAACTCCCCGTCGAGGGAGTCCTGGTCCAAGAGCGTGTAGGGCATGGCGACGATGCAGAAGTCGAGGTCGGCCGCGTCGAGCAGGCGCGGCATGGCTCCCATGCGGTTGAGGCCCGCGCCGACGGCCTTGACTAGCCCTTGGGAACGCAGTTCGTCGAGGGCGCGCCAGCCGCTGGTGATTAGGTGGTTGACGTGGGCGGAAAAGCGCTGCTCGCTGTCGTGGAAGAAGCTGTCGAGGTCGTGGATTAGGAGCAGATCAATGGAGTTGAGGCCCAGCCGCTGCAAGCTGTCTTCCCACGAGCGCATGATGCCGTCGTACCCGTAGTCGAAGCGATAGTCAAAGGGCAAGCCGCCGATCCAGAAGCCTTTCTCGAAAGAATCGAGGTTGCGGGTGGCCGTGAGCACCCGGCCGACCTTGGTCGAGAGCACGAAGTCCTTGCGCTCCTGCTGGCGGAGAAAGTAGCCGAGGCGGTGTTCGCTTTTGCCGTAACCGTAGAACGGGGCGGTGTCGTAGTAGCGGATGCCAGCGTCCCAGGCCGCTTGCAGGGTGTCTTGGGCTTGGGTTTCGCTGACCGGATCGAACAGCTCGCCCAAAGGAGCGCCGCCAAAGCCGAGTGTGCTTAGCTCGACGCCGGTGCGCAAAGCACGCGTGGGGATGGTGGACATAGGATGCTTCCTTTCTACAGGTTGCTCTAAAAATTGTTAGAAGCGGCCGTGATGCG
>JAPPEF010000328.1 GCA_028875335.1 Gemmatimonadota bacterium
AGGCCAATTCCTCACCACTGGGCGCATACACCACAATGCCCGGGCGCGTCACGTCGCGCACTGCCACGTACAGATTCCCCTCCGCATCGACGACTAGGCCGTCCGGTCCGTCTTCGGGATAGTAATCGGCCAGCACCTCGCGGAAGGTGGCCGTGCCGTCGGGATGCAGATCGTACGCCAACAGAGCCATCCGGCCCTTGTGTGCGGGCATGTCTAGCAATTGGAATATCCCCGTATTGCCGTTGTCGTTGCTCACCACGTAAAGCGACTGCTGGTCCGGGGATACGCAGACGCCGTTGGGCTTGCCCGCGTCGGTGATGATCCGCTCGATGGTGCCGTCCGGGTCAATCCGGTACACCGCCATCACCGGCTGGTCGATCGGCTCGTGTCCGAGGTAGCGCGGGTCGCTGAAGTAGATGCGGCCCTTTTCGTCGATGGAAATGTCGTTGGGGGCGTTAAAGGGGCGGCCCTCGTACAGTCCGGCGATGATCTCGGTCTTGCCGGTTGTAAGGTCCGTGCGCGTCACGCGCCGCCCCCCGAAATCCGCGCCCTCCGCGGCAATCAGCCTACCCATCGCGTCGAACTTGAGGCCGTTGGACATACCGCTGGGCGAGCGGAAGATCGCGGTCTGGCCGGTCTGGGGATCGTAGCGCCAGATGTGCCCGGCCTGCATCCCCGATTCCATGGAAAAGGTAATGTCGCTAAAGTAAACCGAGCCATCGAAAGCCACGGCTGGTCCCTCGGAAAAGAACGCGCCGTCGAAGAGCACTTCGAGCTTGGCACCTGGGGGTATAATCGACGGATCGCCCGTCGGCTCTTGGGCAAAGGCCGTGCTGGCGACCAAGGCCAGCGCGATTGTGGCGAGACGTTGCATCATGGTATCTCTCCTTGGAGTGTGTGAAAATGTAGGGGCAACTCTTGTGGTTGCCCGCGTCGGATCGGCTGCATACGCCAGGTCGCTTGGGCGCCCACAAGGGACGCCCCTACACCTACCGATTCGGCGCAGATGCGTAACATCAGTTGGTCAGGAAAACACCGCATCGTACAGCCGCCGGACGCCTTGGAGATGCCCCGCCAAGACGGCCTCTAGCGGCTCGTCCAATTCCATCAGTTCCGTTAGGATTTGACGGTCCTCTTCCTCTTCGGGCACCGCGTACACCGGCTGGGCCTCCTCAATCTGCAGCAAGTTCTCTAACTGCCGCAAAAAGCGATAGGCCTCCTTTAGGGTCTGGGCGTCCGCTGGTGCAAGCAATTCGGCCCGGCGCAGGCGCTCTATCGCCGTCAGGGTATTGTGGGCGCGGATTTGGGGATGGGTATGGCCGTTGAGTAGCTGCAGGCACTGGACGATGAACTCGATGTCGCGGATGCCGCCAGGCTGTAGCTTGATATTGTTGTCGCCAGCCCTACTCGCTATTTCGGCTTCAATGCGTTGCTTGACGCGGGCAATCTCTTGGCGCGGGTCGTCCTTGAAATGGCCCGGAAAGACAAAAGGGACCAACATCTGGCGAAAGCGCTGCCACACTTGAGTTGAACCAGCGGCGCGGCGGGCCTTAATCAGCATCTGGCGCTCCCACAACTCGCCCCGTTCCTCGTAATAACTCAAGTAGCTGGCCAAGGGTCTAACTAAGGCTCCATCAATTCCGTCGGGCCGCAGCCGCATGTCAACGCGATAAAAAAATCCCTCCCCGGTCATCGCGGTCAACAACTGAATAAGCCGTTCGCCCAAGCGCCGAAAAAACTGTCCGTTATCTACTGAATAGCCACCGCGCGGAGCGCGCGTTTCGCCTTCTTCGTCGTAGATGAACAACAAATCGATATCCGAGCTGTAGTTGAGCTCTTGGCCGCCGTACTTGCCCAAGCCCACCACGCAAAACTTGGCCGACCGACCGCGCTCGTCCAGCGGCCGGCCCCAGCGCATCAGCAACTCCTCCCAAGCCCACTTTAGGGCCTGATCTACGATCCCGTCGGCCAAGTCGGCCAGTTCGCGGCCGACCTGCCGCACGTCTTTCATTCCCAGCACTTGGGCCGCGCCCAACCGCAGCAACTCGCGCCGCTGGAATCGGTACAAGTCCGCTAGGGGATCGTCGTCATCCGTCTCTTCGATTAGGGCGCGGCGCAGGGCGGACAGAGCCAGCGGCTGACTCAAGTGAGCCGTCTCAACCAGCAGCCAATAGAGGTGCGCCGGGTCGCGCATCAAGGCATCGGTTAAAAAGCCGCTGTAGCTCAAAATCTGTGCCAATTGCTGCCCCAAGATGGGAGTGTCGTTGGTCCGGTTATGTAGCGCCGTTATTCCGCCCGCTCTCTGCAAAAACCGCTCCAACCGCCGCAGCGCTTGGTCGGGCTGGACGGATTGACTCACCGCAGCCAGCAGCGACACCGGGGGATCTAGGGCGTAAGCTGGCCCCGCCAAATCGACCAACAGGTCCAGCCGCCGCAGTGCTTGATAGGGCTGGTCAAAGCCCAATTGCGCTAGGGTATGGCACGCCGGCCCGCTCGCTTCTTCAAAGGCCCGATGGGCTAGACGCAGACTCTCTTGGAACGCAGGCATCAAGAGCCTCCTTTAATGCTCACGCCCTCGGTGGCCACGGGTCCAGACAGGCCCCAGTCGGCCGCGGCCCAGTCGGTCGCCAGCGGAATGTATCGTACGCCTGGTATTCCAAGTCCAGCCACGGCGTTTCCAGCCGCTTGTACCCCTCGTAGCGCGAGGTCAGCGCCGCTTCAAGGATGCCGCTGGTCAGCAGTGTGCGCTCGACCGGGTACTGGGCCTCGCCGGTCAGGAACATCTCTTCGACGTTGAGCGACAGGTAGCTGAAGTGCGCGTACGCCCCTTCCGGCCCGCCGTGCCCTTGGGCGTGGAACTCGCAGGCTTGCACCTGTCCGCCGACCCGCGCCGCGTACGCCAAGTCGTGGACGTACCCGTTGAGCATCAGTACGGCCCCCCGCAAGCCGTCGCTGTATTCCACGACAAAAAGCGCCGGATTTTGGCAGTGTTCCTCCATCGTCCCCTCGGGCTTGTCGACAATGGTCGCGCAGGCGGCCTCTGCTAGTTCCCGCGACCACAATCCCTCGTCAGCGGCCCGCCACACAGCCTCCCCCTCCAGACAAGTCACTGCCGCCACTCCTGTCTCTCCACCCTGCCGTCGTTCGACCATACACTGGAGCACTTCGAGGGTGTGGAACCCGTAGATATCCAGCCCGGAAAACCCAATCGCCACCGCCTCCTCTATAGGAGTTTCCAACTCGTGCTCGACCCAAGGCTGCCGCCAACACACCGGCAGCGAAGACCCGCCCATAAACGCCGCTCCCACCGCCTGCGCCCGTTGGTACATCCACAGTGCATCGGTCCAGCTATAGGACAAGTGCTTGTCGTTGAACACTGGCACCCCCCGCTTCGACGTCGCCATCACCCCGCAGATTTGCTCCATAAAATAGCGGCGCGGATAGAGCTGCTGCTCCTTTTCGTTCCAGGCGTAATCCCCGTGCTCGCCAATGGACAATACCCCATCCACCGCTAGCTCCCGTCCCCCCAGACACAGCGCCGCTGAGATGCTGCTAAAAATCGGCACCCCGTGCCCTTGGGCCATCGCCCGTCCCATATCGTTCTCGGGAAACTGGTCAATGTACATAGACGCGATCTCGACCCTCGGCGCGCACAAACCCTCGTCTGTGGGAAATCCCTTGAGGAACTTGGAGACGATCACGTCGGCGTGCGACCTAGGGCGGTATTCGGTGATGATCGCCGCGATTTTCTTTTTGCTCATTTTATTTTACTACCTCATCGCCGCCAACGCAGCAAACAACGCCTTGATGTACCCCACCGAGTACGCCAACCCCCGCGTCAGTGCCCCCTCGTCCCCTTCTAGCGCCGGAATGTGGTCTGGATTGATGCACCCATCAAAACCCACCCGGTCCAACTCCAACAGGATTTTGGCCATGTTCATGTCGCCGTCGTCAAGCAGGGTTTCCTCAAACCCCCCGGCCGTGGCCAAGCTCCCGCGCACATTGCGCAAATGCACCATGAAAATCCGGCCCTTGCGCCCGTAATTGTGCACCTCGTCGAGCACTAAGGGCAAGCCCCCGGCCTCGGCGCGGGTGCCACAACAGTAGAGGTACCCAACTTGGCGGCTGGGGAAGGCGTCGATGACCTTGTGAAAACCCAAACCACCCAGCGGCGTATCCGGCAGCGGTGAGTCCGAGGGATGGATCGCCAGCTTGATGTCGCGGTCTTCGGCAATGGGCACCAAGCGCTCGTACACCGTGCAAAAGCGCGCCCACCAAGCATCGAGTTGCTCTAGCGAAGGCGGCCCCTCGTCGCTCTCGGCCAAGCTGCGACTCTCGGCCCGGTAGTGATAGCCACCGCGCCTCGGCGAGTTCCAGCGGTGGAGCATCCAGGGGAACACATCGCCGTGGAATCGCTGCCGCGCAATGGGCGCGCCGGCCTCGGCAAAGACCTTCAGTGCCGCAACCGTGTTTTCCAACTCCTTCTCGCCGTCGTCCTCACCAGACATGAACCTTTCGGTTATGTCCGGCAGGGTCACGCGGTTGAAGTCCAGCCCCCAAGAACGGATTTTTTTTCTTATTTTTATCACGGCGTCCAAGTCGGGATAGCCCTGCTCTTTGACTCCGGGGAAGTAATCGCCCGAGCCAAAGTCCAAGCAATCGACTCCGAGTTGAGTGACGTAGCGCAGGTACGATTCCGACAAATCGCCGTGCCAAACGGATATTTTGAACATCGCTCACTCTCCTTTTGCGGGGCACAAAATAGCCAAGTCCCCTCAATCCAACAAGCAGCACCGCTCTTGCCCATAGGACAATAAAACATGCCAGCACAACCTCCCGACTTCACGCTCACCCTAGACGTCCGCGACTACGAATGCGACTTACAGGGCATTGTCAACAACGCGGTCTACCAACACTACCTCGAACACGCCCGCCACCAGTATCTACAAAGCCTCGGCCTCAGCTTTGCCCGCTTCCACGAACAAGGCCACGACTTGGTCCTCACCCGCGCAGAAATCGACTACAAGGCTCCCCTCTGCAGCGGCGACCGCTTCACAGTCGAGTTGCGCGTAGAGCGAGAGAGCCGCCTGCGCTTTTGCTTTGTCCAAGACATCTTCAGAGAAGCCGACGGCGCACATGTACTGCACGGTCGCCTTATCGGCACTAGCCTCAACCGCGACGGGCAGCGCGGTTTTCCTCCTGAGATAGAGGAGCTGTTGGCGAATCGCTGATTTTTTCTTGGATATGTCAGTACACGTGAGCGCGTTGCGCTTGTTTTGCTCAATCGTTACGCTCAGTCTTGTTCCTTCGTTTGAGGAGGCGTCATGCCCGCATCCTACCCCCGCATTCCCTACGGTTGGGCCGATTTCAAGGCCATTCGGTTAGAAAACCGCCTCTACGTCGATAAGACCCGCTTTGTCCACGCGCTGGAAGAGGAGCGCTACGTCTTTCTCATTCGTCCGCGTCGCTTTGGCAAGTCCTGCTGGGTGTCCCTGCTGGACAACTACTATGAACGCAACCGCGCCGACGCCTTTGAGGCCGTCTTCGACGGCACAGACTTGGGGCGGCACCCCACCGACAACCGCCATCGCTACGTCGTGTTGCGCTTCAACTTTTCGGCGTTCAAAAACGCACTCGAAACCCTCGAATACCACTTTGAAGAGTATTGTCAACTGATAGTCCGGCACGCGCTGGAGCGGAATGCGGATTTGTTTCCCGAGGCGGCGCGGCAGCACATTCGCTCGCCGAGTTCGGTCAATGGCCAACTCAACGAGTTATTTCTGTACGCCGGCGATCAAGGCATTCCGCTGTACGTGCTCATCGACGAGTACGACAATTTCGCCAACACGATACTGGCCTATCACGGCGAAGAGGCATACCAGTCCTTCACCCACGGCGGCGGCTTCTATCGCAACTTTTTCGCCACGCTCAAGGACGGAGCCGGGCAGAGCGGCGGTGGCTTAGAGCGCATGTTCATCACCGGGGTGTCGCCGATCACCATGGACGACGTGACAAGCGGCTTCAATATCGGCAAGAACATCAGCTTGCACCCGAAGTTCAACGACATGCTCGGCTTCACCGAGGAGGAGGTGCGCAATCTGCTGGAAATGTACCGCGACTACGGCGTGTTCAATCAGGATGTTGAAGCCGCGCTGGCGGTGATGCGGGAGTGGTACAACGGCTATCGGTTCGCCAAGAGTGCTCAAGGCGACCTCTACAACACCGACATGGTGCTCTATTTCCTCGATGAATCCATGCCGAACCGCTCCATGCCGGACGAATTGATCGACACCAATGTCCGCATCGACTACGGCAAGTTGCGCCACCTGCTGACGGTCAATCGCCAACTCAACGGCAACTTCGACCTGCTGCGCCACATCATCGGCGAGCAGACCGCCGAAAGCAATATCCAACTTAGCTTCCCCTTGGACCGGCTGGACCGGCGCGAAAACTTCCTGTCGCTGCTGCATTACTTCGGCCTACTCAGCATCCGCGACGTGTCATACGGCGTACCCCGGTTGGGCATTCCCAATCAAACAGTCAAGCGGCTGATGTACGGCTACCTGCGTGATGCGTACGATGATGTAGGGGTGTTTTCCGTCGATGTGTACACCTTCTCTCGCTTGATGCGGCAGATGGCCTATGAGGGAGCTTGGCAACCCGTGTTGGACTTTTTGCGCGAGGCCCTCGCTGAACAAACCGGGATCCGCGACTACATTGATGGCGAAAAGGTGGTCCACGGCTTTGTCGCGGCTCACTTCAGCATGGTGGATCAGTTTCTCCTCCACTCGGAATACGAACTCAACAAGGGGTATGCGGATCTCTACCTAGAGCCATTCGTCGCCCAATACTCCGACATGAGGTACGGCTACGTACTCGAACTCAAGTACCTGAAACGAAGCGAGGCCCTTGACGAATCCATCGTGGCGGACAAGGTGCAAGGGGCCGTGCTTCAGTTGCGCTCCTACTTAGCGGACCCATTCTTGCCACGCCGCTACCCGTCGGTGCAGCACCTTGGCTTGGCGATGGTGTTTCACGGTTGGGAGTTGGTGGCTTACGAGGCGGTGGGCGACGCTGAGGGCTAATACAGAACCTTTTTTATTCGGCGTCTCTGCCGAGGCTCTATTTTAAAGGAATTGACTTTATGAAGTTGTTTATCGGCGGTCTCATCGGACTGATGTTGAGCGTTCACGTCGGCGCGGAGCCGCTCTTTGAGGGGCGAGTGCGGCTGTCGTCTGGTCAGCCAGCGGCGGGCGTGCAGGTGCGGCTGTTTGATTTGACCGATTTGCGCCGGTTCGTCGGCACGACCACGGATGCAGCCGGTTATTTTGCGCTGTCTCTGCAAACGTTCTCTACGGCACGGAGCACAGCTCTGCCGACCGACTTTGCGCTGGGGCAGAATTACCCCAACCCATTCAATCCTTCGACCATCATTCCCTATCAACTGCCGTCGGCAGGCCACGTGCGACTGGACGTGTTCAATGTGCTGGGGCAACGGCTGGCGACGTTAGTCGATGCGGAACAGTCGGCGGGGATGCACACGGCGCAATGGGATGGGACGGATGCGGCGGGGCGGGCTGTGGGGGCAGGAGTGTATATCTACCGGCTGAGTAGCGGCGGAATGACGGAGAGTCGGCGGATGGTGTTGGTGGATGGGCAGGCGGGGGTTCCGGCGGCGGTTCTGGGACCGGTGCAGTCGGCGGTGGAAGAGACAGCAGCAACCGACCTTCCGGTCTATGGGCTGACCGTTTCGGGCGAGGGTTTGGTCGCGTATGTGGACCCGGCTTTTCGGGTGGGGGTTGATGAGGCGGACATTGTGATCGAAGAGCACGGCGGCCGCTCGCGAATGAAGCTCACTACGGGCAGGATTTTAGGCGATGTGAACAACGATGGCCAAGTCAATGCCTTCGATGCGCTGTATGTGCTGCTATACAGCGAGGATTCGTCTATTACGCTCCCCAACAACGGCGACATTTCTCTCGGCGATGTCAACGGCGATGGCCAAGTCGATCTCGCCGACGCCGTGCTCCTAGCCACGTACAGCGTCAATCCGTCCGATCCCGCATTGCCGCCGGGGATCGGCCAAGCCGCCCCGGACTTGGTGTCTTCGGGAGGCGAAACTTCTGAGGATCAGGATACTGCCTTTTCGCATATATACTGGACGGATGGTGGGGAAGGAGGAGATAGAATTCGGCGCGCCAACTTGGATGGTTCTAACATCGAAACCCTCATCACCATAGAGGATTCTATATTCGGTCCACATGGCCTTGCCTTAGACGTGTATGGAGGCAAGATGTACTGGACGGACAGAAGGCGGAGAATTCGGCGCGCCAACTTGGATGGATCCAACATCGAAACCCTCATCATTACCGGGTATGCTACAGGAGGCCTCGCCTTGGATGTGTATGGAGGCAAGATGTATTGGAAGGACAATAGCGATATTTATGGCACGAACAACATTCGGCGCGCCAACTTAGATGGATCCAACATTGAAACCCTCATCAATGGCGATGGAAAGCTATCCAGCCTCGCCTTGGATGTGGACAGGGGAAAGATGTACTGGACGGACTGGTTAAACGATGACATTCGGCGCGCCAACTTAGATGGATCTAACATCGAAACCCTCATCACTTTGGATGATGACCCATACGACTCGATCTCACAAGGTGACCCATTCGGTATCGTCTTGGACGTGTATGGGGGAAAAATGTACTGGACGGACCTTATAAAATTTCAGAGAATCCGGTGCGCCAACTTAGACGGTTCTAACATCGAAACCCTCGTCTCCGACGCGGGTCCGTTTCCATCCAGCCTTGCTTTGGACGTGGACAGGGGAAAGATGTACTGGACAGACAACCGCGCTAGGAACATCCGGCGCGCCAACTTAGATGGATCCAACATTGAAACCCTCGTCTCCGGATTGGATGCTTCAGCCCTCTTCGTTGCCCTCGGACCTTATTACGAACTGGCCAATCCCGAAGAGGTCCAAACTAGGAGTCGGGAGGAGGCCCGCAACGAACTGGCTTAGCGAGGCATTCCCTACAACCAACGCTCCTTCGTTACCTACGCACAAAACGGGGATCTGGATTTGGTGCGGTTATTTATTGAGGCTGGCCTAGACGTCAACGTCCAACCCTATAGCTCCTCCACTGTCCTAATACCAAGACAGGAGGATGTGGAGCAGTTGAATGATCTAGAGGCCGTGTGGTTTCCCCAAGAAGGGGATGAGGATAACGATACCGCCCTAATGAAGGCCGCCGGACAAGGCCACATAGAGATGGTGCGTTTCTTGGTTGAGCAGGGGGCAGACCTCAATATCCGTAACAAGCAGAGGCAAAACGCCTTAATGTTTGCAGCCGCAGGTGGCCATTTAGCGGTGGTTATCTTCCTCATCGATAGCGGAGCCAATGCACGTACTTCAATTAATCCCATCGGATTAGGGTTGGGATATAGTTACAGCGACGGTCCTACAACTTCCTTGATGTGGGCGGCCTATAACGGCCATTTGGACGTGGTCAATCTCCTGCTAGAGTACGGGAGAATAATCAGAGACGCTAATTTCCCAGTATTCGCCTTGGGGTGGGCGGCCTATCGCGGTCATTTGGACGTGGTCAGCCTCCTGCTAGAGCATGGCGCCCAGCTCAATCCCGATCCCCCGCTTGGTGAAAAAAGAGGATCAGGGACTACGCCATTAATGTTGGCGGCTTATGGCGGCCAGTTGGAGGTGGTTCGCTTCTTGCTAGAAAACGGGGCCGATATTCACATTCGGACAGCCGGATGGCTACCCGTACAGACCGACCTTGGCACCATTTACTTCCAAGAGATTGGTGGGAATGCCTTGATGCTAGCCATTGATCAAGGCCATGCCGAGGTAGTGCGCCTTTTATTGGAACATTGGATGTGGGAATACAGTGCCGATGGCCGAGACGATCACGGCACCACCGCCTTGATGTTTGCAGCCGCCGCAGGCGACTTGGAGACGGCGCGCCTGCTGCTAGAAAACGAAGCCCCAATCAATGCTTGGACAGATGTCGGCACCACTGCCTTGATGTTTGCAGCCGCTTTCGGCCAGATAGAGGTAGTGCGTTTTTTGGTTGAGAACGGGGCAGATATCCACACCCAAAATGCCCACGGCTACACGGCCTTGAGTCTAGCCGAAGAGAGGGGCCATCAAGAAGTGGTTGACTTTCTCCGCTCAGCGGAAGACGCTGGGTAAAAGACTGGCAACGACGATCTGAGGATGCATTTTGAGGACATCGAAATGACTACTTACGTACCTGAACGTCAGGTTGAATACTCGACTAGCCATCAGATTGAGAATTTCTTCAGAAATGCAGGATTCGATATGTCCGTTCGTACAGTAGATCAGGACATCGAAAGGTACCTACCTTCTGATCATATTTTTTATCTTAACGGAGTAGTCAAAATCTTTGGTATCCAGTATAAAGTCTTGTATAAAAATAGTGAGGATCACTGGAAAATGAAGGCTCGACAGCACTCTATGCTCCAAAAATTTCCTTGGATCTATTATGGACTCTCTGATCTTAAGTCCGCCAACGGAATCGACAACAGTCTGCATTATCTGCGACTCTATAAAAATAATATGCGACTGTATGAGAATAACCGCTTCGTGTCGAAATTGCCAGTCTCCTCAAGGAGATACTACACCAGATGGGCTATATTCTATGAAAACTTGTTGCAATGCAATAGGGGATTCAAGGTTAATTCAAAGGGGGAGTTGAAGGAGGAGTTGATATCTTATTTGATGCCGGAGATTGAAGAGGAACGCCCTAATCGCGTGACTGAGAAAATAAATGAAATGGCAGACGTATTCGTGATATACGTAGAATCACGAAAAGCAGTGCATTTTCCTTCATACCACCTCGACTAGGAGCTGATTGAAGAATGATCTGCCAGCTTCCGGCTAACGCGCCGTCCCCGGTGTCCGAGACATTTTCGACTTGTAACGGAGACCCCGACAAGTGCTTAAAACGCCTCTAAGCTACTTTTGAAGGGAAATGGTATAGAGGTGCTGAATCAATCGGCGTACCTGTTGCGATGCGCTCGATTTCACGGGCAGTATCTTCGGTAATGATTCGGTCGCCGCATACATCGCAAACCAGAGCCGGAACGCCTTCGATTACCACCAGTTGGTCGCCGCGGCGAGAACTGAACACGATGTTCTTGTTCAGGTATTGCCCCTCGCTACAAAGTGTACACTTGTTCATTGTTCACCTCTCTTACCCCGGATAACGGGCGTAATCCAGAATGGCGCTTTGGGTTCATAGACCGTGATGACCAGAACGGGCGATAACGATGAAGTTATGACCAAGTGGAGGTCTCGACCAGTATCTGTTTGTCCGTGAACCAGACAACACGGCCCACGTTTGTGAGTCGCATAGTCTTCGACAATCGTCCCATTCAGCAACGCTTCGCGGATTTCGTCAACCGAAATACGCTCGGCGAATGCCTCCTCATAGGCATGGAGTGATAGCTTGATAGCTTGATCTCGTATTGTGCGCTTTATTTGGTCGAGATCTGCCTTCATTTGTTTTCTCGTCGCAAGTACAAAACTATCACAACAACCCGTATTTTCAAACTCCTTTGGGTTAGCTTCCTACTTGAGCGCCAGCCCCGCTTCCCGCAGGTAGCCCTCACACTCGTCCAGCGATTCGCCGACCAGCAACACGGTGGCAAAAGAACGGGCCTGCGCCGGGTCGGTCGTAAAAAGCACCCCCCCGCTCAACTGCTTGCCGTCAGGCATCAACTGAGCCGGATGCACAGCCTCCAGCACAGCGGCACATTCAGCCAAGTCGGCAAACCCAGCCGCTGCCACCTCGCGGCGGCTAATCACCAGCCACAGGGCTGTGCGCGCCGAATTAACTATCTGTTGCAACTTGAGCGCCACCCGCCCCATCGTCGTGCGCGGATTGACCTCCACAATCGGCTTTAGCCGCAACCGGTCGCGGTCGCGGTACACCATGGCATCCACGCCGACCGGCCCCTGATAACCAGCAGCGCGCAACGGCTCAGCGAGCCATTCGGCGAGCTGTTCGCCCAACTTCGGCAAGCGGCGGGCATCGCGCCCATCGCCGTAGAGAAATCGCTTCACCTCCTCGTCGAGTCCAGCAGTAAGCGAGCTGACGAACGAGCCGCGATACTGGCCGCGCCCATCGGTAAAAAATCGTGTCCAGCCAGCCACCGCCGTCTCACCCTCGGTCCCCACGTCAAAATGCAGCGACAGATCCACCACCTTGTCGAGCCACGGCTCTACTACGACTTGGCCTTGCTGCCGCAAAATATTCTCCAACCGACCGCGCTGCTCCGCGCGTAGTTGTCTCCCACGGCAATGAATTTGGCCGCGCCCCGAAGAGCCGTAGATAGCCTTGACGACTACCGAGTCAAAACCCGCCTCTCCCAAGCGTCCTATCTCCACTAGGACTTGTTCTGTCGTCTCGCAAGCCGTGCCGACCACATCCGTCCCACAAAAATAGTCGGCCTGTTCCACCGCCAGAAACTCGCCCAACCGCGCCGCACTCCACGACTTGGCGTAGAGCTGCCGGACCTCCGCACTCCAGCAAGGCCCTTCTCCACCCCGAGGCAAGCCCTCAACCAAAGGCGCAAGCAACTCGGCACTGTCTGGACTCCAGCCCCAAGGTCTGAGCGCATTGACCTTGCGCTCGGCAAGCGCCGCTAATCCATCCGCGCTGCACTCGACAAATTCCGGTATCGCAAAGCCCAACCCCTGCATCCGCCGCAAAAAGCCCGGCGAAGGCTTCTCGCGCAAAAGCACCACATCGTCGCGAACGCATAGCAGCATGGGCAGCGCTTGGAAATCGTCCTCCAGCTCAGCCACCCGCTGCGATGGCGTAAGACCCGGTCGTCCCAACCCCACCTGCTCCTCACAGTTGGCATTGAACCAGTACACAGCCGGACAGCGTCCCCGCGACTGCGAGAACAGCTCCAATTCGTCGATATAGTCCGCAGAAAGTCCCGCCTGGAGCCGACCCGTGCGATTGAAGCCAATGCCCTTGGCCCGCGCCGGCCCCAGCGGAAAGCGCAGTGCTTGGCGATAGGCGTCCCATTCGCTCACCCCGGCCTCCTGCCAGCGCCTAAACCACGTCAGCCCGTGTTTGACGTGACCGATTTCGTCGTGGTAGATCCGCTCCAGAATCGCCGCAGTCTCCGGATCGTCTAATTGCCGATAGACCTCGGCGTAGTGCCGCGCGTAGTCGAGATTAGCTTGTTCGAGGGTCAGGCTCAAGCCCGTTACAAAATCCATCGGGGTCTCCATCGGCCCGATGGCCTTCCAGAAAAAATCGCCGACCGGGATCTCGCCAAATTGCACCCCAATCTCCTGCATCCGCTGCTGGTAGAGCCGCACGTGCTCTTGCTCGTCTCTGAGCGTCTGCACCAAGCCGCGGCGAAATTTCTCCGGTGCCTGCGGAAATTTAAGCAGAGCCAATGCCATCAGCTCCAAGGCGAGCAATTCGTGGTTGGCAAAAAAGTGCAAGACCAGCCCGCGCTCTTTTTCGCTGTGGAAGTGGCGCACGTCGCGGAAGCGGAGCTTTTCTCGGTGGTGCCACTCGTCCAGCCCCAAGCCGGGCGGGCGACCCGGCGCACTGGGGGTCGCAATCCCCGCACCGGGCGCGCGGTCCTCGTAGCGGTCGAGGACGACCAGCTTGTCTTCCCAGCGCGTGCCAAAAAGTATCTGCTCGGCGAATTGGCGAATTTCCATGTACTCAATATAACTAGTGATGTTACGCATGGGCTTCTCAGGTAGGGGATGCTTCGCTTACGCTCAGCATGACAGGTGCTGGCGCGCTGCTTCTTAGTCATGCTGAGCGGAGCGCAGCGGAGTCGAAGCATCCCATACCCCTAACCCATCCATTCCTCCCCCGTCTTGACACCCAGCTCAGCCCGCCGTATCTAGCCCACCCCACCACTTCCCAAAGGAGCCCCCAATGCAGGTCCAATCCGTCGAACTCATCCACTTAGACGTTCCGTTTACCGACCACACCAATCAGCACATGAAATACTGGCTGCCGCACTGGCGCATCGTCCAACTTTGCAAAATCACCCTCGCCGACGGCACCATCGGCTGGGGCGAGACCATTCCCAACTATACGTGGGCCAAAGTCCCCGAAGACATAGAAGACCGCATCGTCGGCCGCGCCGTCGGCGATTTGCTCTGGCAGGATGCGCTGGGGGCCGGGGTCCAGCAGGCGCTTTTCGACGCAGTGGGCAAGGTCTTAGGTGCCCCCGCGTATCGCCTTCTGGGCACCAAGGTCCGTACGTGGTGCCCGCTGTCGTGGTGGGCGATGGACATGCCGGGCGCAGATTGGGCACGCCAGTGCGCCGACGCCGTCGCGCAGGGCTATACCACCGCCAAGCTCAAGGCGCGAACATGGTACGACCTGCACGCCTGCATCCAAGCCATCGTCGAGGCCGTCCCCCCGCAGTTCAAGCTCGACTTGGACTTCAACGGCACACTCGCCAACGCCGCCAGTGCCGTCGAATTCTTATCAACCTTGGAGCAATACCCACAGGTGGCCATGATTGAGACGCCGATCCCCCAATCCGATGTGGCTGGCAACGCCCAAATCCGCAACCACATCCGCCGCCCGCTGGCCATGCACTATGGCTCGCCGCCCATTCTCACCACCCTGCAAGAAGACGTTGCCGACGGCTTTGTCGTCTGCGCTGGAGCCCACGGTATCGCGCAGCAATCCGCGGTCGCCGACGTGGCCAACAAACCCTTCTGGCTCCAGCTCGTCGGCACGGGCATTACCACCACTTGGGCCGCTCACTTGGGCGCAGTCTGCCCCCAGAGCAAGTGGCCGGCCATTACCTGCATGAACATCTGGGAGAGTCAACTGTTGGCCGACCCCATCGAGCTTCGCGGCGGCTACTACCGAGTCCCAGAACAACCCGGTCTCGGCATCGAGATTGACCCCCAAGTCATAGAGCAATATCGCGTGGATTACAGTTGGGTCGATCCGCCCCGCCACGTCTATCGCTATGCCCGCGCCAACGGCGAAGTCACCTACTACGGCTGCTCCAAGCAAGCCCTCCACAACGAATACCCCCGCGACGCCATGCCCGTCTGCGAAAGCGGCTCCGAATGCCTCCCCGTCGAAGACGACGGCAGCCGCGAGTTCACCCAGATTTACGAGGCCGTACAGGATGGAGGGACGTTTAGAAGGATCGAATAGTCCAAGCCATGAACAGAGGCTCTTACCCGCGCCGCTACGACCTCGACGCCCTGCGCGCCACGGCGATGCTGCTCGGCATCGTATTGCACGCGGGGTTGTCCTTCACGCCGTTTCCTTGGCCAGTCCAGGATGAGCGGCAAAGCGGTTTCTTCTGGCTGTTATTTGCCGCAATCCACGGCTTCCGCATGCCGGTGTTCTTTGTGCTGAGTGGCTTTTTCACGGCCATGCTTTGGCGCGGACGCGGTTTAAAACCAGTGCTCTCCCACCGCTTTCGCCGCGTGTTGCTGCCATTCCTACTCGGACTAGTAACAATCGTTCCCGCGGTAAACTGGATCAGCGGCTGGGCCATTGCATCTAGATTAGAGGCAAACGTAGCCAAGGCCGAAGAAGACAATATTTGGAGTGCAGCCAAGAACGGGGACCTCGCCGCTATTGAACGGCACGTGCAAGACGGAGCCGATATCGATGGGACCGATCCGGCATTTGGGCAAACTCCCCTAGTATGGGCCGCGCTGGTCGGCCAACTTGAAATCATCGATTGGCTGCTGCAAAACGGGGCCGCTGTCAATGGCCGCACCAAAGACGGTGGAACGCCCTTGCACGCAGCCGCTTTCCTAGGACGAGTGGAGGTCGCCAAACTGCTGCTTCAGCGCGGAGCAGATCCCGAGGCAAAAAACAACAACGGCGACACGCCTCGGGCGGCCCTGGAGGTGGACTGGGAACTGACTCGGTATTTGGCGGGACTATTGCAGATCGAACTCGATGCGCGACAAGTCAAGAACGGCCGAGTTCAAATCGCCGGACTTTTCAAACAATCCTCCACTGGCGACGGTCAAGAAAAAACCGACGAGACAGAAGAGAAATCGGCCGAGTTCCTCACGATGGCGTCGCCGCTCTTTGCCGTGCCGCTTTTTCACCACCTTTGGTTCTTGTGGTTCCTCTGCTGGTTGGTCCTCGTCTTCGCACTCTACGCCCGCCTCGCCGATTGGCTGCAATGGCAAGGCCCACCCAAGTGGCTGATTCTTTCACCCGTTCGCTTTCTCTATTTGATCCCTCTGACCATGATCCCACAGTCGCTCATGGGACTGGTCGTACCCAGTTTTGGCCCGGACACCTCCTCGGGCCTTCTGCCCATGCCGCACATATTATTCTACTACGCCCTCTTTTTCTTTTTTGGCGCTCTGTATTTCAACTGCGACGACCCAGACGGCCGAGTCGGGAAATGGTGGTGGCTGGCGCTTCCCGTGGGGCTATTTATCGTCTTCCCGTTCGGGCTCGAATTTTCAACGGGTGCATTCGGATTTCGCCAAGAAATATTCGATCCGGCTATGGCCCGGACAGCAGCAGTGGCGCTACAGGTGATCTACGCTTGGATGATGACCTTTGGGTTCATCGGCTTGTTCCGCAAACTCTGCACCCGCGAAAACAAAACCATTCGCTACGTGTCGGATTCGTCATACTGGCTGTATGTAACACATGTACCGCTGATCATTGGCGCTCAATTGGCCGTGCGCGATTGGCCGCTTTCTTCTGGCATAAAGTACTTCCTAGTTTTGCTCGTAGTCACCGGCCTTCTACTGCTGATCTACCAATTCCTCGTCCGCTACACTTGGCTAGGCCGATTGCTGAACGGTCCCCGCGTCCGCCCGACGAGCTAACCTGCAAGGGCATTCTCGTAAGCGCCGTACGTCGCATCGTCGAAGAGAACGAAACGCACGTCATCGAGACCGTCATGCACTTCGAGAAACTGCTTCACCGCATTGAGTGCGATGACCGCCGCTTGCGCGACTGGATAACCATACACGCCGGTGCTAATGGATGGAAAGGCAATCGTCTTGATGCCGTGCTCCACTGCGAGTCGCAAACTTTCCCGATAGCAGCTCGCGAGAAGTTCGGCTTCACCAGCGTCTCCAACCCGCCAGATCGGCCCCACGGTGTGGATGACGTACTTCGCGGGAAGATTGCCACCCGTCGTGATAACAGCTTGACCCGTGGGACAACCGCCCTGCTTGGCGCGAATTGCGCTGCATTCCGCCATGATGGCTGGTCCCCCGGCGCGGTGAATGGCACCATCGACGCCACCGCCACCCATGAGCCGCTCGTTGGCAGCGTTGGCAATCGCATCGACGCGTTCCCTTGTAATATCTCCGCGCACTAGCGCGAGGGTCGTTTGGTTGATTTTCATCGTCATACAGAATTCTCCTCACCGTCGCTTGCTCTTGGTCGGCTAGCACGACTTCCCGCGCCCCGTTCCTTCGCAGGCTCCCGTTGATGCGCATTGGTCTAGTGCATTGCGGCGCATTAGCGGCCTTCGTTGCCAAGCGCACTTGCGATGGCCTCGCGCACTCCTTGGGGCCGAATGTGCGGAAAGGTCTGCTGGGCTGCGCTGTCGCGGACGACCGTCGGGTGGCGAATGCTGTCGATAAGTTTTCGCCCAATTCTGGCGTACAAGGGCGTCACCAGACCGAGCCAGAGGCTAGAAAGACGCGGCGTCAAAAATGGCACCGGGATCATCAACCGCCTGAGCCGACGCTGACGCGCGTACTCCCTCATCAGGTCGCCATAAGAAACCGAATCAGGACCGCCGATTTCAAAGATCGCATGGGCATCGGTTTTTAGGTCGAGTGCGGCCGAGAGATATTGCAGCAGATCGTCAATCGCTATCGGCTGGGCGGTGACGTTTACCCAACGCGGAGTGACCATCACGGGAAGCCGCTCCACCAGCGAGCGAATCATCTCAAACGACAGACTGCCAGAACCAATGACAATGGAGGCACGAAATTCGACGACCTGCACCCCCGACGCTCGCAAGACCTCGGCAACTTCCTGTCGGCTTCTAAGATGCGGGGACAGTTCCTCGCTCGTTTCGCCGAGACCGCCGAGATAGATAATCCGACTGACGCCAGCGTGCCGCGCCTCTTGG
Source organism: Gemmatimonadota bacterium (assembly GCA_028875335.1). Next base: position 18,139 of record JAPPEF010000328.1, read on the forward strand.
CCAAAGTTGTGCGCAGCTTGGCGGTCCTGTTCCTCGAAATCGCCCTTTGAACCCATGGAGTGGACCATGTAGTAGGCAATCTCGACGCCGTTCATCGTCCCTGTTAGGCTTTCGCGGTCGAGGACGTTGCCGCTGACTACTTCCGTCGTTGGCGCGACGCAACATTGGAGTGCCTCGGGACGCCGAGTTACACAGCGCACCCGATACCCGGCATTTTGCAACACGCGCAACAATCGCCCGCCGATGTAGCCGGTCGCGCCCGTCAAGAGAATGGGCGAAGTCGCTGACGGTGTAGGCACTGGTTTTTTCCACGAATTTGCCAATGGAACTACGTGTTGATAATTCGCCGACGCCCACTTTTCAGCCGGTCTAGTACCTCCAGACATCGCGGCCGACGATGGTTTTCCTCTCGCAAGGAAGCCAAATACGCTTCCCATTCCTGCTTGCGACCGGCCCGAGTGAGCGCATTTTTTATTTTTCGCAAATAGGGAGCTGCCTCCTCGTACCCACTTGTCTGCACTCGGGCGATCTGCCCCTTTGCGGTTTCCTTCCATATAGCTATCGCCCGCTCTGGATGGGCCGACTTGATGGCCTCGGCTACCTCAGTGGCATTGACGAGGAAGTCAGACAGCCTCACGCCACCCTTCTTGCGGCTGGCGTGGTCGTACCACTTGAGCACCTCGTCTGGCTTCTTCTCGGCAATAGCTAACTGAGTTAGTATCCCGGTCATCGGTGCCTTTGTTTCCTCGATATTGGGCACTTCGACTTCAGGGGGTGGCAAGGGCCAAGCTACCTTCGGATCGCTCTTGCGTTTCCGACCAACGCCGGGCCGCCGGCCGGTTTCTAAAAAGTGCCTCGCCCAAGCCTCGACGCCTTGGCCGAGGCGCGCCTTGCGGGCGGCTTTGCACAAGTCCTGAAAACCGAATAGACCAGGCGCAGCAAAAAACTCCTCGGCCTGAAGGGCCAACCCAACGAGCGGATTGCCACTGCGCTCGTTAATCGTCTGTAGCTTCTTATGCAGGGTCGCTTCAATGCCCGGATAGATGGAGGGAGTCGCCTCCATCCCCTGACGGCACCAGTACCGTGCCTCTTCCCAGCGGCGTTTGGCTATCAGGAGGTCCACCAAGTGAGCATAGGTGTTGGTAATGGGCGCTTCGCGCTCCCACAGCGGAATAATCTCGTCTTGGCGACCAGCCTTTTCCAAGGCGCGCGTCAGCCAGTCGGCCATTTGGCTCCGTTTGAAGTTAGGCAAAAAGGCGTCCTCTTCCGCATCAGGCTCAATGGCTTCGAGACGCTGCGCTAACCGGTCGCACACCGCGGACCAATCGCTTTTGGCGTAGCCTTTCTTCCACAGGTGGGCCAAACCAGCGGCGCACAGGCTGTACCCGTCGGCCTGTTCCATATCTATGGCCCATTCTATCTGGTCCGCTGGCGACAGGGAAGCCGTGTCTAGGGCCTGAAAAAGCACCTCGAAGCAGTCGGCGAACGCCGCGTCGGATTCGCCTTCGCGATCGTGCTCAAGTGCCCGGCTGCCCGCGTCCAGCAACTCCGGCCCTAGTCGCACGGCCGCGTCGGCCTGTCCGGCTGCGACCAACCCTTTGAGCGCCGCCTTGAGGCGACCTACGTTGGCCGCAGGGTCTCGGTAGTTGTATTCGTCCCACAACGACTCTTCTAAGGCATGGATCTCGCGGCGGATCATCTGGAGAATTTTTTGCGTCTGCCCGGAAGCCAAATTGTGGCGGTCGGCGATCAATTGGCGCACTGCGTCGTGCGCTTCCGCGAGTTCAATCACCAGCGCTACGAGTTCGGCTTTAGTTTGCTCTTGGAGGTACGGACGCAGAGAAGCCGCTTTGGATTTCTTGGATTTTGACCGCCCGGAACGCGCCTTGACGTTTTCTTTCTCCTCTTCCTCAGCGAATTCCTCGTCCTCGTCCTCTATCGCTTCTAGTTTCAACAAGCGCGGATCGTCCTCATCAATTTCGCCAATAGCACTATCGGTCTTGAGGCGTTCCAAGTATTCCAGTACCACCGCCACCGCGTGCTTGCAGGTGGCCCAATAGGGACAGGTGCAGGCGGATTCCAAGCCGTTCCTCTCGGTGAGGCGAACCCGGGTGGCATAGCGCCGCGTTCCTCTCACCCAAGCTGCCAACGTCCCGCCCTCAGTCCGTCCCAAGTTTTCAACCGCTCCGTTTCTCTGATAGGAGCGTCCTCGGCCGACGATAACGTTGCCCGCCCATTCCTCTATGTCTTCCCACGTGAGTTTCGAGAATGGGTCGGAAGACTTTTGCTTCTTAGTGGTTTTCTTTTTTTGCCGCGCCATTTTCGTTTATTCCTCTACTCTTGCATGGCGATGTTGTGGCTTCTTATATCAATTGTCCTAATAAGGGCTATATGAGACATTCCTACAACGGGCTTTCAAGGAAGGAATATGGCGAGCGATGGAGACTAGGAACGAGAAGACTAGGGCAAAGACATCCGCCGTCTGTGCGTGGCTAGTGGCCCTTGTGCCAGCCCTCGTGGCTCCCGCCGAGGGCTGGCAGGTGGAGGGCTTCACCAGCGCGGCGGTTCAGGAGGCCGTGTCCAGAGCCTCCGCAGGGGACACCTTAGTGTTTTTAGGGGGAGAGTACCTATTCACCGAGACGGTCGTCATCGACAGGAGCATCACCCTGCTCGGCGCGGCCGAACTCGTGGACGTGGGCGAGGTCGAGCCGGGAGAACCGAATGACCCGCCGTATTGGGACTCCCCTCCCTCCGTGTGCTACACCGAAGACAGCGACCTCGACCTGTTCCACGTGGCCAGCGACGCCGTGACCTTCAAAAGCCTCAAGCTCGTGGGGGCCATTACCCACGAGGCGGGAACCGGAGACGGCATCGCCGTGGTCGGGCACGACCAACTCGAAATCGACAACTGCGAAATCACCCGCTTCCGCAAGGGCATCGACTTCAGGAACTCCCGTGGGGGCATGGTCACCGGAAGCTACCTGCACGAGAACTATCGCAATGGCTTCGGCTATGGGATCAGCATTACGGGGACGACCATGGCCACCGGCGGTTCCGAAGTCGCCATAGCGCGCAACGAATTCACCTTCAACCGCCATTCCATTGCCTCCAACAGTCCCGAGACGCGCTTCACCGTGGATAACAACTACTTCCACGACAACGATCTGGAGCAGTGGCAGGCCTGCGTCGATACCCATCCCCAGGGCGGGTACGCGATTCGAGCCGCGGTCCGCGACAACATCTTCGAGCGCACCCGGCCCATGGCCTTCAAAAGCGGCAGCCTGGAGATCACCGGGAACTACTTTGATCCCGGCTGCGGAGACTACTCGGTTGGCGGGTACTCTCGGATGCTGGACTTCGGCGAACCAACGCACAACGGCAATCACATCGCCGAAGCCGTGCTCCACAACATTTACATAGGAGACAACGTGAACGCCACGGATCCGTGGCGCCGGCTGCTGTGGGTGGACGACTACGACTACAATGGGGAGACGAAGTTCGTGGCCTACAACCTGTTCGTCGACGGCCGGCTCTTCAAGTACAACAGTGCCCTGAGTTCTGCGCCCCGCCATCCCTTCCCAGACTCGAGCCCCAGTCCTTTCGTCGGACATATGTATGTCACTCTGCCCGGCGCAGAGGAGCGCGTTGATACCCTTGAGACCAATACCTGGTACGACCTGCACGCACTGGCCGTCGATCCTCAGGGAGCGAATGACATCGCCGAGATCGGCGTCCAGCTCATCAGCTCCGGGCACCTCGCCACCGACGACCGCATCGCTCTGGAGGAGTTCTCAGCCAGCGACAGCTACTTCATTCGCGGTGCCAGCGGGTCCGTGTACGCGAGGGAGGAGGAGGGTTCTGCGGATTGGACGGATCTCACGGGGATCGAGGGCCTGTACGTCGACGGCACAGAGACGGCTTGGGGAACCGCCGGCCGCGACCGCATTCGCTTCACAGCGCGATTTAGGGTGTCTGATCAGGCCCTCGGAGGAAGGTGGCGCATGTTCGGGTATGCCCGCGACCAGGACGGCAACCTGCCCGTCGCACCCTGGCACGAGTTGCTGGAGGGCTGGCCCATAGAGGTCGACAGCCACGTGGCGACATCGATAACCAGCGCTGCCTCGGACCAAGTAGCATCCCAGAAGACGAGGCTCGATAGCATCTACCCCAATCCCTTCAATCCGGTCACCACGATCCACTTCACGCTCTCGGCACCGCAGCACGTGACGCTATCGGTCTACACTCTCACGGGGCAGCTAGTGGAGACGCTGTTCAGTGATATCAGGAGCCGAGGGAGTCACTCCGCGACGTGGGATGCCTCGGACCGGGCTTCGGGAGTTTACCTGTGCAGGCTGACAGGGGCTGACCAGGTCTCGCGGGTGCAGAAGATGGTCCTGATCAAATAAGGACCCGAAGGATCAGCGCCTCTGCGCCAAATTTGACTATGCTATCGTCATTTTTCACAACAATTTGACGACAACATATACACTTTTCATTCATCCTAGTCCCTCGCCGACAACGGAGCTAGCACGGCTCGGTCCCTTTATTTTACGTCGATCTCTTCCAGCCGCGAGAGGCGCTCATCCATATTGTCGAGGAAGGGCTTAGGGTCGTCGATGAACAGCAGGGGAGAGCGCAGCCGACGGCTATGAATATGGTGGTGCCGCTCCAAGGTCTTGAGGCTCTTTTCCAATTCTCGGAGGGCCTGATGCATCTCAAAGTGAAGTCGCCTAGGACGGCGTACCCGCAGGGCCGGCCGACCGGTGCACTTGTAGAGCTGGCGCAGCCGGTCGGCTAGTTGCTCCAGCCGTTCACGATTCTTTTCTTCGATCCCTCCGCAATACAGGGCTATGAATATGGCTAAAGAGAAGGCTATGAATATGGCTAAAAAATACCAGCTAAGATAGATTGGTTCCATAACAACTTCCTAGGGTCAGGTCTCGTCCTTCCGTCGCAGCTACGGTACGCTATCCTTCTCCCCATTGCAAAGAGCACAGTGGAGGATCCGGCAGCGAATCGCGAAGCTTCGCGTTGGGCGCTAGCAATTTTTTATAACAATTATACTAATAAACTAGTACATTAGTTCACATGCAGGTTAGCATCAACTTGCGTGACCGCACTCCCATTTACATCCAACTGGAGCGGGGGTTGAGAGCGGCGATTGCCGCAGGACGCCTCCGTGCTGGTGATCAGCTACCGACGGTTCGGCAACTCGCAGGCGACCTCCGCATCAATGCGAACACAGTCGCGCGCGTGTACAGCGAGCTCGAGCGCGCCGGCGTGCTCGAAACCCGGCGAGGGGTCGGCTCGTTCGTCAGCGCCACCCGGGCGCAGGCCCAGCCACGACGTGAACGCGACCGCCGCCTGAGCGCGTTCATTACGCGGCTGCTGGCCGATGCCGATACCGAGGGGTTTACCAGCGACGACATCCTAACGGCACTTCGCGCACATGTACAGGGAGGAACATAGGTACAGCAACTTATCGATCAGCGTTCGAACCCGTGGGGTCGGTCGAGATGCGAGATATCGGATGGGCTCCACAGAGAGGGAATTGAAGAGATGATCGACCAGAAGATGGAACGCTACTTTGCCGATTGGGCTAAGCGGGAGGAGGTCGCCGAGTCCATGGTCCCGCTCATCGGCAAACTCTATCGGGATTACGGCGTGGTCACCACGATCTACGGCCGCTCCCTGGTGCACAACTCCACGATTGACATCCTCAAGGCTCATCGCTTTGCTCGCCAGGTGATCAAGGACGAGCTCTGCATGTTTTCGAGCTTTGTGGTCCTCCAGGCCCTGTCCCGGCTGAACCTAGCCCCGACGCGGATAGATATCGGCAAGTTGACTACTAGGTTCCACAAAAGTAAAGCGAACGGGGATGTGGACGCTTTTGTGCGCCGGGAACTGGCTGAGATCAATGGTGGGAAGACGCTGCTAGACAAGCCGCAAGACGTGGTGCTCTACGGCTTTGGCCGGGTCGGACGCATCTTGGCGCGGATCCTGATCGCGCGTAGCGGCGGGGGCGATAAGTGGCGGCTGCGGGCCGTGGTGGTGCGCACGGGCTCGGAGGGCGACCTAGTGAAACGGGCCAGTCTGCTGCGGCGAGACTCCATTCACGGCCCCTTCAAGGGGACCATCGTCATGGATCGGGAAGAAAACGCCATCGTCGCCAATGGCAACATGATCCGCCTCCTCTACTCGGACACCCCGGAGGACGTGGATTACAGCGCCTACGGCATTGAAAACGCCATTGTGCTCGACAACACCGGTGTCTGGCGGGACCGCGAGGGCCTCCAGCGCCACCTCCGAGCCCCAGGGATCGCCAAGGTCGTCTTGACCGCGCCCGGCAAGGGCGATGTCCCCAATATAGTCTACGGCATCAACAACGATTGCATTGTGGAGGAAGAACGGATTCTCTCCGCCGGCAGCTGTACTACCAATGCCATCGCGCCGGTGATCAAGGTCGTGCACGACCGCTACGGCATCGCCAGCGGCCACATCGAGACCTGCCATTCCTACACCAATGACCAGAATCTCATCGACAACTATCACAAGCACGAGCGGCGGGGGCGCGGGGCACCGCTAAACATGGTCATAACGGACACCGGGGCGGCCAGCGCCGTGGTCAAGGTCCTGCCGGAATTAAAAGACAGGCTCACGGCCAATGCCATTCGCGTACCCACCCCCAATGTCTCCCTCGCCATTTTGAATCTCAACCTAGAACGGGAAGTCGGCACAGAGGAAATCAACACCTACCTGCGGGATATCTCCCTCGATGTGCCCCTGGGGGGCCAGATCGATTACACGAGCTCGCCCGAGGTGGTATCGAGCGACTTCATCGGCAATGAGAGAGCCGGTATCGTCGACTCGGGAGCGACCATTACCCAGGGCAA
>JAPPEF010000080.1 GCA_028875335.1 Gemmatimonadota bacterium
AGCCTCAAGTTTCTCGAACCCAAAATTTACCAAGAATTGCGCGAAAGCGTGGCCATGACGCGCCAAGAGCGCGAAGACTATATAAAGGAATTCAAGGTCCCGATCGAGGAGTGCCTGCACGCCAATGGCATTAAAGCCGAATTTACGAGCCGTGCCAAGAACTTCTACAGCATCTACAATAAGATGAAGGCGCGCAGTAAGCCCTTTGAGGAAATTTACGATCTGCTGGCCATGCGCATCATCACTGGCACCGTGCGCGAATGCTATCAAATCCTCGGCTGGGTCCACCACATGTACACCCCCATTCCCGGGCGCATCAAAGACTATATATCGACTCCCAAGAGCAACATGTACCAGTCGCTGCACACGTCGGTGATCGGTCCCAAAGGTCAATACGTCGAAGTGCAAATTCGCACTGCGCAGATGCACCACACGGCTGAAATCGGCATCGCCGCTCACTGGCGTTACAAATCCAATGACAAGGATCCCGGTGATTTAAACCAACACATGAGTTGGCTGCACCAAGTCATCGACTGGCAACAGGAGGCCACCGACCCGGTCGAGTTCATGGAAAGCCTAAAGACCGAGCTCGCGTCCCAAGACGAGATCTTTGTCTTCACCCCCAAAGGCCACCTACACCAATTGCCCAAGGGGGCCACGCCGATTGATTTTGCCTTTGCCATCCACACCGACATCGGGCTGCACTGCGCGACGGCCAAAGTAAACGACCACGTCGTGCCGCTAAGCGCGGCTTTGAGCAGCGGCCAAACCGTGGAGATCGTCACGGCGCCACAGCAAAAGCCCAAACTCGCTTGGCTGGATCAAGTCAAGACTGCCAAGGCCCGCCAAGCCATTCGCCGCTGGTTGCGGGAGGAGCAATACGACCACAACGTGCGCCTTGGCAAGGAGGCGCTCGACAGGGGGCTGAGGGATGACCCTCCCAACCTCGATGCTGTGGCAGAGGAATTCGGGTTCAGGGACGCCGAGCATCTCTACGCAGCCTTGGGCAACGGAGACCTGTCAATCGGCAAGGTCATCAGCCGAATAGCCCCGCCCAAGCCCAAGCGGCGCGCGCTCCGGCCCCAAGACCGCAGAGACATTCGCATCCAAGGCATGCAAAACCTGATGATTCGCTTTGGCAAATGCTGTGGTCCCATCCCGGGAGATGAGATTGTCGGTCTAGTCACCCGAGGCCGCGGCGTCACGGTCCACCGCACCGACTGTCCCAACATCGGCCGGATTTCCGCGGAGCCGGACCGCCTGCTCGCGGTCGAGTGGGAGCTGGAGGACGAACCGGCCTTTACCGTTCAATTGCGCACCCGCAGTTGGGACCGCACGTACTTGCTCGCGGACATCGCGCGGGCGATCAGCGACGCTGGCTCTAACATCCGCGACTCCACTACCCGCGCCGATGGTCACATCGCCGAACAGGACTTCTGGATCGACGTCGCCGACAACGAGCAGCTGCGTCAGGCCATAGACCAAATCGAGCAGATTGAGGGCGTTTTGGAAGTACAGCGCGTGGATGAGCCTGCAAGCAGTTAGTCGTGTCGGACCTGTTTCGCCCCAACATCGCTCGTCTGCGCGGGTACGTCCCAGGGGAACAGCCCCGCGAGAAGGGTCACATCAAGCTCAATACCAACGAAAACCCCTATCCGCCTTCCCCTTTAGTGCTAGCGCGGTTGCGCGATGCATGCTCCGCTGATTTGCGTCTCTATCCCGACCCAGACGCTTGGGCTCTGCGCCGCAAGTTGGGCGAGATATTCGCCATTGCTCCTCAACAAATCATGGTTGGCAACGGCTCGGACGAGCTGCTCAACGTCATCATCCGCAGCTTCGCCGGCGAGGGCGACAAGATAGCCTATCCCCATCCCACGTACGGCTACTACAAGCCGCTGATCGACATCCAGGGAGCGGAGGCAGTCCCGGTCGAGTTCGGCGAGAATTTCTCCCTGCCCGAGGGCCTAGCCGTGCCCGGGGCCCGCATTACCTTTCTCGCCAATCCCAATGCGCCCTCGGGCACCCTCGTGCCCTACGATGAGGTTTCCGCGCTCTGTGCGCGGGTTGACGGCGTCTTGGTCGTAGATGAAGCGTATGTCGATTTTTCGCAGGGTGGCTGCGTTCCGCTCATCGAAGAACATTCCAATGCCATTGTAGTGCGCACCATGTCCAAGTCCTTTTCTCTCGCTGGCATGCGTATTGGCTTTGCTTTTGCTCCGGCTGCGCTGATTAAAGGGATGTGGAAGGTCAAGGACCACTACAATCTCAATCGGCTGAGCTTGGTGGCCGCCGAGGCTGCCCTAGAAGATATCGACGCAATGCGCGCAAACGCCGCCCGCGTCTGCGCGACGCGCGCGCGCCTGTGTGCTGAGCTGCGGACGTTGGGTTTTTACGTGTGGGATTCGCAGGCGAACTTCGTGCTCGCTAGGCTCGGCGAATGCTGGGTTAGCTGCGCCGCTGCCAGACTCTACGCGGAACTCAAAGAGCGCCGGATCTTGGTGCGCTACTTTGCCACACCGCCGCGCTTAGCGGACTGCCTGCGAATCTCGGTGGGTACGGATGCAGAGATAGACGCGCTGTTGGCGGCCCTAAAAGAGCTATCACCCATTTAAGCGCTCGGCAATGCGCGGGGTGCGCCCGCCGCGCTGGTGCATGCTGGCGATCATGTCTCCCAAAAAGCCGATGGAGAAGCACTGAATGCCGACGATGATCAGCAGAATGCCCAGCATGAGCAGGGGATGGCGGTTTTGGATGTTGCCGTGCTCGTAGCGCAGCAAGGCCACATAGGCGCAGATGACCGATCCGCAAAGCGTGGAGATGAGCCCCAAGCTGCCGAAGACGTGCATGGGCATGGTCATAAAGCGCACGACGAAGGTCACGGTCAGCAGATCTAAAAACCCGTTTAGCAACCGCTTGGCTCCGAATTTGGAATGGCCGAAGCGGCGGGGATGGTGCTGCACCGGGATCTCGCCGACTCGATAGCCCATCCAGTGGGCCACGGCGGGCAAGAACCGATACAATTCTCCGTAGAGATAAGGCAACACATCTTCGGCCACCTCGCGCCGATACGCCTTGAGGCCGCAGTTGAAATCGCGCAGGCGCACCCCGGAGACCAGCGAGGTGATCCAGTTGAACAAGCGGGAGGGGAGAGTCTTGCTCAAAGGGTCGCGGCGCTTGGCCTTCCAGCCCGAGACCAAGTCGCAATCGCGGTTTAGCTCGTCCAGCAGCCGGGGGATTTCGCGCGGGTCGTCTTGCAGGTCGGCGTCCATGGTGACGATGACTTGGCCGCGCGCCTGCTTGAAGCCAGCGGCGAGGGCCGCGGCCTTGCGGTAGTTGCGGCGGAAACGCAAGGCGCACACCTGTGGATGCTGTTTGGCCAATTTTCCCAGGACCGCAAACGAGGTATCCGTACTCCCGTCGTCCACGAAAATGGCTTCCCAAGCCCATTCCACAGTCGCCAGAGCGCTGTCGATCTGGTCCCACAGATGAGGCAGGCTTTCCTCTTCGTTGAAAACGGGAATGACGAGGGACAGAAAAACATCCCCTGCCGCTTCTTTCTCTTGGCCCATAGTCTCCTCTCTTGCAAGCAAGTGCCTCCACAATAAAACAATCGCCGATTGCTGAACACAAACCGGCCGATTCCCTTGACACTTGCGTTCCTCCAACGGTATATACGGTCATGCAGCTTCCATTGGGTTCCCACATTCACTTGATCGCTGCTTGCGGTACGGCTATGGGATCTTTGGCCGGCATGCTGCGCGAGCAGGGGTATCGCGTCACCGGGTCGGACAGCCACGTCTATCCTCCGATGAGTACCATGCTCAAAGAGTTGGGGATTGATGTGCGGGTCGGCTTCTCGGCGGATCACCTAGTGCCAGCGCCGGATTTGGTCGTCATTGGCAACGCAATCTCGCGCGGCAACCCAGAGGCCGAGGCCGTACTCTCGCGCCGGATCCCGTACCTATCGCTGCCGGAAGTGCTGCGCGATTTCTTCATCCGCGGCAAGCGCTCAGTGGTGGTAACTGGAACCCACGGCAAGACCACCACTACTGCGCTCATCGCCCATCTCTTCACCGCCTGTGACCTGGATCCTTCCTTCCTCGTCGCCGGGGTGCCGCAAAACTTCGACCGCTCCTACCGGCTCGGTCAAGGCGAGCACTTCATCGTCGAAGGCGATGAATACGACAGCGCCTTCTTTGCCAAGTGGGCGAAGTTTTTCTACTACCTCCCCGAGGTGCTAATCGTCAACAACATTGAATTCGACCACGCCGACATCTACCAGGACCTTGCCGAAATCGTCAAGGCCTTCCGTCAGCTCGTCAACATGGTGCCGCAAAACGGTTTGATTCTAGCCAACGGCACCGACCCCAATATCGCTGAACTCCTCCCCGCCGCGCTGGCACCGGTGGAGACCTTTGGCCTCGAAGAGGGCGCATTTTGGCGCGCCTCCAACCTTCAGGCCAGTGCCGAGGGGACGCGCTTCACCTTGTGTCGGGCGGGGCGAGAGGTGGGGGTTTTCGACTTGCCGCTGAGCGGCGATTACAACGTCTGCAATGCGCTCGCTAGCTTGGCTACTAGTTTCCACGCTGGCTTGACTGCCGGCGATCTGCGCGCGGCCCTAGCCAGCTTTGCCGGCGTCAAGCGTCGGCAGGAGCAGATTGGTCTCATCGATGACGTTCTCCTCATCGACGATTTCGCCCACCATCCCACTGCGGTCGCCCATACGCTAGAGGGACTGCGCCGATCCCATCCCGAACGCAGGCTCATCGCGGTTTTTGAACCGGCCAGCGCGACCAACGCGCGCGCTATCTTTGAGGGTCGCTATGTCGAGGCATTCGCCTTGGCCGACGCGTTCGTTGCAACCGCGGTCCCCCGTCCCGAACGCGCCCGGGGAGACGAGCCTTTCTCGCCCGAGCGTTTAGTAGAGCGTCTCCGCGCCACCGGCAAGCCAGCGCACTATCTGCCCGACGCCGAATCGATAGCCGCTTTTTTAGCTGCAGAAGCTCGTCCGGGGGATTTGGTGGTTTTTATGAGCAATGGCGGTTTTGGCGGCTTGCAACAGAAGCTGTGCGCGGCACTCACAGCCCGCGCACACTGTAGCGACTAGGTGTCAGAACTGTTGCCGAATAGACGCGCTGAGCGCGAGTAGGACGAGTAGCGATAATTCTCTATTTCTATATTTTACAATATATTACAAAAAGTAAAACCCCCGGGTACGCATATTGCATTAAAACGCATGGCAATTGCCATCTCACCCCAACCTGGAGGCTGCCATGCGCCCTTTTATCGCTCTTGTCTTTTTCGCTCTCGCCGCTCCCCTCTCGGCCCAACCCGGCCCGGTCGTCATCTCCGAGCTGATGTGGTCGGGTAGTACGGCCTCTAGTGCCGACGAGTGGATCGAACTCTACAACCCCAGCGACTCAGAAGTTGATCTGGCCGGCTGGACCCTGACCTACCGCAGCGGGACCGAGGACAAGGTAATGCTCGTCCTCGACGCCGGTGCAATCCCCGCCGGACAGACCTTTCTCATCGCCAACTATGCCGCCGATCACAAAAATTCTCTCCTCGCCATCCAGCCACAGCGCGTTGACGCCGCCGTTTCGCTGCCCAACACCAAGCTGCTCTTGCATCTGTACGACGGCGACCCGCAGGCTGGAGGCCAGCTCATCGACGTGGCCGACGATGGTCGCGGGGCCCCTTTCGCCGGTGACTCAGCCAGCAAAAGCGCCATGGTGCGCATTGCTTTTGACCAGCCCGGCGACCAAGCCGAAAGCTGGGCGACGGCAACTGAACAAAGCGGCTGGGATTCGGGTGCCAGCGAGTTGGGCACGCCGGGATCCATTCCCGCGTACCTACTCCCGGAAGGGGGCGAAGCCCCCGAGCCCGTCATGGGGACGAACGTTTTACCGATGTCTTGGGCTTCAGTAAAAGAGCGTCTATATCCATAGCGCAGATTGCAGAACAAAAGGCACCTACTTGCGGGTAGGTGCCTTTTTATTGCTAAAAAAAGCCGCGGAAGCTGAGATCGCTTCGCACGGCCTTTAACGATGGTGGGCAATCGCAGATTTGAACTGCGGACCTCCGGTATGTGAGACCGGCGCTCTAACCAACTGAGCTAATCGCCCAAGAGCGTCTTTAAATTAGTCTCCAACGGCTACTGAGTCAATGTCCCTTGTGCCCGGCGGCAAAGTGGAATTTCGGCAGGACTACTTCAGTTGCCAACGGGTGACCCTCGCGCAGGCGGTACGCTCTGTCGAGATTCAGTCCCTGCCAGCGCTGCGCCTGATGGGTCGTCGGCCAGATGATTTCCACGAAGACCAATCCCGTGGCGTTCCCCAGACCGAGGTGCGGAGCGAGCGGGTTGGCCCCAAAGCTGCCGCCCGAACCGATGAGGTGGTGGATGTCGCGGGTACTGCCGTCTGGTCGCCGCACGCGCACGCGCACGCGGCCGCCAATAGCACCTCGGTTCGACTGCACGCCCTGGGGAAACAGCCGCAGCCAGCGATTGCCATGTCCGGGATTTTCGTAGAGCACATTCTGGTAGAGGTCGCCTTCAAAGGCTCCGCCCATGACCTCGAAGACGTCTTGGTCCCCATCGTTGTCAAAGTCGGCAAAGGATACGCCGTGCCCTTTCTGCACGTTGCCGAAGCCGCCTGTTGTGGTGACGTCCAAAAACCGCGCGCCACCGTCGTTGCGCAACATGCGGTTGGGCGTGAGGGAGCGCAGATCGGGAATCCCGGTGCCCACGTAGCAGTCGGGGAACCCATCGTTGTCCAAGTCGCCGTAGTTAGCGCCCATAGCTAGGATGACTTGGCCAAAGCTTCCCAGCGATTCGGTGACCTCGGTGAAGGTGCCATCGCCGTCATTGCGGTACACGCGCGCGTGATCGGCGGCAAATTCCTCGTCGAGGTAGGCACGCGCCATGTCGCCGAGGTCGTTCATGTTGTAGCCGCCGGCAAATAAGTCGAGCCAGCCGTCGTTGTCGTAGTCCCAAAACCAAGTGGGAAAACTCTCGTTCGGCCCCGGTGCGACGACCGTTGCCGCAAAGCGCCAGCCCGCTGGTGTGTCGCCAAGGTTGCGGTAGAGAACGTTTTCTCGGTAAAACTGAGATACGTATAGGTCGATCAAACCGTCGTTGTCTATATCGCCCCAGGCAACGCCCTTCACAAAGCCTACGTGATCGACGCCGACTGCGGGAGCCACATCGACAAAACGGCCGTCCCCTTGGTTGTGAAACAACTGGCATGGGTGGGGCCGCTTGCCGGACTCATTGGCGACGAACAGATCCAACCAGCCGTCGTTGTCGTAATCGGCAAAGGACGCTGCGTGGGTCGGGTGCAAGGAGAACAAGCCGGTGCGCCGCGTCACGTCCACAAAGGTGCCATCGCCGTTGTTGCGCAACAGAGAGTTTGGCATGCGGCCCTCTTCCCCCATCCAGGCACCGCGCAAAACGAGCAGATCGACATCGCCGTCGTTGTCGTAGTCGGCCTGCTCGAGGTTGATCCCTCCTATCTGACCGTCTAGCCCGGCCGCTGTCGTGGCCTCGGTAAACGCGCCATTGCCCTCGTTGTGGAAGTAGCGCAGTGGATCGCGCAATCCCCACGAAGAGACCGCGATATCGAGCAGACCGTCGCCGTCGAAGTCCTCGACCGCGCTACCGCCCGCTAGGCCCACGGCCGCGACTCCAGCCGCCGGTGCCACGTCGCGGAAGCGCTGGATTCCGCCGCTGTCGCCGTCGAATACGCGCGGGGGAATGCGCCAGGGTTCTGGCACCCCTTCTGGGTATTCGCCCAAGGTCATGTACGCCAAGTTTAACAGCCAGCGCGTTCCCAGATCGCTTGGGCGCTTGTTCAGGTTTATGGTGTAGTGCTCGATGGCGCGGCGGGAGCCTTCCTGCAAGGTGTGGATGCCGTCGTCGCGGATCGGCAGCAAGCAGGAATTCGTGGTGTGGTTGCGCAGACAGTTCTCCTGCTCTCCGAGGCGCAGATAGGCTATGGCGAGCTGGTCGTGCAGCAGGTAGACGAAGCCCTCGGTCGCCGGTACCTGCCCAGCCTCTACGGCCGCCAGAACGCCTTGCAGCTCTTCGATGCCCGCGCGCAAATCCCCGGCTCGCACTCGCTCTTGGGCAATCCGCAGGCGCATGTTCAGCCGCTTGACCGCGCTCATCGGTTGCCCCAGCAGGGAACTGAGGCCCTCGACGCGGGCTTGGTTCAGATAGATGTTGGCAATGGGATCGGCCCGCTGGGCGAGGCGCGCCAGCACCGTCGCCATAAAACGCGAATCTGCGCGATCAACGTCGGCGTCCTCTTGCCCCAAGGCGGCTGTGGCCCATAGAAGGACGGCTATAATGCTCTGCATGAGAAATAAAAAACGGCTACAAAAATTGGCTGCCCAATCCTCGTAACCGCACAGGTGAAAAAATAATGGTGGGCCCAGTAGGACTCGAACCTACGACCGACGGATTATGAGTCCGTTGCTCTAACCAACTGAGCTATAGGCCCCGTAAAGTAGTTAAAAACCTAGGATTTTTCCCAAGCAGGTCAAGAGCTTTGTTGGGCCGCGACCGCTTGGCGCTCTTGATTGAGCGCGACGAGTTCGGCGCTGAGGCGTGCAATTTCGCCGTCGTCGGATGCCGTTGCGAGAGCCTGACGTGCGTTGTCGATGCGCTTTTGCAGCGCATTTTTCTGAAAGTAAAGCAAATAGTCGCGCCATTGCCGCTCGACTTGTTCCTCGTCAAAACCTTGGGCCGCGCATTGGGCGGCTAGGCGTGCGAGTGCGTCGTCCTCTAGCTCGCTGATGATCATGCCAAGGTCGATGGTTTTGCCGTGGGTATGGTGGTCGAAGAACGCGCGACACAGGGCCTGAATGCGAGCGTCGCTTAGGGAATCGGGGGCGAATTCGCGGACAGTTTCGGGTATGAGCTGCGGGAAGTTGAGCAACAGCCCCATGAATTCGAGCTCGTGACGCGGCGGGTCGGGCGGGGCCGTCATCTGGCCCTCTGCTCGGCTGGCCGTAAGGGTCAAGGAGGTCGTCTGTCCATCGGCAACGGCCATGTGCGGTCGTTGCCGACGGCGCATGGAGGCTTGCAGGTCGTGGCGCAGGGATTGCTCATCCACCGAGAGGCGTCCGGAGACTTCGCGCAGCAGCAAATCGCGGCGGACCGCATCGCGGGGCTTGGCTAGGAGCGGTTTGAGCCGTTCGATGGCGTGTGCTTTGCCTTCGACGCTGGAGAGGTCGTGCTGCTGGGCGAGTTGTTCGAGGTAGAAATCGAGAACTGACTGGGCATTTTCGGCTCGTTCGAGCAGCACGTCCGCGCCGTGCTCTTGGACGAAGGTATCGGGATCGTGCTCCGCGGGCAGCGAAACGACGCGGGCGTCTAGGCCAGTACCTAAGAGAGCTTCGCAGGCTCGCATAGCGGCAGTGGAGCCAGCCGCGTCGCCGTCGAACAGCAGCACTACTTGGCGGGCAAAGCGGGCCAACAGGCGGCCGTGGTCCTCGGTCAGGGCCGTGCCGGAGGTGGCGACCACGTGCTGGATGCCAGCCTGCGCTAGGCTGATGAGATCCATGTAGCCCTCGACGACTAGTACAGCATCCTGGCGGCGGATGGCGTCACGGGTGATGGATAGTCCATAGAGCACCCGACCCTTATGGTAGATGGACGTCTCGGGCGAATTCAGATATTTAGGCTCTTGGTCGGGCTGGAGGGCACGGGCACCGAAGGCGATGGTCCGATCGGAGAGATTGGCAATGGGAAAGGTGACTCGGTCGCGAAAACGGTCGTAGTGGCCGCTGCCTGTGGAGCGCGGCAGAGCCAACCCGGCCCGCTCCAAGATCTGGGGACTCAAGCCTCGGCGACCGGCCACTTTGAGCAAGGCGTCCCACTCCGACGGCGCATAGCCCAAGCCGAAGCGCGCGATGGTTTCGTCTGTGAGGCGGCGCGTCTGTAGGTACTCGCTGGCGCTGGTGCCGGCATCGTCGTTAAGCAGCAGATGGTGAAAGTACTTTTGCGCTAGGTCATTGGCTCGGTAGAGTTCGTCGGCGGCCGCGTCCTCTTCGCGCGATGGCCCCGAACGCTCGGGCAGGGCGATACCGGCGCGCTCGGCGAGGAATTTGACTGCTTCGACAAAAGTAACGCGGTCGATCTCTTGGACGAACTTGAATACATTGCCCCCGACGCCACAGCCGAAGCAGTGGTAGAATTGGCGGTCGGGATCAACGCTGAAAGAGGGGGTTTTTTCGTCGTGGAAAGGGCAGAGGCCGGAGTAGTTGCGGCCCTTCTTGACGAGCTGGACGTGTTCGGAGATCAAGTCGACGATGTCGGTGGCGTCGCGGATGCGTTGGAGGATGTCTTCGGGGATGCGTGGCATTGCTAGCAGGGGGCTTTTTCTCTATATTAACAGCGCTATTGAGCAAGATATGGCGGCCCATTAACCGGGTCAAGAAAGTCCATTAGCGACGCTAATTTGCGTTAATTCCTTGAGTTTACAGCGAACTGTTGGTATTATTGGTAAGTTAAACGCTTATTTATGGCCTATACTGGGGCCAAATCAAAATTTTGACCCATTGAGGTAAGAGGAGGAGATCAGATATGTCGAAAGGCATAAAGGGAGCTATCGCGAGTTTGGCCTTGTTGGGACTCGGCGTTTTTCTGTGCGCGAGTCCGGCTGCAGCGCAGTTGGCGGTCTCTGGGTCTACGGCGGATACAGACGATCTTGCACCTAGTCCTGTCGGCGCAGTACAGGCTGAGTTCAACGAAGGTGGAAGGAGCATCACCGTCACTTGGCCCTTGTCCGACGACGATGGCGTGCGCCAGGTCCCGACGAGTAGCGACTTTACGACGGGCGGCACCTTTAGAGAAGTCAACGATGTGGCTGGTTACAATATATGGCGTCGTCTCGCCGATGGCTCCGGCAGCTTGGCAATAGTCGGCACCGTTGGTACCGGCGTGACGTCCTTAGTTGATGCCTCGATCGACGTGAGCGCGGGGAGCAGGCGGTACGTCTATATGGTCTCGGTCGTCGATGAAAGCGGCAACGAGAGCGCTCCCATCGAGTCCGCCGA
Organism: Gemmatimonadota bacterium; assembly: GCA_028875335.1. The sequence goes on from JAPPEF010000080.1 coordinate 11,062, forward strand.
AGTCAAGAACATGTTGCTCTTTGGCGACTTTGACTACGATGGCGATGTGGACCTTTTAGACTACGGCATTTTTCAAGCCAACTTCGGCAAGGCCGACTTCTATCCAGCCACAGATATGGATGGCAATGGCATGGTCGATCTTGAGGATTTTTTCCTGTGGGCCGATAACCTCGGTGCCGATTTGTACGAGTAAGTACCGGCCGCAATATGGCTGTGTATTTCATCTTTTCACAAGGAGTATAGTTCGATGAAAGAGTATATCCGCATCGTCGCGCTAGCCGCTTTTTGTGCTGTTCCCGCGGCCGCTCAGCTGACCACCACCGGGCCCGTAGCTTCCGTCGATAATATTCCTCCTGCACCTGTGACCAATCTACAAGCCACAGCCGGCGATGATTCATCCGTGTCGCTCTCTTGGGCGCTATCAACAGATGACGCTCGTTCGTTTACGACCTTTGGTGGCCAGGTGGTGCCCACAGGCGATGTACAAGGCTATCGCGTGTACCGCACGGATTTCTTTCCGCCAGTGGACGATAGCGGCGAGGTGGTGCTCGGCTGGTTTACGCGCGAGGGGAACAGGGTTGACTTCGACGACTTCTTTCTCTTAGCTGATCGCTACGGCTCTTCCGATGCCGATGCGAATTTTGAGTTGTTCTTCGACATAGTGCCCAATGGCCAAATTGACGTCGATGATTTTCTCCGTTTCGCCGATGATTTCGGCAAGACCGCAACTCAGGAACACGGCACTGAAGAGTTGATCGCCACGCTGGGGTCGGGTGTCTCCGAATTCGTCGACGGTGACGCTGCCAGTGCCAGTGGAGCTTCCTATGTCTATGACGTAAGAGCCTTTGACGGAGACAACGAAACAGGTGTTGTCGCACCTTTTGCTTCCAATGAAGATCTAGCCCGGACGGTCGGACGGCGATGACAGTCGGTGTCGATCAATAAGGGTACGCGAAGCCGCAGAGAATAGGACGCTCACTCGACGAACGAGCGTCCTATTTTTTTTGTAGTACTCCTTGACAAACAAAGAAGTTATCTGTATTCTTTAATCTCTTTCGCACCTCTCCTTTTCCAAGTAAATACCTCAGCGGTTTATTCCGCTTGAACTTCCACTCTCCCTTTAGATATTCTCTCGCAATAGACCTCCTGTAGCGATTAAAGAATTTTATCAAGGTTCGGCATACCCTAGGTTTTAGTGTCTTAGCGGTACTACCGCTTTTAACAATCCAATCCTCGCAATAACTAGGCGCTTCTAGCGCCGCAGCGCATCTAAATATCCGCTCCGAGTTCCTGCACTTTAACCTCAAGAAAGGTCGCAAGGAAGAGATGCCGCCTATCAATAGAACGCAGAAAATGAATATTGTCGAACTCCAGCGCATGAATATCTTGGATCTCCAAGAGCTGGCCAAGAAATTGGAAGTTGTAGATAGCACTTCTCTGCGCAAGCAGGAGTTGATCTTCTCCATCCTCAAGCATCAGACTGAGCGCAGTGGGCTGATTTTTGCCCAAGGCACTTTGGAGGTGCTGGAAGAGGGGTTCGGCTTTCTCCGCTCGCCGAGCTATAACTACTTGCCTGGCCCCGACGATATTTACGTTTCCCACTCGCAGATTAAGAGGTTTAGCCTGCGCACGGGCGACACGATCTCTGGTCAGATCCGCCCGCCCAAAAATGACGAGAAATATTTTGCGTTGCTGCGAGTCGAGGCGATCAACTTCGACGATCCAGAAGTCACCAAAAACAAGACGATCTTCGAAAACCTGACGGCCTTGCATCCCACGGACCGCTTCAGGTTGGAGCACAATCCCAAGGACATGACGACGCGGATTCTCGACTTGCTCTCGCCTATCGGCAAGGGGCAGCGCGGCCTAATCGTAGCGCCGCCCTTCACCGGCAAAACTATGCTCCTGCAAAAGGTCGCCAACGCCATTACGACCAACCATCCCGAAGCGATTCTCATCGTCTTGCTCATCGACGAGCGCCCCGAGGAAGTCACGGATATGCTCCGTTCGGTCCAGGGTGAAGTCGTCAGTTCGACCTTTGACGAGTCTGCTACGCGGCATGTGCAGGTAGCGGATATGGTGATCGAAAAGGCCCGGCGTCTAGTCGAGCACAAGCGAGATGTGGTCGTGTTGCTCGACAGCATCACGCGCTTGGCGCGGGCCTACAATACGGTGACGCCGCACTCGGGCCGGATCCTCACCGGCGGTGTTGACTCAACGGCTTTACAGTGGCCGCGCCGCTTTTTTGCCGCCGCCCGCAACCTCGAAGAAGGCGGCAGCCTGACGATTATCGCCACGGCCCTAGTCGAGACCGGGAGTCGCATGGACGAAGTGATCTTTGAAGAGTTCAAAGGCACGGGCAATATGCAGGTGCAGCTAGACCGCCGGCTGAGCAACCGCCGCGTCTATCCGGCCGTTGACGTGACGGCGACGAGCACCCGCAAAGAAGAGTTGCTACTCACGGAGTTTGAATTGAATCGCTCGTGGGTACTGCGCCGCATACTCAATCAGATGGGCGTCATTGAGGGCATGGAGTTCCTCCAAGAACGCATGCAGGGCACGGAATCCAACGAGGAATTTCTCAAGGCTATGAACGACTAGTCGCCTTGTTTTTTGAGCTTCAAGCCTCTATTTTTATTGACTCAGTAGCGGATTTCACCGCCAAGAAAACAGAGGAGTGCAAAGGTGCAAAAAGACATGCATCCCCCGTACCAAACGGTTATCTTTCTCGACACTAGCTGTGACTACAAGATACTGTCGCGCTCGACGATGAAGTCCGAAGAGACGATGGAGTGGGAAGACGGGAATTCCTATCCGGTGATCCGACTCGAAATCAGCTCGGCTTCGCATCCTTTCTACACAGGCAAGCGCCAACAGATCATGGATCGAGGCGGCCGCATCGACCAGTTCAACCGCCGCTACGGCAAAAGCGAACAGCAAGCCTAGCGATCCATTCCGCGCGAAGAGGTGATAGGACGCCCTCCTGAGGGCGATCGTATCGCCTTTTTCGTGTACGCAAGTCCATGGACAGAGAACAACTCACGCAAGATCTACCCGTCGGCGGCCAAGCCGTCATCGAAGGGGTGATGATGCGCGTGCCCGGTAAGATCGTCACCGCAGTGCGGGCGGCTGACCACCAGATCGTGGTGCGCGAGGAAGCGTACGATTCCCTAGCGCAGCGCTATCGTCTATTGGGTCTGCCCGTACTGCGCGGTGCCCTCTCTTTTTTTGAAATGATGCTCATTGGGCTGAAGGCCCTCAATTTCTCAGCCGACGTCGCCAGCCAGGAAGAGGGGCTGGTCGAGCAGCGGGAGGAGAGTTGGCGGGAGCAATTGGCCTTGTGGGCGACGATGATCTTTTCCGTGGGGCTGGGCGTGGGCCTGTTCTTCTTTTTGCCGCTGCTAGCTGCCGAGCTTTTCGGCTTACAGGAGAAAGCCCTCGAATTCAATCTGGTGGCTGGTGCCGTGCGGGCGACGCTTTTGATCCTCTATCTTTGGGCGATAAGCCAGTGGCGCGAAATCCAGCGAGTTTTTCAATATCACGGTGCCGAGCACAAAAGCATCTTCACCTTAGAGGCCGGTGCCGAGCTAACGGTGGCAGCGGCGCGGGGCTTCGGTCGGCTGCATCCGCGCTGTGGAACCAGCTTCATGCTGATCGTAGTACTCTTTGCGATCTTGATCTTCGCCTGTGTAGATTCGCTGTTCCCGCTCGTCTTTGGGCACACGCAGAGCCTTTTTGAGCGCTTTGCAACCCATTTTGTGGTGCTGCCTTTTATCGCGGGAACGAGCTTTGAGTTGCTCAAGTTCTCCGGCAAGAAGCGCAATGCCCCGCTGGTCCGGTTGCTGAGTGCCCCGGGTCTGTGGTTGCAGCGCATTACGACCCGCGAGCCGGACGATGACCAGCTGGAGGTCGCCCTATATGCGCTGCGCCGCGCCTTAAATGAAGAAGTCGAGGTCAACCCATCGTGTTAGACAAATTGAACGAATACGAGCAGCGCTACGAGGAGCTAAGCGCGCTTATGGTCGATCTGGCTACCAGCCAAAACCCGGCTCAGTACCAGAAGCTGGCGCGGGAAATGGGCGACTTGCAGGAAGTGGTGGATTTAGCGGGCCAGTACCGCGCCGTGCTGGAACAGCTCGCAGAGGCCGAGGAGATCATCGCCGATGGCAGCGATGCAGAGCTAGTCGAGTTGGCCGCGACCGAACGCGACCAACTGTGGGGAAAAGTGGCGCAGCTCGAAGAAACACTCAAAGTGCTGCTGATTCCCAAGGACCCCAACGACGGCCGCAACGCCATCGTCGAGATCCGCGCTGGCACTGGCGGTGACGAAGCCGGGCTTTTCGCCAGCGATCTATACCGCATGTACCACCGGTTTGCCGAGCGCAAGGGCTTGAAGACCGAGGAGCTTTCCTCCAGTCAGAATCCAGCCGGTGGCTTTAAGGAAGTGGTGTTTGTGGTTTCAGGCGCGGACGCCTTTGGTCAGCTCAAGTTCGAGAGCGGGGTGCACCGCGTGCAGCGGGTTCCCAAAACCGAGGCTTCGGGCCGGATTCACACATCGGCGGCTTCAGTAGCGGTTTTGCCCGAAGCCGAGGAAGTGGAGGTGGAGATTGCTCCCGAGGATTTGAAAATCGAAGTGTACCGCTCTAGCGGGCCTGGCGGCCAAAGCGTCAATACCACGGATTCGGCCGTGAAAATCACCCATGTTCCAACGGGTATTGTCGTCTCCTGTCAGGACGAGAAGTCGCAGCTAAAGAACAAGAACAAGGCATTGAAGGTCCTGCGCGCCCGGCTCTACGACAAATTGCAGGCCGAGCAAAAGGCCGAGCGCGACGCCGCCCGCGCCGGCCAGATTGGCTCTGGCGACCGCAGCGCGAAAATCCGCACCTACAACTTCCCGCAGGGTCGGGTCACCGATCACCGCATTGGCTTGTCCCTCTACCGCCTAGAGGAAATCCTCGATGGCGATTTTGAGAAATTTATAGAGCAATTGGCCCTTGCATCGCAGCAGGACGCGCTGGTGGCGGACCTATGAGCGGACGCTCCTGGCGGCTGCTCGACATCCTCGAAAACACAAGCCGTTTTTTCGCGTCAAAGGGCTTGGAAAACGCCCGTCTACAAGCAGAGTTGCTGCTAGCCGCAGTGCTCGGCGTCAAACGCCTCGATCTCTACCTACAATTTGAACGCCCCTTGCACCGCAGTGAAGTGGACCGCTATCGGGAATACGTGCGTCAGCGGTTGCAGCGCGTGCCCGTGCAGTACATCACGGGTGTGGCCGCCTTTCGCCATCTAGAGTTGGCTGTGACGCCTGCGGTGTTGATCCCGCGCCCTGAGACCGAAGTGCTCGTTGATGTGGCCTTGGAGCTTTTGCCCACAGGTGGCCGGGTTCTCGACTTGTGTTGCGGCTCAGGTGCGGTCGCCCTGTCGCTGGCCCAAGAGGCGGCCGCGGCCGAAGTGGTGGCAACCGACGTATCGGCTGCTGCTTTAGAAGTAGCGAAGGCCAACGCCCAACGCTGCGGACTAGCTGGCCGCGTCGAGTGGCACTGCGGCGATCTGTTTACGCCTCTCCGTGACACCGAGCCTTTTGATCTCGTCGCGGCCAACCCGCCGTATGTGCGTCGCGGCGACTTGGCGCAACTCGCGCCGGAAGTTCGCGACTACGAGCCTCATCTCGCGCTAGATGGGGGCGAAGACGGATTGGCGTACTATCGGCGCATCGCGCAGGAGGCTGCGGACTTTATTCGCCCCGGAGGTCATCTGCTGCTAGAGGTAGGAGACGGCCAAAGCGCGGTCGTGGAGGGCCTACTTGCGCGGTCTGCACGCTTGACTGAGGTTCAGATAAGACCGGACTTAAACCAGATTCTCCGAGTCGTTGTCGCACGTGCGGCTACTCAGACGAGTTGAGGCATGGCCAAGAAGAACCGTTCCGCTTACGTCTGCCAGTCCTGCGGCCACAGTGCTGCGCGCTGGTTTGGGCGCTGCGTGGCCTGCGGCGAGTGGAACACCTGCGTCGAGGAGCGGCCCCAAGCACCCGACAGCCGGCGCGAACATTTAACGGTATCGCCCCGCTCCCAATTGCAACCCATTACGCAAGTCGATGACCAAGACCACGAGCGGCTGCAAATCGGCATCTCCGAGTTCGACCGAGTCTTGGGCGGCGGCATCATGCCCGGTTCGGTCGTCTTAGTCGGTGGAGATCCCGGCATCGGCAAATCGACGCTCCTGTTGCAGATGGCCGGACAGCTAGCGGCCTCTGATTTTCGCATCGCGTACATTTCCGCCGAGGAGTCGGCCGCGCAGATTCGCCTGCGCGCCGGCCGCTTAGGCGCGTTGTGCGAAAGCCTGCACGTGATGGCCGAGACCAGCCTCACGGCCATTCTCGACCAGTTGCAATCCGCCAGTCCACTGGCCATCATCATCGACTCGATCCAGACCATTTACATGCCCGAGCTGGAGAGCGCGCCCGGCAGCGTGACCCAAGTGCGCGAATGCGCTGCGCGGCTCGTCTATTTGGCCAAAGAGAGCGGCATTCCCACGTTTTTAGTGGGGCACGTGACCAAAGAGGGCACGGTCGCCGGGCCGCGAGTACTGGAGCACTTAGTCGATACCGTGCTCTATTTAGAGGGTGAGCGGCACCACCACTTCCGCATCCTGCGCGCCGCCAAAAATCGCTTTGGTTCGACCAACGAGATCGGGATTTTTGAGATGCGGGACCAAGGGCTGATCGAGGTCGCCAACCCCTCCAAAATTCTGTTGGCCGAGCGCGCCGAGGGTGTGTCGGGTTCGGCCATCGTCTGTAGCATGGAGGGCACGCGGCCACTCCTGATCGAAATTCAGGCCCTCGTCTCGCGCTCTAGTTTTGGTTATCCGCAGCGGGTTGCCACCGGCATCGACGCCAAGCGGCTCTCGATTATTATCGCGGTGCTCGAAAAGCGCTGCGGCCACGACCTGTCGAGTGAGGATATTTTCGTCAATGTCGTAGGGGGCATTCGCCTCGACGAGCCGGCGGTGGATATGGGGGTGGGGATGGCGATTGTCTCGAGCTTCCGCAACAATCCCATCGAAGCGCAGACCGTGGCCATTGGCGAGATCGGGTTGGGAGGGGAGATCCGGCCGGTGAACCAAATTGACCGGCGGGTGGCCGAGGCGCGGAGTTTGGGGTTTGAACGATGTTTGGTGGCACGGAGCAACCTGCAAGGGTGGAAGCGTCCGGAGGGGATGGAGGTGGTCGGGGTAGGGGGGATGGAGGCGGTCGAAGCCCTCGCACTTGGCCCAAGCTAGCTCCTTTTCTTCACAAAGCTGTTTCCCGCAGTTGCCGATTTCTGCTTTTCGCAGTATCCCTCTCGCTCTTCTAACATATTATTAAACAATAAATTGCGCAGATTCTTGCCGCTTGGCACGGCATTTGTTATAAACGGGTAGAGTAGCTTAATCTACTTCAATTAAAAAATGCTTGACACCTGAACATTGATTCACTATTTTTTTGTTCAGGTTGTTCAGGTGGCGGTGTTAATGAACGTCTCTTCATAGAACGCGCGAGGAGGAAATCATGATAGCAGGCAAAGACAGGGCCAGTGCTAACGGCAAGCCCTTGGGCGAGGACAAGGACAAGGCGATCGGCTTGGCGCTCGCCCAGATCGAGCGGCAGTTTGGCAAAGGGGCCATCATGCGGTTAGGCGAGTCAGCGGCAATGGATGTCGACGTCATTTCCACGGGTGCTATTTCGCTAGATGCGGCCCTCGGGGTCGGCGGGGTGCCCAGAGGTCGGGTCGTCGAACTTTTCGGGCCTGAAGCCGCGGGTAAGACCATGCTGGCATTGCACATCGTCTCCCAGGCGCAAAAGACCGGCACGGCGGCTTTCATCGACGCCGAGCACGCGCTCGACGTGAATTTTGCCCGTCGGCTGGGCGTTGATATCGACAATTTGCTCGTCTCGCAGCCGGATTCGGGCGAAGAGGCCCTAGAGATCACGGATACGCTGGTGCGCAGCGGTGCCCTCGACCTAGTCGTAATCGATTCGGTAGCAGCGCTCGTGCCCAAGGCCGAGCTCGAAGGCGATATGGGCGATTCCCACGTAGGCTTGCAAGCGCGGCTGATGTCCCAAGCCCTGCGCAAGCTCACCGGGTCGTCGCAGAAGTCCGGGACCACGGTGATTTTTATCAACCAGTTGCGGATGAAGATTGGCGTGATGTTTGGCAGCCCCGAGACCACCACCGGCGGTCGTGCCCTAAACTTCTATTCCTCGGTTCGCCTCGACATCCGCGGCATTGGCGCGATCAAGGACGGCGACGAGATCATCGGTCGCCGCACCCGCGTCAAGGTCGTCAAGAACAAGGTCGCCCCGCCCTTCCGCGAGGCCGAGTTCGACATCATGTTCCGCGGCGACGACGTAGGCATATCGCGCGAGACTGATCTGCTCGACTTGGGCGTCAACAGCGGTTTCGTCGCCAAAAGCGGCACTTGGTTTTCCTACGGTGACGAGCGGCTGGGCCAAGGGCGCGAGAACGCGCGCATCTTCCTCCGCGACAACCACGAGGTCCGAACGCGCCTAGAGATCGAGGTGCGCCAAGCCCTCAACATGAAGGTCGCAGAAGTGCCTGAACACGAAGAAGCAGAGGCCGAACTGGCTTAGCCTCTGCGTTCTCGCGGGTCGAGGTGCCAAGGCTGCTCTGGAGACCCCACGCCAAGGCGGCCGCAGCGCCTCGCACCCGCGCGTACTCCTGAAAGGGCGGGTTTTAAACCCGCCCCTCCCCCAAGGAGGTAATTATGCAGACTGCCAGACTAAGCCCCGCGGCCATCCCCTTGCAGGCGCGCATTGGGCAAGCTCGCTCTTGGGCCGACTTAGATCTGTTGTGCGAGCACATCGATGCCGCCTATCAGCGCGGCGAGCTCGACCTGTCCAGCGTCGACGAACTGAGTGCCTTGGTTGCGGTGGCCGCCCTGAAGGTGCCCGAGCAACCCAGCATCCCCGCCGAGGCGCTCTTAGACCGGGAACGGGAAGTGCTCACCCGTCAAGCTGCCTGACCAAGCCGCGACACAGCCCGCCTTTAGGGGGGGCCAACATGGGCGCCGGAGTTTTTGCTCCGGCGCCTTTCGTTTGCAAAGAATAGCCCATAAGCCGTATAATCAAGGGCATGCCTCGCAGTCTGTTGGAAACTCCCGCCTTAAGAGTGCTAATTGAGCGCCAGCAAGTGGAGCAACGCATCGGCGAGTTGGCTCGGACGCTAGCTGACGACTACGCTGGGTCAGCCCCCTTATTTATTGGCCTCCTCAACGGAGCCGTGCAGTTTATGATGGCCCTGATGGACCGCTTGCCCGAGGAGTTGTTGACGCGGTTGGATTACGATTTTATCGGTGTTTCGAGCTATCAGGGCACGGAGAACACTGGTCGGATCGAACTGACCAAAGATATCGTTGTCGCCGTGGCCGGACGAGACGTGCTCGTCGTCGATGGTATCGTTGATACGGGTCGATCCCTAGATTTTGTGATGTCCATGATAGAGTCGCGGCGACCTCTTTCGCTCAGAGCGTGTACGTTGCTCAACAAATCTGCCCGCAGGGAGTTTCCAGTGCCGTTAGATTACTGTGGTTTTGAAATTGAAGATACGTTCGTCGTTGGCTACGGCATGGATTGCGACCAGCACTACCGCGCCCTGCGCCACATCGCCGCCATTGGATGATATAGAGGAGAAGAGGAGCCATGGCCCCCAAGAAAGTCTTAATTACCGGCGTTTTCGGATTGATCGCCGGATCTGTATATCGGCATTTGCGCACCCAACCCGACCGCTATGATCTCTATGGGCTAGCGCGGCGATCCCAGCTTTCGGAGCGGGCACCCAAAGACGCAGACTTGGGAATTTCCGAAGAGAAATTCATCCTTGCAGACTTGACGGATTACAACGCAATAGCAAGGGTCGTCGAAGGCATGGATGTGGTCGTGCAACTGGCAGCCGATCCGCGGCCAGACGCTAGTTGGGAGAGCCTACTCGGCAGCAATATCATCGGACCGCGCAATGTGCTGGAGGCCGCGCGCCGTGCTGGCGTCGGGCGCGTGGTCTTCGCCAGCTCGATCATGGTGTCTTGGGGCTACCAGCAAGAGGACCCGTACAAGGCCATCTCCGAAGGGCGCTTTGACGCGGTTGATGCCGGTCAGGTAGAGATAGTGACGCACGAATGGCCGCATCGGCCCACTGGTCTTTATCCGGCGACCAAAATTTGGGGCGAGGCCCTAGCGCGCTACTACGCCGACGTACACAATATGTCGGTACCCTGTCTGCGCATCGGCTGGGTCAATGCCGAGGACCACCCGCGCGACGAGCGGGGCGGAGCCATTTGGTGTAGCCAGCGCGACGTGGTGCAGCTCGTGCAACGCGCTATTGAGGCCCCTGCGGACTTGCGCTTTGATATTTTTTACGGAGTCTCTCACAACCGCTGGCGCTGGGTCGATATCGACCATCCGCGCCAGGTCTTGGGCTATATCCCCGCAGACAGCGCCGAAGAGAAGTTAGGGTTGGCCTGAGCTAATGGGCCAAGCGCCTAAAACCAAAACGGACCTATTGTCCGTCAAGCTCTTCTTCGTCGTCCTAGGGGCTATTGCCGCCTACAATGTCGTCAATTGGGTGCGCGGCGCGCCGGAATGGGAGGAGCGGCTCTATGAGCCAGGGGCTTTCGCAGTGCAGACGGCCGGCCGACCCAATCTGCGCAAGCTGCGCGAGCCGTTGTCCTTTGGCGAGGTAGAGTTCCAATACCTGATGTTCGAGCGCGCCGACGTGCAATACGCCATTGCCTACGGGGATATGCCCGAAGCCGTCCAAGCTGATAGTGCGATTGCTGCGCGTCGAGATGCTATCTTGCAGAAGGTGGAGGGAACGATCCTGTCGGAGGCCGCCGTTGAGATGGACGGGCATCCCGCTTGGCAGACGCAGATACAAGCTGCCGACGAAAGCCTCCTGCGAATGCAGAGCCTACAGGTGGGCCAGCGGCTCTACAGCTTGATGGCGGTCGGAGCACCCTCTGCGTTTGACGACCCCTCGGATATCGAGCGATTTTTCTCGTCCTTCAGGCTCGCCAAGCCCTGATGATAAGGAGTATTAAGTGAAGCTGCTCAAAGAGCTATGCGAAAGCGCGGGGGTTCCCGGCCGGGAGGATCGGCTGCGCGAGATCGTGCGGCGGGAGCTTGCGCCCCTGACCGACGAGATGCGGGTGGATGCCTTGGGCAACCTGATCGCCGTGAAGAAGGCGAGCAAGGGCAAAAAGGCCAAGAAGCTGATGATCGCCGCGCACATGGACGAGATCGGTTTCGTGGTTTCGCACATGGACGAGCGGGGCCTTTTGCGACTGGTGCCCCTAGGCGGACACGACCCGCGCAATATGGTGGCCCAAAGGGTCGTCGTCAGGGGCAAGAAGCGCGATCTGCCGGGCCTGCTCTACCCAGGTATCAAACCGCCGCACATCCAGACGGAGGCCGACCGCAACGCCAAGCTGGCCATCAGTGACTTTATCGTCGATCTCTACCTGTCGCCAGCCAAAGTCAGGCGCGAGGTCGAGCTTGGCGCGATGGTGACGTTGCAGCGGGATTTCGCTGAGATCGGCGACGGGGTTTCTTGCAAGGCCATGGATGACCGCGTCGCACTCTACGTGATGATCCGCGCCATGCAGCAGGCCAAGACCTTTGGTTGCGAGACCTATGCGGTGGCCACTGTGCAGGAGGAGGTCGGCTTGCGGGGCGCGCAAGTAAGCGCGTTTGGAGTCGAGCCAGACCTAGGGGTGGCTCTCGACGTGACGCTGGCGGCCGATATTCCGGGGATACCTGAGCACGAGCAGGTAACGCGCCTAGGACAGGGTGCGGCGATTAAACTGCTGGACTCGTCGGCGATCTCGCATCCAGGCTTGGTGGCCCAACTCAGAGGGCTGGCAAAAAAAAGAAAAATCAAGTGCCAATTGGAAATCCTCCCCCTCGGCGGCACGGACGCCGGGGCCATGCAAGGGGTGCGGTCCGGTGTGCCGGTGGCGACGATTTCAGTGCCGACGCGCTACATTCACACTTCGGTCGAGCTGGTTGACAAAGGCGACTTGCAAGCCGCCGTGGATTTGCTGACCGCCTTTCTCGAAGAGGGCCATCGAGCCGACTTGACGCTCGTCTGAATTAATGTCTCGCGGCTTTGTAACCTTGTCTGGGGATGTAGGGTCTCTTTAAACCGTCCAAAACCAGAAATCGGCCGCAACGCAGCCCTCTTACCTTAACGCGATCTTTGGGCTGTTTTATTCATTTTGCGCTCTCCGACAGAGGTACGGCAACCGACCTGCCGGTCCTTCCTGCCTCGTGAATCGCCTCGACCACTCTTAGAGCCTGTAGTCCGTCGCGGCTGTGCGGGTCCACACCGGGTGCGCTCTCGATGACCTTCTTTCCCTGGATCACATCGACGAAGTAACCCGTCAACGATCCTTGGTGAGAGGGGTTTTCGACAGGTTCCCATCCAGAGGGCCGCGCCATTGTGAAAAGCAGGTCGCGTTCAAGGCGGAAGCTCTTTTGTGCGCTGTAAACCGTGACCTCATCCTCGTATTCGTCACAGTTTTTGATACACAGCAGGTGCGCGCACAATCCGCCAGAAAAATCCAGCCGCACGTCGACAAAATCCTCAACTCCACCTGCCTCTTCATAGGCGACGGTCCCAGCGACGGCCACGATACGCTGTCCGACGAGCCAAGGCAGTACATCAAGGATATGTACCGTCCGCGTATGCAACATACCGCCGTCTGCCAGGTTACCGCCGGCTCTGCGCTGAATCGCCGTCATGTACTGAATATCATCGGAACTAGAGGCTAACTGACTGCGTACATACTCTGTGCTCGCCATGAAACGCCGCGTGAAAGCTGTCATTAACAGACATTCTTGTGACTGGCTGATAGCGGTCAATTCTTTGGCGTGTGCTACTGTGACTGTCGTCGGCTTGTCGACGAGAACGGGTATGCGCCGTTCTAGCGCGAGCTTGCATTGTTCATAGTGATATTGATTTGGGGTGCTGACGACGACACCGTCCACGAGATCGGGGTCAAGCAGGTCGCGGTAATCCCGACTGGTCTGGCTGGCGCACAGACTCTCCGGCAGGTTGTCCAGACGATCCTGCGAGATGTCACAGACTGCTGTGATCTCCACGTCCCTCCGCTGGATGAGATTCGGAATGTGATAATTAGGACAGAAACGTCCCACTCCGATCAGGCCGATTCTGGTCTGTTCCATGGTGTGTCAGTTCCAATAGAAGATTGAATTGATACCTTCGAGAATTTCTGACCTCCTGTTCCATCAAGATCACTGTGTGTCGCGTACAGCGATCTCAGCAAAAGCTCAACAAAACAGGATGTGTCTTGGTTGATCGTAACTGCTTCGATGTGGCGTGTAGGCATCTGATGTCTCCCTACTCCTGTATGCGTTTCGTTTTATCACTTCGCCACGTCATGCAAAAGATCTGAGTGGCGTAGCTTGTACACAGAGTCTGCAAACTCGATCAGATCACCAGTCTCAGCGAAGAACAAAAGGCCATAGATACTACGTAGAATTCTGAGTTGGTGCATGCGATACTCCAATGATTCGTCAATATGTCCACCCGCCTTTATATACGCATCGACAACTGCGTCATAGAATGGCTGACCGAGCGAGTATTGAGTGGCGAAATCTTGCGCAGGATCACCAATGCTGGCATTCTCGAAGTCCACTACACCGGTGATCCTCGATTTAACTTCGTCCACAATGGTCTGCCCCCTTACAACTGGACAGGTTTGGCTGTGAGTATTTTCGTTTCCCTA
>JAPPEF010000161.1 GCA_028875335.1 Gemmatimonadota bacterium
TGGAGGAACTCAACTACGGCTGGTTCGAGGAGGCCATATCCGACCGCGATCTCCAGGGCTTGCAAACGCTGTGCGCCCAACTCGACATACCCGTCATGGCCCTTGAGACCCTGATGCACGACTGCGAACTCTGCACCGCTTGGATCCGCGCCGAGGCCACGGACCTCGTCCGCGCCAACGCCCGCCACGGCACCACAGCCACCCTCAAACTCGCCGCTATAGCCGCCGCCCACCGCACCACCATTGAACTCAACGGTCCGGGCGGCCTTTTTGGCCTAGTCCACACCCACCTAGTCTGCGCCCTGCAAAACACCACGTACTACGAGTATTTCCCCGGCGGCAGCCGCGACGAAATCGGCCGCGAGATCGGCCTGCTCAATCCCCCACTGCCCATCGATGGTCACATCGCGCCGCCGACCGGCCCCGGCTGGGGAGCCGAGTGGGACCGAGCTTATTTCGCCAAAAAGCGCGTGGCCGAATGGTAAGCCGCCATTGGTTGAAGAGCGATGCCGCGTTAGCTAAGTTACGAGGCAGCCGTTCCTGTCATGCTGAGGTAGGGGGCGGTTTCAAACCGCCCCCTACAATGCGTAACATCACTAGGAAGTAACCCACCGTGAACCTCAACGCCGCCCAAGTGCAGTCCTACCGCGACCAAGGCTACCTCGTCGTGCCGGAGGTATTCGCGCCCGACCAAGCCGAGGCCATGATCGGCCACTACATGGAACTGCGCGCCCAAGGTCCTCACCCAGGCGACAGCGGCGGTACCGACGACCAGCCCGACGACCCCAACCACATCTATCCGCGCATGATCAACATGCACGACTGGGATCCCGCCAGTGCCACTTGGGCTACCCGCCCCGATCTGCTCGCCGCAGTCGAACAGCTCATCGACGACGAGCCCGTCCTGCGCCAGACCATGCTCTACTTCAAGCCTCCCGGCGGCCGCGGTCAAGGCTTGCACCAAGACGAGCAGTACATCACCACCGATCCGCTAATCGGCCTGTGGATCGCCCTTGATCCGTCTGACGACACTGTGGGCCAGATGGTCGTCGTCCCCGGCTCGCACGATCAACTCCGACCCGTTGAAGAGGCCGACACCCGCGTTTCCTTTACCCGCGCTCAGAGCCAGCTACCTCCCGGAGCCGCAATCGTCGGCCTCGATATGGCTCCAGGCGACGGCCTCTTCTTCGACGGCAAAACCATCCACGGTTCCTATCCCAACCAGACCGTCGATCGCTGGCGACGCAGTTTCATCTGCCACTATATCGGCAAACGCGCCGAGCACTTCGAGCCGCCCCAAGGCTTTCACGTGGGGCACGTGTGAGACAACGCCATGGCCTTTGCTTTTTCCGACCAGCACATCGACGAGTACCGCACTCAGGGCTACACGGTCTTTCGCCAACTCTTGCCTCCTGCCCTCGTCGCCGATCTACGCCGAGTTTGCGACGAGGCGCGAGACTTGGCCCGCCAACAGCGCGGCCCCCAAGCCCAGCGCTTGCAGCCAATGGCTGGCTTTCCGCTCGACCAGCAGCCTTTCATTGACTACGTCGAACTCCCCGCACTCAACGACGCACTCCACCGCTTGCTCACGCCGGATTTCCACGTCGGCGGGCCGCAGGTCATGGGCGTACTCTTTGAGCCAGCCGAGTCGCCATGGTGTACCCACTGGCACCGCGACTGGCGCGACAATATGCCCGGCTTGGAGCTAGCGCGCTGGGATGAGCACTTTGCCGACGACCGCTACTTCAACCAAGTCAACTGCGCCCTGTACGCCGATTCGTGCACTTGGGTCGTCCCCGGCAGCCACCTGCGCCGCGACCTGCCGTGCGAAGCAGCGCGCTTCCCCGAGCGCCCCATTGCCAAGCCCGATCTCGAAGGACAATCCGCTACCGAGCGCGAGTGTACCTGCCTCAGCTACGCACAGAGTATGCCCGGTGCCCGGCAGCTATTCCTCGACGCCGGCGACTTCTGCCTCTACCGCAACACGCTATGGCACATCGGCAACTACGTGCCCTACGCCAAAAGGGCGACCCTGCACGACGCCGTAGATACCGACGAGTTTTCAGTGTGGCGCGACGAGACCCTGCGCATAGTCCGGGAGCGGCAGGCGGCGGGACACGGCATGGAGAATCCCAATCATGGCTAAAAACAGCCGCCTCGTGTATTCCTCTGATACCGGCCGCGTACAGCAGCCGAAAAAGCAAGCCACCGCCCCCACCGGCGACGGCATCGCCCGCGTGCGCCGCGAAAAAAAGGGCCGCGGCGGCAAGACCGTCACCACCATCTCGGGCCTGCGGCTGTCCGTCGCCGAACTAAAGACCCTCGCCTCCGAACTCAAGCGCAAATGCGGCAGCGGCGGATCGGTCGTCGATCGCGTGATAGAAATTCAAGGGGACAAAGTGGATGTCGTGCTCGCCGAGCTAGCTAAGCGCGGCTACCAGGCCAAGCGCGCGGGCGGCTGATTACTCCAGTTCAAACACAAACGGCAAGCTGACCCATACCGAGACGGAGCGGTCGTTTTGCACGGCTGGCGAAAACTCCCAAACCTTGGCGGCCTGCGCCACTGCGC
>JAPPEF010000166.1 GCA_028875335.1 Gemmatimonadota bacterium
CGATGATCCACGGCCTCAGCAGCAGGCCCGCGACAAAAAACGCGACGCAGAGCGCGCCGAGGAGGAGGACCGGGAGGAATTCGAAAACGAAGATGCTGCCAGCGACCACCGCGCCTTGGAACACCAAAAATGCCGCAAAGTAGCGGCGGTCGAGGGCGAATGCCCGCAGGAACTTGGGAGCGGGGGCCGTCATAATCTACGCGCGAATAAAGGCCAGTACCTCGTCCCGCTTCTCGGCCATGCGCTCCTCGGATAGCGCCTCTAGGTTGAGTCGCAACAGCGGCTCGGTATTGGAGGGCCGCACGTTGAAGTGCCAGTCGTCGTAACTGACCGAAATCCCGTCGAGGCGCTGGATGCGGCCGTCTTGGTAGCGGTCGGCTAGGGCCGCGATTTTGGCGGCGGGATCCGCGACCTCGGAGTTGATCTCAGAGGACGTGAAGTACTGACGCTCTAGCGGAGCGAGCAACTCGGAGAGCTTAACCCCGCGCTGCGACAGCAACTCCAGCATCACCAGCGACGGCACGATACCGGAATCCGCGCCAAAGAAGTCGCGGAAGTAGTAATGGCCGCTCAGTTCGCCCGCAAAGACAGCTCCTTCCTCAAACATCCTCGGCTTGAGGAACGAATGGCCGACGCGCTCGATCAGTGGGGTGCCGCCGGCTGCTTTTACGAGGTCGGGCACGGCCCACGAGCAGCGCACATCGTACACGATCTTGGCCCCGGGATCGCGTTCTAGCATGTAGCAGGCCATCAGCGCGGTCGCAAAGTCGCCGGGCACGAAGCGCCCCCGGTCGTCAATGATGAAGAAGCGATCACCGTCGCCGTCAAAGGCAAACCCGACGTCCGCACCTTCGGCTAGGACGCAGCGCTCCAAGTCGGCGCGATTTTCCGGCTGCATGGGATCGAGGCCGTGGTTGGGCAGATGGCCATCCGGCTCTAGATACATGCCGATAAACTCGATAGGCAACCGCTCGTACACCTCTTGCAGAATCGGCCCGACCATGCCGTTGCCCGTGTCGGCCACTACCTTGAGCGGCTTGATGCGGGCCGGGTCCACGAGGCTCAACACCTTGTCGATAAAGCCCGGCGTCACGTCCTCAGCCCGAATCGCGCCCTGCCTCCAACCTGAATCCCAGCTTTCTTCCGCCACGAGGTGGCGTAGGTCTTGGATTCCAGATTCACCGCTGAGCAGATAGGGCATTTGGCGCACCATCTTGAAGCCGCAGTATTCGGGCGGGTTGTGCGAAGCCGTCACCATCGCGCCCGGGCGGTTCAAGGTGGCGCAGGCGTAGTAGTATTGATCGGTACCGACCATGCCAATGTCGATGACATCTGCTCCTTGATCGACGAGGCCGCGCAAGAGCTGCTCTTTTATAGCCGGACTCGAAAGGCGCATGTCGCGTCCTACGACGACTTCCTCGCATTTCAGCAGGGCCACAAAGGCGCGGCCTATGGCGTAGGCCACTTCTTCACTCAGAGGGTCGGGATAGATGCCGCGGATATCGTACGCTTTGAAGATGGAAGGATCGACCTGCATGCTCAGACGAAGCGGCGCAGGGTGACGTCGAGCGTGCGCACGCCGCCCGCAGCCGATTGGTGCTGCACCAGAATCGGGCTTTGGTACGTGCCCTGCAGGATGCGATCCGCGTCGGCTCCCGCGCTGTCTGAGACCAGCAGCCGGATGTGGCGCTTGAGGCGTAAGATGCGCTGGGCCGGCGTCGATAGTACCGAAACGATGCGGTCGATGACCGACCGCCCCACTGGAACTTGGTCGAGCAATTCGTTGTAAAAGCGGAGGGAATCATAGGCCGCGTACGCGTGCATCTTGCCGGGAATGGAGGCGGGGTGCCGCAGGAGCCGCTTGCCGCGCTGGAGCACGTAGCGCAGCGGATCGCTGAGGGCCTGGGGCAAGTCGTTGCGCATCAACAGGGTCTCGTACTCGTTGACGGTCATGCCGACGTGCTTTTCTTCCGGGGCGAGGCGAATGTCGATGCAGCCCTTGTCGATGCCGCATTGCCGCAGCCGGTCGGCGAGCGTTTCAAAAAGGCCGTACTGCGGGTCCTTGAGATTGAAAGCGTCGATTGCATGACTACCGCCCACCGGAAGCTCCAACCGCCCGCGATGCACGATTTCGGCGTGGTTGTAGGCCATGACCGCAGTGTGTCGGCTGCGCACGTAGTGCTTGTAGATGCCGTCTAGCTCAATGAAGTACACCGGGTCATCCGGGCGGTGGATATAGGTCACGCAGTTTTTGAGACCCGCGGCGATAAAAGTCAGGTGCGAGTCGGCGTTGACCGGCTCCCTTTCCTTTTCGCCCTCGCTGAGCTCGTCGCGCAGCTGCATGCGGTCGTGGAAATAGCCAGCGTTGTAGGGAAATATCTTTTTGATGGCGCGGATGAAGGGATCAATCTGCTTGCGGCTGTGGCCCAAGCGCCTACTCGTGCCCTGCTCTATATAGCCAGCCGTGGTGTGAAACGAACAGTACGCGGCTTTGCGAAAGGGGCGCAACTCATCGCCGACTTGCTGGCGGATCAGCTCGGCGATGTCGATGATTGCAAAGCGGTGCT
>JAPPEF010000066.1 GCA_028875335.1 Gemmatimonadota bacterium
GCCTGAACGCTATGGTCGAACTGGAATTGAGCACGGCCGAACACAGCGCGCGCAAACTAAAACCAGAGCACCTGCAACAGGCCGTCGCCGCCCTGAACGACGATGGCTTCGTCGTCCTCCACCGCGCCATTAATCCCGCGCACATCGAAACGCTGCGCGAGCGCATGCTCGCCGACGTCGAAGAAATCCTCGCCCTCGACGACGTCCCCTATCAGTTCAACAACGGCCACCTGCAACAGGACCCGCCGCCCTTCCCGCCGTACCTCTTCCGCGACGTGCTGGTCAACGACCTCGTCGTCGAAATAACGCACGCCGTGCTCGGCGAGGGCGTCAAAAATGCCTTCTACAGCGGCAACACCTGCCTACCCAACACCACCCAGCAACCCCTCCACGTTGACGCCGGTCAGCTTTGGCCCAACCTCGAAGTGGCGACGCCAGCCTACGGCATTGTCGTCAATGTACCCGTCGTCAACGCCACGCCTGAAAACGGCAGCACCGAACTGTGGCCCGGCACCCACCTAGACACCACCCGCGCCCTCAACGACGGCGATATCAAGCTGCCACCCGCAATCGAAGAACGCCTCCGCGCCGAGTGCAAACCCCTGCAGCCGACCGTGCCCGCCGGCAGCGTGCTGATCCGCGACATGCGCCTCTGGCATCGCGGCATGCCCAATCTCACCGACCAACCCCGCCCGATGATCGCCATGATCCACTGGGCGCACTGGTGGCACACGAAAAAGCCGCTGTTGTTTCCCAAGGGGACGGAAGATTTGTTTGCAGATAGTGCGTTGGAAACGGTAGCAGAATTTGTCGATGGGCCAATCGACTACATCAGCCGCAACCGAAAATACGATTACTCCGAGTAGGGTTACTCACGGTATCAGCCGCCGACACTCCAAGTAGTACCGCTTCTCCGCAGCCTCGCCCAGCGAGAACGTCTTGCGCGGCGTGGCCCCGTCAATGACGATCGTCTTGAACAAATCGCGCTTGTCCATGGTCGGCAGAAAAAAGCCGATGCTGTCCGGCTCCGCAGCCAGTTGCTCTAGCACGCCCTCGCCGTGGATATAGTCGAGACGAGCGCGGGGATGCGCGTCGAGATAGCGATCCAAAAAGGCTTGTAAGGACGCCACTTCGAGCTGGAAGCTAGGCTCGGCGATACTCAACAGGCCGCGCTCTGTCTCGCTTGTATAGGGAATGTGGTGGCCCGGGCCGACGGCCGCTTCGCGACAGGCAGCTTCCCACCTGTCCCGATCCGCGAAGGTCCGACGGCTAAAACCACTCTCTGTGCAGTGCGTCTCCATCGCCCGCAAGAGATCGGCCGCATCTACGCCAAAAACTACCCGGTGGATTGGCGCAAACTCCAACCCCTCATCGTGGACATTGACTAGTTCGGCCAAGGCGTAGCGCGCCGGGTGATTCATTATCTGGCGCTCGTCCTCTGCTTGCGCCTTGAGCCGCTCCCAGACGGCGCGCGCGGTGGCGAAAGAGTGATTGCCGTCGCCCATCGCGTATATCAGCGGCGGATCGCCGCACGCGAGGCGGGCGATATGCCCGGCGATTTCGTCGATCAACGCCCCATCGTCGATGTGCCAGCCTCTAAGTCTGCCACCTCCCAGCATCGGCTCGAAATCGTAGGCCAGTTCCAAGTCTTCTTCGCCAAGCGGCTCAATCACCGTCTGCTGCGGATCGTCGATCAGCACCATGATGTGCGGGATTTCCAGCGACGCCTGCTCCCGCACTTGGATTCTCGGCGGCAGCCGATTCTGATCCGTGCCCTCGGTGGTGCGGATTAGCTTCTGCGCTCCGTCGCGGTAGTCGTACTGCTCCAAGTCCAAGGCGACGACCAGCCCCTTGCGCGGCACAGCGCGTCCTACCTCGCGCTCCACCAGCATAAGGCCGGGCCGCTGTTCCACCAGTACGCCGCTCTTGAGATACGCCTGCATCCGCTGGTTAATGCCGGCAATGGTCTGTTCGCGGCAAGTCTTCCCGAGGTATGCTTCGGGAAAAACCAGATGTAGCGTCGAAGGATCGTCCCCGACAAGCCGCCGCACTTCCTCCCAGTATTCGGGCTGCGAAGTGTACTGGTCGCAGGCAATGACTGACCAGATTTCGAGGGGAATGTCTGCCCTCGGCAAGAGCAAGGTCGGCACGTGCAGGGCAATCTCGGGATAGTATAGCTGCATGGGCCGACTAACCGAGCAGCGGTCTAACCCAAGTCGGAAAAATCGGGAAAATCTCCTCCGGCTCTGCTAGTTCGGGGTGCCAGCGCTTCTCGTGCTCAAACATGATCCAGCCGTCGTACCCGTGCCCTTTGAGCAGGGCTATCGCCTCTTCTAAGGGCAACTGGCCCGCGCCCGGCGGCACATAGCGCCAACCATCCCTCATTGCCTCGGCGTGCTGGGGGTCATAAACCGCGTCTTTGACGTGGGTATAACCGATGCGCGGCCCCACGGCCTGATAGGTCTGCTCCGGCGACTCCTCGCCCACCCGCGCCGTATGGCCCATGTCCCAGAGCACGCCGAACGCCTCGTTCGGAATGCGGTCGAGCAGCAGCTTGCACTCCACCG
>JAPPEF010000115.1 GCA_028875335.1 Gemmatimonadota bacterium
GTGGCCGACTGTCTGCGCCGCTTTCCGGGCCGCTTTGCCGCCATTGGCTTGGTCGATCCCAAGGCTCCGGATGCGGTTGACCGGCTGGAAAGGCTAGTGCGCGAGGACGGTTTTGGTGGCTTGCGCATTCACTCGTCGCGGCTCGACCACCCCTCGGAATGGGCTGCTCTCGACCAAGATCCGCTGTGGCGTCGGTCGGAGGAGTTGGGCACGTGTTTTATCGTCCACGGCCCGGCGGCCAATCTGCCCCATTTGGAGCCCATCATCGGCCGCTTCCCCGAGGTGCCGGTAGTGCTGGACCACATCGGCGGAGCGCCGACCGATGAGGAACCGCCCTTTCCATTGTTGAGCCACGTGCTCGACTTGGCGCGCTTTCCCAAGGTGTATGTGAAATTCACGCCGCAGGCGCACAAGTCCGAATTGCCCTTTCCGCACGCGGATACATTTCCCGCCTTCCGCCGCATCTACGACGCCTTTGGGCCGCAGCGGCTGATGTGGGGAACCAATTTCCCCGGCGTAATGAAAGGGGTGGGGTACGGCCCGGCCCTGGAGATGTTCCGCGACCACGTCGATTTTCTCACCGACGACGACAAGGCGTGGCTCTTCCACCGCACGGCTCTGCAGGTGTGGAGCTTCGCAGGAGCGGAGTAGGCACTAGCTGAAGATGGACCCCAAGACAGGGATCGCATGCCCTACGATTCTTTTATCCCGTCTCCAGACGGGGTTGCACTTCTTGCTCCAAGCGGTCAGATATTGAGCGAGTGATTGACCTGTTTTGTCGGCTAGAGTATTATTAAATCGTCGCTGTGGTAATACCTAAGAGGAGCGATGAATACTATTTCGCTAAAGGTGCCCGATCCGCTCGCGGCTGAACTCGCTGAAATGGCGCAGCGGAGGGGCGTGAGCAAGTCTGCGCTGATTCGCGATGCGCTGGAGGCGTACCTGCAAACGGACGGAGCCGAGCCATCCGGCTCTGCCCTATCGCAGGTGGGCGATCTCAGGGGCATACTTTCCGGGCCTGAAGACCTGTCCGCGAACAAGGACTACCTGCGGAAATTCGGCCGTTGATCAAGGAAGTCATTCTCGACACGGGTCCGCTGGTCGCGCTGTTGAATCGCCGCGACCAGCATTATCACTGGACGAAGGACCAGTGGGCGCGTATAGTTCCGCCTTTGTTCACCTGCGAATCGGTCATCGCGGAAGCTTGCTTTCTCGTCCAACCATTCGCTGGAGGGCAGGCGGCCGTACTCGAGTTGGTCCGGCGCGGAGTTTTGGACCTATCGTTTTCTCTGGCCGAAGAAACAGCGGCTATCTCGCGGTTGCTGAAGAAATACCGGGACGTTCCCATGTCCCTTGCGGATGGCTGTATCGTTCGGATGTCCGAACGCCATGCGAAAGGGGTCGTCTTCACTTTGGATCGCGATTTTGCGATTTACCGCAAGAACGAGCGTCAACTCATTCCAACGTTGACACCGGCCTCATGAGCGCCTTCTTCCAAGACGCGCCCATGGAATGGTCGGCGTACCGAATTCAAATCGACGTTAAAAAACGCTTCTAAGAGGAGGGAACCGTATGAGAATGCGGATGTTCGGGCTGGCGGCGATTCTGCTGCTAGCGGTGCAGACGGGCCGCGCTGAAGATAAAAAGATTACCATCTGGTGGGCGCAATGGGATCCGGCCGCGGCGCTACAGGAGTTGGGCCATGAGTTCGCCGAAGAGACTGGAATTGCCGTCGAGGTGTACCAGATTCCCTGGCCCGCTTATCAAGACCAAGTCTTTCTCAACTTCGGCAACAAGCAGACCGACTTCGACATCGTCGTCGGCGACAGCCAGTGGATTGGCCGCGGCGCGACCAAGGGGCTGTATCTGGAGCTAACCGATTGGCTGCCCGAGGCCGTTGACGTGGGCGCGATCCATCCGCGGGCTGCACGCTATCTATGCGAATACCCGCCGGGCAGCAGCCGGTTTTTCGCCGCGCCCTGCCAAACGGATGCCATTGGCTTTGTATATCGCAAGGACTGGTTTACAGACCCGGCCGAACAGGAGGCGTTTGCCGCTCGCTACGGTCGTCCGCTCGCCGCGCCCGACACGTGGGAGGAATTCCGCGACGTAGCCGAGTTTTTCCACCGGCCAGAGCAAAAGCGCTATGGCTGCTCGCTACTGACGGGCCGGGGCTACGACTCCATCGTCATGGGCTTCCAGCCCTTTCTCTGGGCTTGGGGCGGCGCTTGGGGCGACCCGCAGAGCTACAAGGTGCAGGGGCACCTCAACACCGAAGGGGCCGTGGCCGGGCTGGAGTTTTTTAAGTCCCTGCTGCAATTCACGCCCGAAGGCGGCACCAATGCCGATTACTTCTTCAACCTAGAGGCGTTCTCCAACGGCTCTACGGCCATGGTCTTGGACTACTTTCCGTTCTATCCGGGAATCGTCGCCAGCATGGGGGACCAAGTTGGCTTCTTCATGGTGCCGCGCCACGGCACCCAGCGCGTTATCTCGCTGGGCGGGCAGGGCTTTAGCATTTCGACCAAGACCACGCCAGAAAAGCAGGAATGGGCCAAGC
>JAPPEF010000047.1 GCA_028875335.1 Gemmatimonadota bacterium
TCGCCGCCGTGCTGCGAGACCAGCACCGCTACCTAGAGGCCGCAACCCATCTGGAGCAGGCCATCGCCCTCGCGCCCGAGCGCGCCAAATACCACTTCTACCTAGGCGAAGTGCGCCGCGCCACCGGCGATTTTGCGGGCGCGCTCGCGGCCTTCAAACGAACCATCGAACTCGCGCCCGACCACCTTGAGGCCCGCTACTACCACAGCGACCTCCTCGTGCGCAACCAGCAATTGTCCCAAGCGCGCGCGGGTTTTGCCGACCTGCTCGCCCGCGATCCCGACCACGTCCAAGGCGGCCTCGGCTTGGGCGGATTGCTCATCCGCCTCGGAGAAACCGCAGCGGCTATTCCCGTGCTCGAGCACGTCGCCATCGCCGACCCGCACAACCCCGCTCCCCACTACCTGTTGGCCCAAGCCTACGCCGAGAGCGACCGACCCGACGACGCCCGCAACGCGCAGAGCCGCTTCCAGCAGTTGAGCGCGGCCGAACGCCACCTCAATCAGGGCAACATTTACATCCGCCAACGCGCGTGGGATAAGGCGATCGACTCCCTAAAGCGCGCCCTCGCCAGCGACTCTACTTCGGTAGAAATTCGCCTGCGTCTCGCCACCGTGTACGCGCAGCAAAAGCGCTTCGCCGACGCCCACGCCGCGCTGGAGCAAGTCCTAACCCGCAATCCCGACCACCGCGACGCCTACATCATGCTGGGCGACCTGTACTTGCATGAGGGTATAACTAAAGAAGCGGACGCGCACTTCGTCCGCGCCGTGGCCATCGATCCCGACTCCTTTGCCGCGGCCTATGGCTTGGGCCGCGCGCGTTTCAAAAGCGGCGACTTTGCCGGGGCCGTTGCCGCGTTGCGCCAAGCCCTAGCCCGCGACCCCGACCACCGCGACGCCCACTACGTCCTCGGACTAACCTACGTCCGCCAAGCTAACTACCGCGATGCCCGCGCCCATTTCGCTCGCAGCATTGCCCTCGACCCAGACCACGCGGAATCGCACTACGGGCTGGCGCTGATCCTCATGCAGCAAGGACAGCGGAAACAAGCGCGGCAAACCCTGCAAAAGGTGCTCGCCCTCGCCCCAGATCACCAGCGCGCCCGGGCCAAGCTAGGCGAGCTGGATCAAGGGCCGTGAGTCGCCGCTTCCGCGTCCTGTGCTTGGCGGCCTTTGCCGATGTACCTGACGCGCTGGAGTCCTTTTCCCGGTGGAAGGTGGGCATGTGGCTTCTCTTTAAACCTTGACAACGACGAGTATCTCGACCTATTTGCTTCAACTATGACTGGATCCTCAGGAGGGCACTATGAGACTCTTAGCGTTTCTCGTCATCTGCTTGGCACCGCTGCTCGCAGCCGACGCCCAAAAAGGCCATCGCGTCACCAGCCGCTCCGTAGTAGTCAATAGAGCCGCGCACTGGCACAACTGGCAGCTCCCCACCCACGCCGTGAGGGTATCGCCGGACGGCACGGTCGAGCCGCACTTTTTTCGCGAGCACTTCAATTTGCTCGACGATCTAGAGACCTTTACCCGCCCCATCCCCGAGCTGCGTCGCCGCAGCAACCAGACCGCCATCCTCAACATCGATAGCACCCAGACCCGCGACGTGAAAGGCGAGATCATCGCCGACCGCAAGGGCAACCCCATCTACTCCTATTTCTTTCGTCCGGGCATCAGCCGCGTCGGCTCGAATGCGGCCGCAGCCGCCAACATCCTCGACGACGATCCAACCACCTTCTGGGAGCCCGACCCGCAGGCACCGATCGACGACTGGTGGATCGAAATAGACTTGGGTCGCGTCGTGGCGGTCGATTCCCTCGTCATTCACTTTGTCGAAGAAGAACTAGGCGATCCCTTCTTCCAGTTCCGCGTCCTCGCCGCGCCCGACCAAGAGCCGGTGCAGGAAAACGCCGACAAAATCACCTTTGAACGCATCGCCAACACCAAAGCCCCCAACCGCGACCAGCGCACCTTCCGCATTGGTCTCGAACAACTCAATGCCGACCCCGACTGGCAGGGCAAGCTGGTAGAGACCATCCGCATCGTGGTCAGCGATACCCGCGGCGAGCGCGGCGAGCGCATCAGCGAAGAGGCATGGCAGGCCCTGCCAGCCGACGAGCGCGGCGCGATCGTCTATTTCATCCGCGACGAACAGGGCTTTGAAGAGCCGGTCGAGCAAGCGATCTATGAAAGCCTCGACCCCCAGCGCCAAGGCCGTTTGGATTACTACCGGCGCGAACGGCCGCGCCTAGCCGGAATCGAGGTGTACGGATTTGGCGACAACATCAGCGGCGGCTTGGTAGCCGGCGGCGGCCAGCTCGACCTGACCGGCGACGGCTTCATACCAGGACCGGCTTTCGACGCGGATTTCAACACCAACTTCCTGCACCTCGTTTGGTCGCCGACCATCGAGCGCGGCGTGCTCACCGTTGACATGGGCGCGTCGTTTTGGCTCGACGCCATGCGCATTTCCTCGACCCGGCCCCGGCCCTATATAGACGGGTACTTGATCCGCGGCTCCGACGGCTCGCGCGACACGCGCGGCAAGAT
>JAPPEF010000051.1 GCA_028875335.1 Gemmatimonadota bacterium
ACTTTTTGTATATTCACCGGCGTCGCCTTGGTAGGGGGCGGTTTGAAACCGCCCCTACCCGGGTGCGTAACATCAGTTAGGTAGAGAGAACGTACAATGCGCGGATGCGTATGGATCGCGGTGCTCATCTTCCTCGTCAGCGGCTGTGGGCGCTATTTCCCCCAACCCCTGCAGCCCACGCTCCAACAGGCCGAGGGCATGACCGTCAATGACGACGGCTCCGTCACCTACTCGCTCGAGCGGCTGGCCATCACCCTAAGGCCAATGACCGACGCCGAACTCAACCGGCAATTTCCCCAAGCCTCGACTGGCGGTGCTGCCGCAGTCAATCCCTATACCTTTGGCGATTGGGCCCCACCAGGCGACGACTGGACGCCTTCCCGCTTTTTGGTGATGAAACTAGGCGTCGCCAACTACCAGTTCCCCAAGGTCGTCATTGACCCTCTCAAAGCCACGATCAAAGCGGCCAACAACCAAATCTACCGCGCCTTGAGCTACGCCGAGTTGTACGAATACTACCAATCGTATTGGCAGGCCAACTCCGGCCAAGGCCGAATCGAATTCAGGGCGCGCACCGACATTCTCAAGCAAACCATGTTCACCGATGCCTTTATCTTCAGCGGCCGCGACGAGGAAGGGTACATCGTCTTTCCCCGTTTGGACGACGAAATACAGCGCATCCAAGTGGAAATCGCCGACATCGCCATCCGCTTCAATTTCGAGGACAAACCCGTAGAGACCATTGACCTCAGCGTTTCTTTCGAGCGCGAGGTACTCAAGGGGAACGCGCCCCACAGCGCGGTTCCATTGAACTGAGAATCATGTGGCCCCCTTGCTCCCTTCCGCTTGGCCGTGTCGCCGCTGTCTGCATGATGATAGGGCTGGGAGCGCGGTTGGGGCTAGCTGAAGTGGAAACATACCACCTCGGCCGCGGCGGTTTGTCATGGGTTTCTCAAGCGGATATCCAGAACGGAACCGTAGGGGTAGAGGGCGCGCTACAGCCGCTGGAACTGCGCAGTGGCCAGAACCTGATGGAATTGCTGCGGGCCGCAGGCCAGACTTGGCTCAACGGCAGCCCCAGCGACTTCACCAAGCCCGGCCAACCGCGCACGTGGTCCAACGACGGCCCCTTCAATCAGGTAAACGGCCCCTTGCAGCTCGTTGACGGCGACCCTTCTAGCTCGTCCGAAGGCGCGTTCAGAACGGCGCGCAACCAAGCGGGGGCCACGTTTTTCTGGGATCTCGGCGCTCCTTTTCCCATAGAACGCGTGCGCTTCGCACCAGCGCCTGGTGAGCTAGATTG
Source organism: Gemmatimonadota bacterium (assembly GCA_028875335.1). The sequence goes on from JAPPEF010000051.1 coordinate 1,304, forward strand.
GTTCATCAAGGCATTTGAACTGCGGGTGAGCGACGGCGAGCAGTTCAACGAGGTCAGGCGACCCATCTATCGCCTGCTGAGCCGCGTCGAGAACAACAAGGACCCAGTAGTCGAGCTTTCCTTCGATGGAGTGCAGGGGCGCTTTCTCCAGCTCAAGGTGCTCTCGCGCAATCCCTTCAACCTCGCGGAATTCGCAGTGTACGGCGAGGGATTCGTGCCCGTGTCCAGCTATGTCTCGCAGCTCCATTCCTTTGGGCGGCCCGTGAATTTCGGGCGGCTCGTGGTGCGGGCCGAGCGGCTGAGCCGTGCCGCAGTAGGCGACACCGCAATCATGCGCTTGCAGCTACGCAGCGGCATGGACGACACCCCCATAGCTTACTTTCGCCGCGACCGCGACACGGGCGTCCGCGAAGAAGTGTCTCTGTCCGAGTACAACAATCTGCCCAGACGTGCCCTGTACCGCCGCGACCCCGACACGGGAGCCGTGCTAGGAGAAGTAACTCGGACCGAGTATCTCTCGCTGCCGTTGACCGAGGTCGGGCCAGCGCGCGACTTTGTGCAGGCCGACATCCGCGAGGATGTGGAGAATTGGAGTAGCTGGACTCCACCCCTACAACTCGATTCGTCAGCTACGGTCGTCATGCCGTTGAATCTGCCAAGCCCGCGCGAATTCTTGCAATTCCGCGTCTTTTTTAACGGACGCGCTACGACCACCATGCGCCTCGATAGCTTGGTAGTGGAATTCTCTCCCGAGTTGGTCAGCACGGCCGTTGGCGAAGTCGCGCTAGCCTCCGATCCCAATCCCGTCGGCGGCGTCTTGGCCGTTCCGAGCGGGGTCGATACCTCCTTTGTCTGCGACATCCTCACCCAGTTTGACGAAGACGATCTAGCGGGCTTTCGCGGCCTCAAGCTCACCGCCTTTCCGCCGCCCGTGTTTGAGCGGCTGCAAATGGGCGATCCCCTCGTCGAGGTTGCGGACGTCGAGGTCGAGCCTATCGCCGAGGGCTTCCACGTCTTTTTCCCACCGGTGACGCGCCAAAACAACCAGCCCATGCGGCTGACCTTTAGGCTGCGGCTGCTGGAGTACCATACGCCGCTGAACGCCTTTTTGCTCGGCGACGGCAATGTGCCGCCGCATCCGATTGTGGCTGGCAATGCCAGTGCCGAGGTGGGAACGGGGTCCATCCATATTTTCGCTACAAGCGCCACGCCCTCGGTCGAAGCCCTCCTCTCGACCTCAGTGCTCACGCCCAACGGCGATGGGGTCAACGACGAGGTCGAAGTTGCCGCCGTGCTGACGCAATTTGCCGGCGAAGTGCCGCTGGCCGTAGAAATTTTTGACCTTTCCGGCCGCCGAGTGCGAGAGCTAATTGCCGCGCCCCGGGCCGCGGGGGTCTATCGCGAAACGTGGGACGGACGGGATGGGGCCGGTACCAAGGTCGCGCCAGGTTTGTACCTATGTCGGATCGGGGTGCGCTCGGACATCGCTCCGACCACCGCGACCCAACTCATAGGAGTGGCGTATTGACCGCTTTCTTGCTAGTGCCGCTGCTGTTGCTCGCTGGGACGGCTTGGAGTCAGGCGTCGTCATGGGTCGTCGGCTCAAGCGGCGACCCTTGGGCCGATGTGGCCGAGCGCTGGATCGCCCTCGACGATTCCGTGCGCCTCGGAGCCGTCCAGCCTCGGGCCGTGCCCCCAGGACACAACGTGCTGCGCGGCTTGGTGCGCGCAACAGGTGTTGCCGCTCAGGTCAACATCTTTGACTACTCTTGGGCCTTTGCTAAAGACCCGGACCGGATGGAGATCAACAACCAACTCGTGGGCTGGAATCCACGCATGTGGGGAGGCAACGGAGCGGTGATGCGCGGCCTCATAGATGGTGACGAGCTGACCGCCTCTTTCGTCCATTCGCCGCGCATCGACGGACGGCCCAATGCCGCGATGTTCTATACGCTCGACTTAGGCGTGCCCATCGCCCTCGACAGCCTCGTCTTCTTCCCGCCCCAAAGCGGCTTTACCGACGACAACAGACGCCAGCGCAACGTCTTCCCCGTGGGCTACGAAGTAACGCGTACCAACACGCCCACAGACTGGCTCATTTTCGAGGACGAGGCCGTCGCGCTCGGGTCGCCCGGCTACCACCCGCTCGACGAGCTAGTCGGCAGCACCTTTTCCAATAACCAGAGCATTGTATCGCTGCGGCCGCCTTTGCGCTTTACGCGCTTTTTGCGCTTCAAGTTCGGCGGCGTCACGTCGCTGGGCCTCCTCGCCGAGATACAGGCCTTTGGCCGCGGCTATCCCCAAGTGGCGCGCTACTTGTCGCAAGTCAAGTCCTTTGGCGAGCCGGTGAGTCTCGGTCGCGTTACTTGGCACTTCACTCGCTACCGGCAGACGAGTTCCGGCCATATCGTCGAAGACCCAGCGGCCCCGGTGCAGCTCGTCATCCAGACGCGCTCCGGCACGGACGACGATCCAATAGACCACTTTATTTTTGACGAACTCAGCCGCCTTCTCAAAGTGGACCGCTCGACCTACGAAGACGCGCCAGCGGTCGTGCACGCCGCCTACCAACGCGCGCCTGGGTTCCAAGGGCGTCGAGGGGAGGATATTGAGAATTGGACGCCTTGGTCCATTGCCTACGTGGAGTCGGGAGACGAAGTGCGCTCGGCCGATGGCGGGGCGTTCTTCCAGTTTCGCTTTGAGATCGCCACGGAGCAGCCCTTTGCCTTTGGCGTGCTAGACAGCGTGGCCTTTGAGGTGTCGCCTCTGTTGGCCGACAGCGTGCTGGCCGAGGTCTCGCTCGCTGGGCCACTGCCCGACCCCAAGGTCCCACTGGGCGTAGATACTACGTTTGTCTATGACATTCGCACAGTTTTCGCCACCAGCGGCCGCGTGGGGTTTGACACAATCGAATTAGACGTGCCTCCGGGCGCGCGTTTTCTCGGCTTGGAGATTGACGAAGTGCCCGCACAGGAAGGCACGGATTTTTCCTTCGTCGCCACACCCAATAAATTCAGCTTCACTTTTCCGCGTACCTTCGTCGAGGACACGTCGTTTCGCGTGCGCTACCGCAGTGCGATCTACCAAGCGTCGCTCTTTTTAGAGGGGCAATTGGTCAACCGCGACCCACAGGCCGCCCTCTTGCCCCAGTCGATCGAATCGGGCGATGCGCGCGCAGATGTCGCCAGCAACAGCATCCAAGTGGTGGCCAGCGAGGAAGAGCTGAGCGTCTTGGGCGCACTGCGGCTGTCTTCGCCGGTCGTAACGCCCAATGGCGACGGAGCCAACGACACCGTCGTCGCGGCCTTTGATCTGTTTGGTGTCAACGGAGCGCCGACCACTATGGAAGTGCGCGACCTCGCTGGACGCCGCGTCGCTACTCTGCTCAGTGCCACGTCCCAAGCCGGCTCCTACGCGCCGACTTGGGACGGCACGGGCACAGATGGGGAGTTGGTGCCTCCCGGCCTCTACTTAGTGCAGATAGAAGTCGAGATTGATTTGGGCGTGGAGACGCAGACGTACGCGGTCGCCGTCGCCTATTGACCAGTGCTGCGGAGAAAAGCCGATGCTTAGACGCTATCTCATCCATATCAGTCTCAAAAGCGCGCCCTCCCGACAGCAGTGGAGTGAGATCGCGGCTAAAAAACTGCCTTTACTGCTTTTCCTCGTCGTTCATTCCGCCCTATACGCCCAAGACATAGTTTTTGAGGGGACGGATTTTGCGGCGTGGAATCATCCGGCCGGGCTGGTCCAAATCAGCTCTACCGGGGTGGCAGTTAAGCGTTTTGGCACGACGTTTAACGCGGTCGCCAATGCCAACGAATTTTCATCCGTTACCATTGGCGACTACGGCCGCTTGCCGGTGCGTGCGCCTTCCAATCAAGCTCAAGCCGGACTAGTGACCGACCAAGACCACAACACTTATTGGCAGCCCGACTTAGACGATCCACTCCAGAAGTGGTGGCTAGAGATCGATTTGGACCGCGCGGTCGTCGCCCGCAAGATCCGCGTAATCTTTCCCCAAACCGAGGACGCCCGTCCCTTTGAGTTCTTTTCGGTCCACGTCAGCCCAGGCATCCAAGTCGCGGGCGCGCCGGGTAAGCAAATCGCGTTTGAGCGCGTCGGTCGCCCGGTCAATAACAACACCAAGCAGGTGGTAGAGTTCGATCTCAGAACCGTCAATAAGTCCCCGCCCAGCGGAACGCCCAAGGGGCAGTACTTGGCAAAGAGCGACAGCTTGGATTTTTCTATCTTCCGCTTTGTGCGCTTTGAAGCGGCCGGCCAAACCGCCGGCGCAGCCCTCGCCGAAATCGAGGTGGATGGCATTGGCTTCAACCTCTCGACCCGGGTGTTTACCGAAGTGCGCGCGGAAAAGGGCGAGAAGTCATGGGGCGGCAGAACGTGGACCTCAAGGGCCCGCGACTGCGACGGCTGCGGCAAGGCCAGCGGCGCGGAATTCCTCGTGGATGCGGACCTGGGCCGACGGCTGTGGAGCATCCAAGCCTCTTCTGGGGATCGCGATTGGCGCGACGATGGCGTCTGGTCCGTGATCGACTTTGGCAACGTGTTCCGCATCGACCGGATCATCTTCGTGCCGCTCATCGGCGGTCGCAGTCCGTGGCTCTACGGCTACCAGCAGGGCGCGGTGGGCGGCTTTCCCAAGTTCGACATCCTCACATCCGACGGCAGTCCGAGCAACACGGCCGACCCGACGGCCGAAGGGCCGTTTGAATACGAACTGCTGTCCGAAGTGCGCACCAGCTATCCCTTCAACGATTTCCAATTTCCCACCCGAGACACGCGCCTCATCATCTGGCGCGTGATCGCCTTCTACGGGCGCGACGCCAATGCCTTGCAGCTTTTTGCCTTTCACCGCGCGGGCTACCCCAAGCGCGTCGAGTTAGAGTCCGACGACCTCGACTTGGGCGCGGCACGCAGCATCCGGCGCATCGAGTGGGATGCCGACTTGCCGCCGGGTACGCGCTTAGAAGTGCAGACCCAAACGGGCAACGGCTTTACCGAAGTTACGCGCCACTTCCTCAAAAATGGCGATGAAGTCACCAAGGAAGCCTATGAAGCGGCACGCAAGCGCTATCGCGGCGACATAGTGCAAGAAAATGTGCGCGATGCGACTTGGAGCACTTGGAGCCAGCCGCACCGCTTTTCCGGCCAGAGCTTTCAGTCGCCTTCGCCGCGGCGCTACTTGCGCACGCGCATTCGCCTGTACAGCGACGACCTAGACGTGTCGCCGGTGCTGCGCTCGCTGCGGGTTGTGGCCAACGATCCGGTCATTGTTGCTGGCCTGAGCGGCTCGGTGTGGCCGCGCGAAGCCGGGCTCGATTCGCTGACCGAATTTCGCTATACCATTAAGCCGCAGGCATTCAACAGCCGCGACCCCGGGTTCGACCAAGTGCTGATCGCCTTGCCGCCGGGCAGTGCGGACGCCGAATTGCTCGCAGCCTGGGTGGGAGGCCAGCAAGTGGAGGCGACCAGTTCATTGCGCGGCGATTCGCTGTGGGTGCAGTTGCCGCCGCCAGTGGTAAAGCGCGACTCCGTCAACATAGCCTTTACAACGCGGGTTTTCGCCAGCCCGACAGTCTTTGAAACCTTTGTCTTTAACTCGAGTCAAGAAGACAACGCACAGGGCGTCGTGCCGGCGGAATTGGGAGCCGACCAAGTGTTTGTGCCCGAGGTGGTACAGGGCACATCCCTAATCCGCAACTTGCGCCACTCCGAGCTGTTCACGCCCAATGGCGACGCAGTCAACGACCTATATGAGCTGAGTTTCACCGTCGTCAAGACCGACAAGCAGCCACATGTGCGCGTCTTTTCTCTCGATGGCCGCCTAATCGCCAAATTGAAAAACGCTACTCCGCGCGGTAGTCGTGCGACGTTCGCTTGGGACGGCCAGCGCGACGGCCAGATCGTGCCGCCGGGCATCTACATAGTGCATGTCGAACTGCAAACCGATCCTAAAGACGAGATCGTCCAGCAGTACCTTCACGTCGTATATTAGCGATACATCGGAAGTAACAAACGAATAGAAGAACATGAAGATCAACTACTTTGAAGATACGGACATCGCATTTATCGAATTCACCTCTCAACCTGTCGTCGAGACTCGCGAGTTGTGCGAAAACATCTACATAGATCTCGACAAGCAAGGGAACCTCGTCTCTATGAAAATTGAGCACGCCAAGACGAGCGCCAACATCTTAGACTTCACCTTCGAGCGTCAAGAAAATCAACCGAGTGATGACAGTGTTTAGTGTTTAGTGGTCAGTGGCCAGTGATCAGACCCAACCCTTCCCAGGAAGCGGTGGGGACTGATCACTGGCCACTGGCCACTAAACACTAAACAGGAGGGAGGACGTGACACGTCTAACGATAGTATTGCTGTATTGTGGTTTGCTCCTCGGGGCACCACAGCCATCCGCGGCCCAGCGCGCCACCGGATTTGACAATCCCTATTACACTTCAGCCACTGAAGTCGCGCCCTCAACCCTCGTCCCTTCCGTGCGCAAGTGGTACCAGCCACAGCGCCTGTACGAACTCTACGACTGGCGGCAAGACCAGTACTCCAACTACGCGCGCAACCCCTACCAACGCTACAACGACGTCTTCTTAGAAGGGTCGCCCTTTTACGACATCTACGGCTCATACATCAGCCAAGGTTGGCGGGTGTACAACTGGACCGAGGACTATCCCACGGCCAGCGGCAGCAGCATCTTCAAAAGCCCGCGCTTCAGCTCGTGGTTTAGCAACGTCCTCATCTCCTCCAGCCACTCCGGGCAGTTCCACTCCTCGCTGATGGTAGGCGACGGCATCCGCACGACCCTGACGCCGCTCACCTTTTCCAAGCCGCGCTTCGACGGCGTGCAGTGGGACATGATGTCGGACAAATACGCTCTGACTCTGCTCACTTCGCGCATCAACAACACCGGCGTCGTCGCTGGCGTCGCCGGAGAGGCTGGCGTGAAGTTCAGCACCTTCACCAATATGTGGGCCGCCAAAGGCCAAGTCAGCATCGGCGACTTTTCTAATGTCGGCCTAACATTTGTCAACGCCGCCCACATGAACTCCAACATTCCCTTTGGCGACAATTCGCTCAAAGGCCAGCTCAGCGGGCCGATGAACAACGACTTCGTGCGCTCGATCATCGTGCGCATTTCCGACGACTCACCCGAAGATGGCGAAGGCGGTGCCCTGCTGTCGCGCTGGCGCATCTTCGCCAATGGCGTCGAACACACCGACGACATAGCGCCCGTGGTAGAAGGCGGCTTCCGCCGCCGCGGCGTGATTGAAGCGAGCGGCACTGACGTAATAACTCTCACGTTCAACATCGAGGACTTCGCGCCCACCGTCGATGACGAAATCGACGATTTCCGTGAAATCGAGCACGTGGAGATCGGCCTAGTACTGGCCAACGATTACAAGGTGGAGGTCGCTTCTAACAAACAGACCAACCAACTCGGCGCACCTGTGTTCCTGACCGTGCTGCGCGCACCGGGCAATGTCAAGGACGGTGCCAACCAAGCCTTTCACACCTTTCGCTACGGCCTACCCACCGGCAACCGGCTACTCGGCTTTGACATGTCCATCAACGACGTTGCCGGTTTTGACCTGCGGGGAGAATACGTGCGGAACTTCCAGTACCGCCGCTTCCCCAACGAAAACTTCATCCGCGAGCAAGCTCTGGCCACCAACACCGCCGAAGCCTTTTACCTAACAGCGCAGAAACGACATTACCCGTGGACGGTTTTCGCCGAGGCCTTTAGCATGGACGCAGAATACTCGACCCAAGCCTTTATCCCGAACTCCGAGGGCGAAGTGTACTACGGCAACGAGCAACAAAGTGTGTACGAATTCGTCGATGACAACGACGATCAAGACGAATTGCCCGACTGGACTCGGCGCTACCACGGCCCGCGCGTCAACACTCGCCAGGGGATAGGCCTACTGACCGACAGCGCGGTCTTTCCCGGGATCGACGAAAACAACGACGATCTCTCGGATTTCAACCGCAACTTCAACCGCCTACCCGACTACGCCGAGCCTTTCCTGCGCTTCGAGATCGATCCCCCCGACTTTCTCTTTGGCATGGACATGAACAACAACGGGGTCATCGACCGCTTTGAAGACGACTCCGAAGCGGACTATCCCTACAAGCGCGGGCACCGGGGATACAACACATACATAGGCGTTGAAATCGCGCCGGACATAAACCTCATGGCCGGTCGGCTCGATGAGCGCCTGCTGAAAACCGCCCGCGAAAACGCGACCACGTACCTGCTCTTGACCGCGAGCGAAAAATTCCCGCGCTACAACCTGCAACTGCGGCTGATCGTCAATCCGCGCAAGGTCGCAGACGACATTCCCGAGGACGTCTTTTTGTGGGTCGATACGCCCGGCACATTCGGGGAATCGCGCTTTATCCGCGACCAGCTCGTGGCGCGCAATGCGTTCGTCAACACCACGTATTTAGACGTGCGCTACGACCGCTACATCTCGTTTACCACCAAGTTCAAACACGAACAATACACGCAATTGGGATCGGCTACTGAAGAGCTAAACAACCAGCGCTTCCTCGGCGTAATCAACAAGGCCCAGTATCCGCTCCACCTGCGCTCTTGGGATTTGACCCTGAACTGGAAACAGCTATACAGCAATCGAGTGCCGGCGGACAAGGGCGCGTTGCAAACGTCCGATCTAACGGAGATTTTCTCGCTGCTGGCCGGCCGCAAGATCAACCGCAACATGAGCTTCACCGCCGGCGTCGAATACGAGATCGCCAACAATCTGGTCGAGCAGCCCGAGGGATTTCTAGAAGACGGCACCACGCTAGTGCTGGCTGGCCAAATCGCCAACCAATCGGCCTATCAGGGATATGCGCTTACTACCAACGTCGGGCTGCGCTGGACTCGCGAAGACCTCGACTCAGCTCCTGCGTCGGCCAAACTATTCACCTTCATCAGCGTCTTCGCCGGACTCGGCAAGGACCTGTAAGCTAACTTCGGCGAGCGCTTCAGTATTTATTTCGATATCCGCGCTGTATTGCTCGCGGAGTTGCGCGATGAAGGCGTCCATGGCCTCGGTCGCCGCCTGCTGCCTCAGCAGGGTTTTGATGCTGTTATAGACCAAGGATAGATCCGCAACTTTGCCATCAGTGCGGGTAAACATCTCGGCGTTGGCATCGTAGTACGCGCGAATGTCCTCTTCGGTGATGGGCTGCTGGCGCGCCACCTCCCTGCCCTCGGTGCGATAGAGCCACTCGACGATGAGCGCATCGCGCTTTTGCTCCACCGGCTCGCGCACCTCGGGATCGCGGTCGTATTGCAGCTTGCGGCCCTCCGCCATCATAATCTGCACCCCCGCCAAGTTCTCGGCCGCCTTGTAGCGGGCGGCACTGTCGAGCCGGCTGTGGTTCGCCGCTATATTGGCCCAGTACGCGGCCGTGCTCAGTTGGCCACCGCGCCAGCTAAAGAGTACCTGCTCTTCGCCATCGGGCGCGGTCAAGGTTTTTAAACCCTCGTTGTGGGCCTCTAGCTCGTATTCGCGGCGCAGGCGGTGGACGTATTGTTCCATATCGTCGGCCCGCTTTTGCACGCGCGCTTTTTCTTGCAACCACTCGCGCTGGGCCGCAAAATCCACATGCCGCCTTTTGTCGAGTCGGAAGACGTGATAGCCTATTTGGGTCTTCACCGGATGCGGATAAAGTTGGCCCTCATCCATCGTCCGCAGTGGTTCCATCAACTCGGGTAGCATGTGGCCCATCTTGAACCACCCCAACTGGCCAGCCGGGCCAAAGCGCCGCTGGATGGTCTCCGTTGAATAGATGGGCACCAGCGACTCAAACGGAGTGTCCTCTTGCAGGGCCGTTAGTACTTCCAGCGCTTCTTCTTCGGTGGCGCAGACGATCTGCTGGCTCAAGACCTCGACATCGTATTCGCGCTCTTTGGCAAATGCCCGCAACTCCTCTTCAGTTGACGTGTAATCGCCGTGCAGGGCCTCTTCTTCGTACAGTTTGTTCATCACGGCCCTTTGCTCGGTGCGCTCGACTTCGCGGGCAATGCTTGGCTCGCGGTCGAGGCCGCGACGCAGCCCTTCGCGCACCAACAGTTCGCGGGCGATCACGCCGTTGAGCAGCGCCAGCTTGGCATCGGCATTCATCTCCTCAATGTGCTTGTAGCCCGTTTGCATCAGCTTTTGCGCTCGCTCCCTAAACTCTTCCTTTGATAGGGTGATTTCGCCGATGCGGGCGACGTAAGTAGGCTCAGGTTCCGTCCCACAAGCCACGAGCGCGAGCAGGGCGATTGTTCTCAACTTCATACGACAAATTTCTCCGTTATTCTTCAATAGTTTCTTCAATGACAATGTGTTGATTAGCCGCCACGTTTAAGAGGATCTGCACCGCGCCGCTGGGCCAAAAAACTTGCAGTGAATCTACTTGGGCATGGCGGCCCAAGCCCAGCGTTAGGCGCACGTCGCTGCTGCCCATATATCCGTAGCTGCGGCGAATTTCGCGCTTCTGCACGAGGTCGCCCGCCACGGCCCGGATTTTGGTACCGAGCCCGTCGCGATTGCTTTGGATTCCTACAGCTTCGACCGTCAGGTAGTTATGCCCGCTGTGGTCGTTGCGCAACAGCGTGCAGTGGGGCGCGTCCGAATCCGATACGAAGATATCGACGTCGCCGTCGTTGTCGTAATCGCCCAACGCGGCACCGTGGCTGACGCGCTCGACGAGCATTCCCGGGCCGCTAGCATTGCTCACGTCGGCAAAGGTGCCATCGCCCTGATTGCGGAATAGCTGATTCTGCTGCGGATAGGTCGTATCCGGGTCGAACTCGCGCACGTTTTCATCGAGATGGCCATTGGTGACAAAGACGTCGAGAAAGCCGTCGTTGTCGCTGTCGAAAAAGACCGCGGCCATGCCCAAGTAGGGCACGCTCGGCGCGCCGAGATGGGCGGCAAACGTCAGGTCGCTGAAAAAGCCGCCGCCATCGTTGTGGTATAGCGTATTGGGTAGCCACTGAAAGGTGGCCAAGATAATGTCGAGCCGGCCGTCGTTATCGTAGTCGCCAAAGTCCGCACCCATAGCCGACTCAGCGTACCCTTCCTCATTGTACGCCACCCCGGCGATGATGCCATGCTCTACGAAGGTACCGTCGCCGTTGTTGAGGAAGAAAAAATTGGGCTGCCGGTCGTTGGCAATGAATAGGTCCGGGTCGCCATCGTCGTCGCAATCGCCAAACACCGCGGCCAGTTGTCTCCCATCGTTGTTGAACAAGCCCGCCGCGCGCGTCACATTGGCAAACGCGAGATCGCCGTCGTTGCGATAGAGCACACCAGACTGGCCGGGGTACGCGAGGGGGCCGCAGATGGAGCGCGCCGCGCCCGTAAAGCACTCCTTGTTGGCGTCCAAGTCGAATTCCATGTAATTGGCCACGTAGAGATCCAAGTCGCCATCGCGGTCGTAGTCGGCAAAGGCCGCATGCGATCCCCAACCCGGATCGCCGAGGCCGGTCCGATCCGTCACATCGGCAAAGGTACCGCCACGACCCTCGTTGTGATAGAAGACGTTGGGTCCGTAGTTGATCACGTACAAATCGGGGCTGCCGTCATTATCTACATCTCCGACCGCAGCTCCCATACCGTACCCTGCATCGCCGGTGCGCGTCGCCTCCGTAACATCCGCGAAGGTGCCGTCGCCCTCGTTGCGGTAGTGGGCATTTGTACCGGGCGGACCGTCATAGCCCGGCAGGGCCGTGCCATTGACGATGTACAGATCGAGGAAGCCGTCGCCATCGGCGTCGAAGAACGCCGCGCCCGAGCCTATGGCTTCGGGCATGTACTTCCGGCCGCTCGCACCGTTTACATAGCGGAAATCAATGCCGGCGGCGCGAGTCACCTCGACGAAGTGGGGAGCGGACTGAGCTCTGACACTAACCGCCGCCAATGCGATAAGTAGCAAAACCACGGCTAGTCCTGCGTTTGGCTTGCGGCACCAAACTTGCGGGCCAGGGCTGCGCCGCGCTGTAAGCGGGCGTTATCCGGCTCGAAGTGCAAGCCCCGCTCATAGCTTGCCAACGCTTGGGCGAATGCTTCTTGCATCATCAGCGCATTGCCGAGCGAGAGGTGCGCGAGCACATACGTGGAGTCGGCGCGCAAGGCTTGGCGGAACAGGGACATGGCCTCGGCCACTTGGCGGCGGCGCAAATACAGATTGCCCAAATTGTGGTACGAGGGCGCGAAATTGGGGTTGCGGTCCAGAGCCTGTAAATAGTACAGGCGCGCTTCTTCGTACTGTCCGCGCTGGCCGTATAGCGCGCCTATTTTGTGGTACAGCTCGGCCTTGTCGGGCGTGCGGATTAGAGTAGTGCGCAGGCCGGTGAGGAGCTTTTCCTGCTTTTCCAATTCATTGTACAGAGCCAACTGGCGGCGGCCCTCTTCTTGCTGACCACTGCGCAACAGGGCATTGCCGAGGTTGAAACGGGCCCTCGCAAAGAGCGAATCGAGCGCCACGGCGCGCTGCAATTCAACGATGGCCGCGGCGTACTCGCGGCGCTTGTACAAGGCCGTGCCGAGGCCGTGGTGGTACTTGGCCACGGTCGAATCGGCAGCTATAGCGCGGGCATATGCCACTTCGGCAGCAGCGTAGTCGTTGAGCTTGAGATGGGCCTCGCCAAGGTTGTACCACGCCTCGCTGTAGTCGTCTTGCAGGGCGACGGCGCGGCCATACGCAGCAATGGCCTGCTCGTACTGAGCTTGGCGAAAGTACAGCAGCCCGAGCGCCATCTGAGCCCAAGCGTAATCCGGGGTCGCGCGCGTGACTTCCTCTAACAGGGCGAGGGCCTCGGCATGGCGATTGAGGCGGGTCAGCACAATGGCCAGTTCGGTTTGCGCCTTGGCGTAATCAGGTTGCAGCGCGATGGCCTGTTGGTAGGCTTCTAGAGCCTCGGTCATCTTACTGTCGCGTGCATAGGCGTCAGCTAGGTTGCGGTGGGCTACCGCAGAATTGGGATCGCGTTCTACGGCGCGTTTTGCGGCTTCTATGCCAGCGGCATGGGGACCTTGGTGCAGACGATTTACAGATGCCGCATCGGTTGGGCGCGGCTGGCGGTCGTTGGGAGGGTCCTGACAGGAGACTAGGGCTAGGATCGACAGGTAGTAGGGTAGCAGCATATTGAAGGTGGAAGAGTATTCAATTTAAGGTCTCAACAGCGTTTAAGTATGCCTTTTAGCCGTCGCCGTGTCCACTTCGATGCCCAATCTGCCGACACCGCATGGTCGGTTTCAAGTGGATCGAAGTGTCCGTTGTCTGCACTCGACTCACGTTTTGTACTTCCGGGCCGGTCTATTTCCTAAAGGTCTCATTCATGGGTCGTATCCGATACAATCGAACCCCACACGTCTCCGTCCTCCCGCTGTGCTGACGCCTTGGCATGGATATTGCAATCAATAATGTTACGCAGCCTTGTATCGGCGACTCCTTCGACAGATTGCGTAACGTCAGTCAGGAATTGACACCCCTCTATACTATCCAGTACTTTCGCTACAACCCAAGGACAAGACTATGACCAACCCACCCTTGACCCCGGAAGAGCGTCTGTCGCGGCTCGAAGGCGTCTATGAGCATCTCGCCACAAAAGCCGACATCACCCGGCTCGAAGGCGAAATCAAGCGGCTCGAAGGCGGAATCAAGGCCGAGGGCACCCGGCTCGAAGGCGGAATCAAGGCCGAGGGCACCCGGCTCGAAGGCAAAATCACCCGGCTCGAAGGCGAAGTCAAAGCCGCGATGGCCGAACTCAAAACCGAATTGCACAAGGGGCTGAACCGCAACCTCTACATCACCATAGGAGCCGTTGTGGCGGTGGCGGCGCTGGTCAAATATCTGCCGTGAACAGGCCCAACCCTCCACCAGACACCCCCGACCTAACGCTCTATCCCTATACCCGCAAAATCCTCTTGTCGATCCAGGTCCCTAGCCTCGAAGCCTTCAGGCACCTGTTAGACGCCGACGAGTAGGTCCGCCGTGTAACATCAACCTTGCCCTACCTGCCCTTGTGGAGATTCCCATGACTACTACCGATTTGATCACCGCCGACGAGTTGTTGCAGATGAAGGACGATGGCTTCCGCTATGAACTGGTCCGAGGAGAATTGGTAAAAATGAGTCCAGCCGGCCACCAACACGGCAGAATCGTGCTCAATTTGACAGGGCCGCTTTTCCAACACGTAAAGACGCATAACCTAGGTGCTGTCTATGCGGCCGAAACCGGCTTCAAACTGGCCGAAGATCCCGATGTAGTGCGGGCACCAGACGCGGCCTTCATCCGGCGCGAGCGGGTCGAAGAGGTAGGCCAAACCGAGGGCTTCTGGCCCGGTGCCCCAGACCTAGCGGCCGAGGTCATCTCACCGGGAGATACCCACGCCGAGGTCCAGGACAAGATCGCCGATTGGCTCGACGCTGGCACCCGCTTAGTCGTGGTCGTCAATCCAAGCACTCAAACGGTCGCTTTGTATTACTCGCGCAGCGACGTCCGCATCCTGACCATCGACGACGTACTCGACGGCGGCGAAGTAGTGCCGAACTGGACCCTGCCGGTGCGAGATATTTTTCTTTAAATATCTCTACAACACCCCCCGATGCCCCCTGCGAACGGCCTCACACAAGCGCATGGTATGCACGGCATCGTCCAAATTCGACCACGGCGTGCGATCCTCCAGAATGCAATCGACAAAATGGACGACTTCGTTGAAGCCGGCCCCGCCCATTGCTTCGATCTCCTCGTCCTCTACGGTAAAAGGCTCCCTCTCTTCATAGCCCTCCACCCGCGGCCCTCGGGTCATATCCAGATAAATCGACAAATCCTCGCCGTGTACTTCGGCCCGCTGAATGCGATAGCCCACGCCGTAGTGGCTCATCATGGTGCCGAAGGTGCCCGTATCGAAACGCACCACGGCATTGTGGCGATGGCACCCAGGCCGCTCGCCGTCTTGCACCATCCCCTGTACCTCCACCGGAATGGCCGCTTCCTCGGCGCTGCGACCGGCCAGCCAGCGCAGCAAATCGACGTGGTGAATGGCATCGCATATCACCGGGTCAGGTGCCGCTGGTCCTAACAGGGTCACCGGCTTGTTATACGTGGCAGCGCAATGCACCGCGCCGCCAGCAGCCTGGATGCGCTGCCGCACGGCTAGCACTTGGGGAAAGTAACGCCGGTTAAAAGACACCAGCGCCTTGCCCTCGCTCTGCTGGGCCGCTTGCGCCATTTGCTCGGTCTCGGCCGTGGTCATGCCCGGCGCTTTCTCCACCGAGGTGTGCAGCCCGCGCTCCAAGCAATTGAGCACGATGGGCAGCAAGTGGCCGGGCATAGTGACCACGTGCACGACCTCTGGCTGGCAGACATCGAGCATCTCCCGATAGTCGGCAAAGGCGCGTTCCGGCCCCCATTCGGCCTGATTTTTGCACAGCCGTTCCTCGTCCAGTTCGGCAATGCCCACCAAGCGCAAGCGCGGCTCGTCGGCAATCATGCGGAAGTGCGACTGGGCGTGGCCGCCGCAGCCGATGACCGCTACTTTCAAATCTGCCATAAGGCTTCCTTTCCAATAAGTTGAGTGCCAAAGCTAAGGACACGACAGTAGAGCGGTATGGGATGCTTCGCTCCGCTCAGCATGACAGGTGCTGACGCCTCATGTTGTCATGTTGAGCGGAGCGAAGCGGAGTCGAAACATCTTATTCCTCGATGCCCGTGCGTAAACTGTCGTGTATTAAGATAATTGCCAATATACAGTGCCGATTACTCCTATGCTCGTTCTTCGTCGACAAATTTGACAGAGGATTGTGGGGCCAGTATAGTGTTGCATCTTGGTTCACGACATTCCAAAGGATATGCTCATGCGCGTCATTGCCGTTGGCTGCGAATACTCGGGCGTCAGCACCCTCATCGATCAGGTGCATCAATGGGGGCTGAGTCGCGGAATTAGCCACCACTTAGACGATCATTTTACCATCCCCGACGCCTATCACCTCAGCGACGAGGAGCAGCTAGCCATGCTGGCCATGCTGCCTGCCATCAAGGAGCGCTTCCAGCGCTTCCAGATCGTCTATCACGTGCGCTTGCTGCACCGCTATCGAGACATCTTGTTGGGCGGCTTCCACATTGAGGAAAAGGTGTACGGCCCCAAATACTACTACCCAGGCATTGGCATCGACATCCGCGAATACGAGCCGGACATGCCCGACGACACCATACTCGTCCACCTGCACGCCGCGCCCGAAACAATCCGCGCCCGCATGGCCGCAGCCCCACACCCGCACTCATTGGTCCCCGCCGAAGACGTTCCAGAAATTCTAGATCGTTTCCAGCAAGAAGTGCGGGCCTCTTGGATCAGTCGCAAATTCGCCATCGACACTACCGATCTAACGCCGCCCCAACTCCTAGAAACCTTCCTCAACCGCTCCATCCCCCACCTCAGCCCTGAAGACGCCGCCACGCGGCTCTTGGCCCCTTAGCTTCCACCCATGACTAATCACAACACGCAGAGCACGGAAAATGGCAGATTCGAGAAGGGACTTTTTTAGAAAGGCGGGTAACCTCACGCTCGGCGCAGCGGCTGCATCTATATGGGCCTCCGACAGCCTGCAAAAGGTCCACGCAGCCACTGAACGCCTCGGCTCAGCCTCTCCAGAGGCCAGTGCATTGGACGAACAATTCTGGTACAGCGTGCGCGGGGCGTTCAATTTGTCTCCCCAGTTTATCAACTTCGAGAACGGATACTTCAGTCCGCAGCCAGAAGCTGGGATCAATGAGGTGTGCAAAAATGCCCGCGCCATCAACGAAATCCCCTCGTTTTACATGCGGCGCAAGCTGGTGGACGACACCCGAGAGATGCATCAATTGTTAGCGAGCTTTGCCGGTTGCTCGGACGAAGAAATCCTCCTGACGCGCAACACGACCGAATCGCTCAACATCGTCATCATGGGACTGAAGCTGCAACCCGGGGACGAGGCATTGTGGGGAACCTACGAATACGGCAGCATGAAGGTCGCGTTTGAGCAGCGCGCCGCCCGCGAAGGCATACTCAACAAGGTGCTCGACCTGCCCATCACCTCCATGGACAATGACGAGATCGTCGCAGCCTACAAAAAGGCCATTACACCGCGCACCAAAGTGATCCTCGTCTCCCACATCGTCTATTTAACCGGCCAAGTGCTGCCCGTGCGCGAAATCTGCGACATGGCCCACGAGCAGGGGGTGGAAGTCATCGTCGATGGTGCCCATGCCTTTGCCCATCTAGCCGACAAAATCCCCGACCTACACTGCGATTACTACGGAGCGAGTCTGCACAAGTGGATGCTGGCACCGCTGGGCACGGGCATACTGTACATCAAAAAAGAAAACATCGACAAGGTGTGGCCGCTGTTCGGCGACGGTGGGTACGCCTCGGACTCGATTCACAAGTTCGCCCACATCGGCACGTATCCGGCTTACTTGCAACTGGCCTTGGCCGAGGCCATCCGCTTTAACCAGACCATCGGCTTGGAGCGCAAAGAAGCGCGCTTGCGCTACATCAAAAACTACTGGGTCGATCGCCTGATCGACGTGCCCAACATCGTCGTCCATACGCCCCGCGAGGTCCATCGCTCGTGCGCCATTTCCACCGTTGGCATCAAGGGACAAGATCCCGCGGACGTTACCAACGCCCTGTACGACAAATACAAGATATTCACCGTGCCACCGGGGTATCCCGGAGCAGTCCGCATTTGTCCGAACATATACACAATACCCTATGAGCTGGATGCGTTCGTCGCAGCCATGAAAGAACTAGCCGCCGCCTAGCGCTGCACCAGTTCCACCGGCCAATTCTCGCACTACGGCCCACGCTCATCGCCTATCTCCAACCCCCGAGCGATCTCCAAATTTTCCCTAAATCCTTGGTCATCCGGGGCCAAGCGCACCGCACTAGCAAACGCCGCTGCAGCAGTCGCAAAGTCCCGGCGCATCAGGTGCAGGTTGCCGAGGCTATTGTACGCGTTGGCATGGGTCGAATCCGCAACGAGTGCTTGGGTAAAAAGCTGTTGGGCCGCGTCGAATTGCTCCCCGCGCAAATAGATGTTGCCCAAGTTCACATAAGCCGCAGCAAAGGTCGAGTCGAGCTCAATAGCACGGCGGTAGCGGGCAGCGGCCTTGGCGAATTGGCGGCGCTGGCCGTAGAGCACGCCCAAATCGTAGTGGCGGCGCGCGTCCTCGGCCTCGCTCAACAGCGTAAATTCCAAGCTCTTGATCATCTTTTCCTCTTCTTCGAGGCGCGCAAATCGCTCCAACACCTCGCGGCCCTTTTCCCGCTCGCCTAAGCGCATATAGACCTGTCCTAAATCATAGTGAGGACGCGCCCAAAACGGGCGCAACGCAACGGCCCGCAGCAAAAGACCCTCGGCCTCTTCGTAGCTCCGCTCCTCCACATACAGAGCACCCAAGCCCGCGTACGCACCCGCTTGGGTCGTGTCCGCGCGAATCGCCCGGGCAAACGCCGTTTTCGCGGCTTCGCGCTCGCCGCGCTTGACTTCGACTTGGCCGAGATGATACCAAAGCTCATAGTGCGTCGAATCTACTTGCAAAGCGCGTTCGTATAGATCAGCGGCCTCTTGATACGCACCCTGCCGGATGTTCAGCAGACCCAAGGCATTGTAAGCGGAAATGTGCCTAGGGTCGCTTTCCAGTGCCTGACGGAGCGGCGCGTAGGCCGCCTCATACTTCTTTTGCCGAATGTACACAGCGCCGAGCTGGTAGTACGCGTCCGCGTAATCGGGATTAAGTGCTATAGCTTTTTGGTACGCAACCTCGGCTTGATCGAGGGCATCGATCAAAAAATAGGCATTGGCCAGATTGTAGTGGACTTGAGGCGCGTCGGGCATCTGCGCGGCCGCTTGCTGGTACGCGGCAATGGCTGCGTGGAAACGCCCGTGTTGGGCGTGTTCAAGCCCCTGCTGGAAATACGCGCGCCCTGTAGGCGAGGGCGGCTCCGGCTCTTGGCAGCCGATGAGCAGCAGCGCTAGGCACAAAACCCTAATCATCGCGGCTCCTCCGCGATCAACACTTGTCCGGCCAACACTCCCTCGAACCGCTGCACCTTGCCGCTGGGCCAGCGAATCTCTACTTCGTCGGCCTGCGCGCTAGTGCCGAGACCAAAAAAGACGCGCGGGTCGTGGCTCGATAGATAGCTGCCGCCGCGACGCACCTCTCGCATTTGCACCCGAGGCCCGGTGCGCACGCGGATGCGCGCGCCAACGCCGTCTCGATTGCTCTCCACGCCTACCGTGCGGACGGCCAAGTAGTTGTGTTCGCCGCCCATGTCATTGCGCAGAAGCGAGGGACGTGCATTGATGTGGGATATCGCAATATCGAGATCGCCGTCGTTGTCGCAATCGCCCAAGGCCATCCCTCGGCTCGACTGCACAGCACCAAGCCCGGCTGCGGCGCTGACCTCGGCAAATCCAGCAGCACCGTCGTTTCTGAACAATTGATCGGGCTGCGCGTACGTGGTCTCGGCGAAAAGTTCCACATTGTCGTCAATGTGACCATTGGCCACGAAGAGATCCTCGTCGCCGTCCAGATCCCAGTCGAAGAAAGCCGTGCCCCAAGATAGGTACGCCAGCGAGGGCTTACCCAATTTGGCGTCCGTCGTCCGGTCCCGGAAAAACCCCTCGCCCTCATTGTGGTACAAGGTATTAGTCTCCAAGTAGAAATTCGTCACAAAAAAATCAAAGGCCCCGTCGTTGTCGTAATCGCCCGCGGCCACGCCCATGCCGGCTTCGGATTGACCTTGGCTATTGTAGGAAACCCCGGCGATCAAACCCATTTCCGCGAAATGACCACCCTCGTTCT
This sequence comes from Gemmatimonadota bacterium, assembly GCA_028875335.1. The sequence goes on from JAPPEF010000051.1 coordinate 21,192, forward strand.
GGTAGAGCAAATTGGGCGTGCCGTCACCTGCGGCGAACAGGTCCAAGTCGCCGTCCAGATCCCAATCGGAAAAAACCGCGCCTAACTCCCGCGCCCGACCCACAGCAAAGCCCATTTCCACACCGACCTCGGCGAAGCGCCCGCCGTCGTTGCGGTAGAAAGCATCCCCTTCGGGCGCATAGGTCCACGGCGCGCAATAGACCCGGATGCTATCTTGGCGAAAACAGGCGCGATCCGGGTCGGCGCGGAAGTCCAGATAATTAGCCACATATAAGTCCAAATCGCCGTCCAGATCCCAGTCGCCAAAAGCCGCGCCCGTGCCAAAGCCCTCGTCGCCCACGCCGGCTATGGACGTGACATCGGCAAAACGACCGTCGCCGCCATTGCGATAGAGGATATTCGCCCCGTAGCAGGTGATGTACAGATCTGCATCGCCATCGTTGTCGTAGTCAGCAGCCACCACGCCCATGCCGCACCCTGAATTCCCCACGCCAGCCGCTTGCGTCCGCTCGGCAAAATGGCCATTACCTTCGTTGCGATAAAGCGCGGCCGGACCCGCGACATTGACCCAATACAGGTCGAGCCAGCCGTCGTCGTCATAGTCAAAAAAAGCCACACCCGACCCCATCGTCTCGGGCAATCGCTTCTGCCCCCTAGCCCCGTTGCGGTGCTCGAATGCAATGCCAGCCGCCACAGCCACATCCACGTACCGAGGTTGAGCGACCGCGTCCCCTGTCCCTAGACCAATCAGCAGCGCAAAAATCCAGCGCATCTGTCCATGATGTCCGTCCATGTATTATTTTTGCTAAGTACACGACAGTAGAGCGGTGTGAGATGCTTCGCTTCGCTCAGCATGACAGCATGGGGCGTCATCACCTGTCATGCTGAGCGGAGCAAAGCGGAGTCGAAGCATCTCAAATCTCCCATGCCTAACGTCCATTGGATTACTGTCGTGTACTTTTAGTTTTTTGTAACCCAAGATACCGGCTTGGCAAGCGACCTACAAGGCGGCAGGAAAGCGTCCATGCGTCCAACAAGTCCCTATCTGTGGCTCGGCCTGTTGTGGCTAGCCGCCCTAATCGGAGTGGGAGCCTTTACCTTTCACTACGGAGAGGGCCTGTCCTACTTCAGCGCAAACCCGGAAGCGTGTGCCAACTGCCACATCATGCGGCCCCAGTTAGATTCCTATCGCAAATCCAGCCACCACGCCGCGGCCACTTGCGTCGATTGTCATCTGCCGCGCAGTTTCTTGAGCAAGTATTTGGCCAAGGCCGAAAACGGCTGGAATCACTCTACAGCCTTTACATTCCAAAACTTCCCCGAGCCAATATTTATCAACGAGAAAAACTCCCACATCTTACAGCAAAACTGCCTCGCGTGTCACAGCGCCTTCGTCCACCAAATCGTCGATACCGAAGCCGTGCGCTGCATCCACTGCCACCGCACAGTTGGTCACGGAGAGTGGGTGGGCTTGGGCGGCGCAGAGGTCGCCCATAACGACGAGTAGCTTATGTCTCGCAAAATACCCTATAAAGCCATCGTCCTTTTGGCCTTAGTGGCCCTAGCCAGCGCACTCGTCACCGGGTTGTTGGTCAACATATACGAACGCAAGGCCGAAGCGCGGCGCGGCCCGGTGCGCCTCGTCGAAGTCGGAGAGGACGACACCGACCCAGCCCATTGGGGCATCAACTGGCCGCGGCAATACGACAGCTATAAGCGCACGGCCGAGGCGACTCGCACGCGCTTTGGCGGACACGGCGGCAGCGAGGCCCTGCCCGCGCAGAAGATCGAACGCGACCCTTGGCTCCGGCGCATGTTCCTTGGGTACGCGTTCTCGCTCGACTACCGCGACCGGCGCGGCCACGCCTACATGCTCTACGACCAAGAGCAAACCGAGCGGCAATCCAAGCCCCAGTCCGGCTCCTGCCTGCACTGCCACGCCTCCATCATGCCCCTCTACCGGCAGCTTGGCGACGGCGATGCCACTGCGGGCTTTGAGCGATCCTACGCCTATTCCTATGGCGAGCTAAACCAGATGCTGCACGACGCCGGACACGCTCATCCAGTGTCGTGCGTCGATTGCCACGACCCAGCGACCATGCAACTGCGCATCACCCGGCCCGGGTTTATCCAAGGCATCCAAATGCTGGCAGAGTCCGACGCCCCGGTCCCGCACTTGCCGTCGCTAGAACGCTGGCGGCGTGGAAGCCGCGACCACCCCTACGACCCCAACGCGACCGCAAGCCGCAACGAAATGCGCTCGTTCACCTGCGGTCAGTGCCACGTCGAATACTACTGCGGCAGCGGGGCTAAACTGACTTTTCCCTGGGGCAACGGTCTTAAAGTAGAGGAAATGGAAGCGTTTTGGGACGCCATGACCCTAGACGATGGCAGCGAGTTTTACGACTACGTCCACAAAGAGACCGGCGCGAAAGTCCTCAAAGCGCAACACCCCGAATTTGAACTCTGGAGCCAGGGCATCCACGCGCGCAGCGGCGTCTCCTGCGCCGACTGCCACATGCCCTATATGCGCGACGGAGCCGCCAAAATCTCCGATCACTGGGTGCGCAGCCCGCTGCTGAACATCAACCGCGCCTGTCAGGTCTGCCACTCTTTCTCCGAGGCCGAACTCTCCGCTCGAGCCGACGCGATCCAGCAGCGCAATTTCGACCTCCTGCAACGAGCCGGTGCCGCGCTCATGGACCAACTCGACGCCATGGCCGCAGCCCGCGCGGCCGGTGCCGCAGACGACGACCTAGCCGCGGCCCTAGCCTTGCAGCGCAAGGCGCAGTGGCGGCTCGATTTCGTGGCCGCGGAAAATTCCATGGGCTTTCACGCTCCGCAGGAGGCCGCCCGCATTCTCGGCGAAGCAGCCGATTACGCCCGCCAAGGCCAGATCGCTGCTATCGAGTGGTTGGTTTCTAGGCCAGAGGACAAGCCCTAGTTGCGATGGCGACCATACTACCTGTTTCGATCTTACTGACCTACGGCTCCTCCCGATGCTCAGGCACACTCTCCACCTCAAACGCCGCAACGTTACGGCTCTCCCGGCTGAACTCCACTGCAATCAAGTGAATCGGCTCGCCCCGAGCGCGGTATTTGTCGGCGTACCGCCGCTCTTTCAATTGCTCCATCGCCGCGCCCTCGGACACCAACTCCACCACTTTGAATTCAAATAGGTACACATTGCCGTTGAATAACACTGCCATGTCCAGACGACCGTGGCTGCTACTGTCCTCCACGATGATGTCCAATCCCACCGACTCGAAGTAGGAGTAGAACACGCTGGCATAATAGCCTTCGTAGTTGGCTATGTCATTGTTGGAGTGCCACTGATAGGGAATGCTAGCGAAGAACGCCTTGAACAGGCTCTCTAGGCCGGCAAAGTCGTTGACCAGCAACAGGTCGTACAATCGGGCACGGTGCGCTGTGTGCTGGGATGGGTTGTCGGTCAGGTGG
>JAPPEF010000177.1 GCA_028875335.1 Gemmatimonadota bacterium
AGCGTCACCGGGCAGATGTCGGGGCAATAGGTGTACCCGAAGAAGAGCATGGCGGCTTGACCGCGCAAACTTTGCAACTCAAAGCGCGCGCCGTGCTGATCCACGAGCGCGAAATCGCCGCCAATGCCGCCGAAATCCTGCAAGGAGGGGACCTCCACAGGGGCGGGGGTTTCGACCGGGACCTTTTGGGCCTCCGGCTGCGCGCCGCAAGCTGCGAGCAGCGCAAAAATCGCGCAACAGACCAGCGCGTCAATCGCTCTCATAAAGACCTTTCTTCTGCACCGACACGAGGATGCGCCTTTCCGTTCCATCGCCAAAGCGCAGCACCAACTCCACCTCATCGCCGTCCCGCAGCGGCTGACGCAACTCCATCAGCATCAGGTGGGTACCGCCCGGCTTCAGCGCAACTTCCTCGCCCGCTGGGATCTGCAGCTTTGCTACTCGGCGCATCGTCATGCGGTCGTCTTTGTATTCCATTACGTGTATCTCGGTTTGTTCGGCGGCCTCAGTTGCCACAGCAACCAACTCGACGGAGTCGTCGCCTCGGTTTTCAATGACTAGGTAACCAGCGGCCGGGCTGCGCGGCGGCGGCTCCCGGATCCAAGCGTCGCGCACGACGATGGGATCGCCGGTATACTCTTTTGCACATCCGACTATCGCAATCAACAAAAACGCAACGACAATTTTCATCGGATGTTTTCCTTCGGCCGGTCGTCGACTCTCAGCCCTTGACACCAATCGCCCCAACCATGGGCGGCGATGCAATGCTAGCGTGCGGATCGCGGGCGTTGGCCTGCCATTCTTCCCAGTGTGCCGCGCACTCTTCCTCGCCCAGTACGCCATGCACCACAAGGTCGGGCAGATACACGCGCAGGAACTGCTCTATCCAGCACCAGAGACGGTTGCCTGGACGGGCAATACCACCGATCGGGACGACCTCCTCGACCTCCAAACCACACCGCGCCATTAGCTCCGGCAGCTTCCCGCCGATCTCCAACCGATCTCCAAAACTCTCATGGACCGCCTCCAGCACGCGCCGCAAGTGGGGATGCTCAATCCGGGCGACAAACGCCCCATAAGCGCAGTAATCCACAACCACTAAGCGCCCTCCCGTTCTCAGGACCCGTGCTACCCGCTCTATCACCCCTTGCGGTTCCTCTATGAAGCAGAACAACCAGCGGGCAAACGCAGCGTCCATAGAAGCGGCTGGCAGGTCGAGGGTGCGGACATCCGCTACCGCTACCTCGACTTGCTGCAAGCCGGCTGACGCGGCGCGATACCGGAGAAAATCCGCGAACTTCGGCGACCCATCAACTGCTAAGACGCGGCCTTCTGCTCCCACGCGCTCGGCCAGTTCCAAGCTGGTAAAGCCCGGTCCGCAACCTAGATCGAGAATCGCCTGCCCGGTGCTGAACTCGGCACGCTCCCACAAGTCTGCGGTCTCGGGGCGCCACGTGTTGTGCTGCGCTTGCAGGCGGCGTAGTTCCTCTTCGTCGGTCCCCAACAAGTAATCGCGTTCGGCAGCGGTGCTCATGGGTGATTACTCCGGCGGCAGGATCAAATACTCGCCCTCGCGGATCCCATAGCTGTCGCCGAGTTCGGGGTAGTCAATCCCCGCGCGGCCATTCCAATCCCAGACCACTTCGCCGTCCTTGACCGTCAGTTCGCAAAACAGCCGCTGGTGGCCGGCCAACCGGCCGTCGAACGAATCGGCGTAGCCAAAATTCCCCTCCATCAGCTTCAAGACTGCCACATCAGCCACGGCACCCACCGACAAGTGGCCCAATTCGGAGTGACCAATCTCCCGCGCCGGATTGATGGTCGAAGCGCGGATGACCTCGCCGAGCGGCATGCCCATCACCAGAAATTTCGACATGGTCGTCGCCATGTCGAGCATACCCATGTTCATGCAGAGGACGTGCAGGTCGGTCGAAATCGAGTCTGGATAGAAGCCTTGGGCTATGGCTGGGACCGCGTTGCGGAAACAGAAACTGCCGCCACCGTGCCCCACGTCCAAGATCACGCCCCTTGCCCGCGCCTCGTGCAGATAGGGCAGCACCTTGCCCTCGGCGTCAAACCACGGTGTCGGCCCGCGAAAAATGTGGGTGCTTATGTCGCCCGGGCGCAGTTTTTCGCCCAAGAGTTGGTAGTAGGGCCGCTCCTTTCTGAAGTAGCCAAAGTCGATCATCACCCGCATCGCGGCCTTTTCGGCCGCCGCGAGCGTGCGATCGACCGAAATCCATTCGGGACCGATGTAGTGCGCCGTCTTGATGCCTACTACCACGTCCTCGTTTTCTCGCGCCACGCCCGCTGTCTTGTCGGGATCCATATCGTACGGATTCTGCTCGTGGTCGATAGAGGTCATTCCGGTGCCAGCGATATTGACCAGCGCGAAAAGCCGTGTCTGACAGCGGTCAATTACCCGGTAGCGAAAATCCTCAAAGTTGCGCCAGCCCGCGCTTCCGGTATCCACCAGCGTCGTCACGCCGGTGCGGAAACTAAAGCCGTCGGGCAGGATGCTATTGTCGCCAGCCCACGTGTCGCGGTGGCCGGCCGTGGCATAGGCGTGGATGTGGATGTCCACTAGCCCCGGCGTCACGTAGAGTCCGCTCACGTCGATGACCTGCCCGGCACCTTCCGTCGGCAAGTCCGCATCTACGGCCGCGACCACCTTCCCCTGGATGCCGATGTCCTTGGGCGCGTCAATGCCGTTTTGGGGATCAATCAGATGACCGCCCTTGAGTATGAGATCAAACTGCATGGTGAAACTTCTCCGAGAATTTGGTGGAGATTAGAAGATAAAAAACAGCGTCGCTATTTGCTACGCGATCAGCAGTCTGGCCATTGGGGCCGCAGCTTCAGGCCGGAGCCTCTACGTGCGAGGGTAGCTTGCGCGTAAACCGCGCAAACAGTGCTTTGAGCACAACGTCGCTGCGCGCCGCAAGGCTGGTCACGATCACGGTTGCCCACACGCTGCGCCGCGAAATTTTGACCTGCTGCCCACTGGTAAAATCCGCGTGGGTGTGGATGCGCCGCAACGTCAGTACGGCCATGCCCAACGCCCAAAGGCAGAACCGGCGAATGCCGGTTTCGCGCCCAGGGATGAGCAATGTGAACGCCAGCGCATTGCCGAGGTGCATCTGGGCCACGCCTACCAATTGGCTCAGTGCCGTGCGGAACGCGGGATTCGTCCGGTCGGTCCCCAGCGAGCGCAGATCAAATCCGACTTGCTGGAACACGTCGCGCGGCAACCAACACGCGCCGCGCGCCCGGTCGTCCCAGATGTCCTTGAGAATGTTGGTCATCTGCAAGCCCTGGCCGAACGACACGGCGAGCTGCAACAACTTCTTGCGATGGCGGTCGATTTCCGCCGAATAGTCGCAAAACAGCTCGGTGAGCATCTCGCCGACGACACCGGCGACATGGTAGCAATAGCGGTCGAGATGGGGGAGATCGTCTAGGCCTTTGAGGCCCGGGCTTTGCTGAAACTCGGCCATGCCACGCGACATGATCCGCACACAGCGCACGAGTGCAGCGCGCTGCCGCTCGGAAAACCCCTGCGTGATCCGCAGCACCCTTGGGGTGTTGGCCACAAGCTGGCGCTCGGCGGGCAACATGCTGTCGGACAGGCGCGGCGCGAGCTGCTCGGCAAATGGGGCGGATGGCTCCTCTCCCGCGACGACCCAGATGAATCGCTCGGAAAACTCGCGCTTCCCATCGGCCGACAGAGTCGGCTCATCCTCGATGGTGTCGGCGATGCGGCACAGCAGATACGCATTGCCCACGACATCGCGCAGGCCCGAGGGAAGCTGCGGAATGGTGAGCGCGAACGTGCGCGAGACATCTTGCAAGATCGCGTGCTGCCATGCGAGATCAGCGGTATGTTCGTCAGTCGTCATGAGTGTCTCGACGTGGTTTGGTATAAAATATATTTTAATCGCTGAAGTTGTCATGCCTGCACAAGCAGGCATCCAGTAATGTCCATTTGCGGCCCGCCTAAATTGCAGCTCTCGGCGTCCGCTTGTAGAAAACGCATCTTCTATTACCCTAAAAGAAAAGTACAATTCTACCGTAATAAAAAGGGGCTTATATTCATAACTAAGCAAGGGTGTTAAGCGATGCTGAGGACGTACACTAGGAAAGCCTATCTGAGTAGGCCAGCGCATGCCAATCTCGACGACTTCCTCGATCAAGCTCGGTATCTTTATAACGAGAGCTTGGCTGAGCGTCGAGACGCTTGGGAGCAGGAGAAGCACTCTGTCACGTGTTTACATCAACAGGCCAAGCTGACCAAGCGTCGAGAGGATCCTCAATGGAGTCGTTTCCCTGCTCGGGTGCAACGTTCTATCCTCAAGCGTCTTGACCGGGCCTACCAGCATTTTTTCAAGCAGGGAGGCTATCCTCGCTTCAAGAGCTGGCGCAACGGCATCCATTCTTTTGAAGATCCTGCCCCTGCCAAGGTGAAGTCGTTAGGCAGGTACTACTCCTACAAGGTGAAAGGTATCGGCCGTCTCAAGTTCAGAGACGCTTTACCGGAGGGGAAAGTCAAGGTGGTTCGAGTGGTCCGTACGCCTCGGCGTATCAAGCTCCAGTTTGTGATGGAGGTATCTGCGCCGGAGGTGCTGGATGTTCGTCCTCCTATGGGCATCGACTTAGGTGTTAAGGACCGGGCTACGCTGTCTAACGGCTACAAGGTTCCTAAAAACATGGTGGATCGTGATAATATCAAGCGACGCCAGCGCATGTTGTCTCGTGCCAAGAAGAGTTCTAACAATCGGGAGAAGAAGCGTCGGCTGTTGGCCAAGGCATGGCAGCGAGTGACGGAGCGAGAGCGAGGCAAGATACATGAGATAACCGCTGCTCTGATCAAGGATCACGCTTGCCGGTTTGTGGTAGAAGACCTGAAGATCCCCAATATGGTGAAGAATCATAACTTGGCTCGATCCATAGTGGAGCAGCAATGGGGCTACTTTGTGCATTGCCTGACCTACAAGGCTGCAAGTGCCGGTGGGTGGGTCGTCAAGGTAGATCCCCGCAATACGACGCAGCAGTGCTCGGGCTGCGGTGCTATGCCGCGAGACAAACTGGGGCTAAACCAGAGGATGTATCATTGCTACGCCTGTGGTATGGTCTTAGACCGAGACCTCAACGCGGCCGTCAATATCCTTCACAGAGGGATGATCTCTGACTCGGCCGGGATGAGTGCCGAGATGAAGGGAGGATATGTCAAACCAGGAGCTTCATTAGAAGCTCCTACTTCATAGAAAGATATACTGCGTAGGCATGTATATAAATCCCAAAATAGATCTTAATCACCGATTCAAAGACATCAACTACATCGAATCGCCCAACCAAGGTGGACCCTTTGCCCCGGGGCAGCCGGACACCATCGTCATCCACTATACGGCCGGTGCCAACGCCGAGTCGGCCATCCACACCCTCTGCGACCGAGAGCGCAAGGTCTCGGCCCACTTGGTCGTCGGCCGCGACGGTGTCGTGACTCAGCTTTTGCCCTTTAACATCGTCGGCTGGCACGCTGGCCGCAGCCAGTGGCGAGAGCGCACGAGCCTCAACCAGTACTCCATCGGCATCGAGATCGACAACGCGGGCCAGCTCTCGGAGCGGGATGGCCGCTACGAGTCGTGGTTCGGGCAGACGTATCCGGCCTCAGAAGTCGTGCGCGGCGCACACCGCAACCAGAGCCTGCCCGGTGCCCATCCGCAAATACGGCAGCCCGTTTCCTTTTGGCATCGCTATGCGGAAGTGCAATTCGAAGTCGTCGAGACCATTTGCGCCGCGCTGATTGCGGCCTATGGGATATGCCACATCCTCGGTCACGAGGAAATCGCCCCCGACCGCAAGGTCGATCCCGGCCCGGCCTTTCCCCTCGACGAAATGCGCGCCCGGCTTTTGGCCATCGCCTAACGGGGCGGGAATCATTACTAAGAGCGGTCCGTCGCCAATGCGTCGCCAATTTTGGCGACGGACGGCACTAGCGACGCATCGCAGGAGGCGCGAAACTTTTGGCAGAACAAGCACCCGCCATTGATGTCCGCGAATTGAGCAAGACCTATGCGGTTCCCGTGCGCGAGGGCGGCTTAGCTGCGGCACTCAAGAGCCTAGTGCAGCGCCAGACGCGCCACGTCGAGGCGGTTAAGCAGATTAGCTTTGCGGTCACTTCCGGCGAAATCGTCGGCTTTTTAGGGCCGAATGGCGCGGGCAAGACCACCAGCCTCAAGATGCTCTCGGGCCTCCTGCACCCCTCCGGCGGGCAAGGGCGAGTCCTCGGTTTTGAACCGTTCAAGCGGCAGCGCGATTTCCTCCGCCAGATCACCTTGGTGATGGGCAATCGCAACCAGCTACTATGGGACATCCCCGTAATCGACTCCTTTGAGCGCAACCGGGCCATCTACCGCCTAGAGCGAAGCGCGTACCGGCAGACGGTCGAAGAATTGACCGCGCTTCTCGACTTAGACGCACTTCTCGACAAGCCCGTGCGCAACCTCTCCTTGGGCGAGCGCATGAAGTGCGAAATTGCCGCCGCACTTTTGCACAAGCCGCAAGTCCTCTTCCTCGATGAGCCGACCATCGGCCTCGACGTGACCATGCAGCGGAGGATTCGCGCGTTTTTAACCGAATACAATCAGCGCTACGGTGCCACCGTACTCCTCACCAGTCACTACATGGCCGACGTCGAGGCGCTTTGTAAACGAGTGGTGGTCATCCACCGCGGACTGCTGCTCTTCGACGGCCAGCTCACCGAGCTTGTGCAGCGCTTCTCACCGCACAAGACGATTATCGTCGAACTGGAAAACGGACACGGAGACCTCGGCAACTATGGAGAGATCGTCGCCAGTAGCGAAGGACGCGTATCGCTGCGAGTGCCCAAGGCGGAGACAGCGCAGGTGACCGGGCGGCTCCTCAGCGAGCAACCTGTCCTCGATCTGACGGTGGAGGACCCGCCGATTGAGGACGTGATTGAAGAGGTCTTTGAACGGGCATGAGGGGTCTGGCGGACATCTACTCCACGCTCTTTCGCACCGATCTGGCCGTGCAGTTCCAGTACCGGGCGGCGATGGTGATCTGGCTGATCGGGCGCATCGTCGATACGCTGGTCTTCCTTTCGGTGTGGACCGCAGTGGCCCACTCCAAGGGCGGGCAGGTGGGGGACTTCTCCAGTGGAGATTTTGCCGCCTACTATATCGTCCTGATGATGATGGGGCACCTGACGTTTACTTGGTTCATGTTCGAGTTTGAATATCGGGTGCGGTCGGGAGCCTTCTCGCCGCTCCTGCTCCAACCCCTGCACCCGATCCACCGCGACATCGCCCAGAATATCTCCTACAAGTTCCTGACCCTAGCGGTAATGCTGCCGACGGTGGGGCTGATGGTCTGGATCTTCGATCCGGTCTTCGATCCGCCGACTTGGGCAGTCTGGGCCGCGATACCCGTCGTTCTGCTGGCTTTCCTGATGCGCTTTTTCGTCGAGTGGGCACTGGCTTTAGTGGCCCTGTGGACCACGCGCACGGCCGCGGCCAACCAGCTCTACTTTGCGGTCTCGCTTTTCTTTTCGGGCCAGATGGCACCGCTGTCGCTTTTGCCCGAGTGGCTCCAGACCTTGGCCGCGATTTTGCCCTTCCGCTGGATGCTGGCCTTTCCCACCGAACTCCTACTCGGCCGACTCACGCCCACCGAGGTCCTCTGGGGTGCAGCAACGCAGGTGGCGTGGCTAGGGCTGAGCTGGGGGATTATGGCCGCGGTCTGGTCGCGCGGCGTGCGCAGATACTCGGCGGTGGGATCGTGAACTATTTGCGGCTACTGTGGATCTTCCTGCGCATCGGCACCATGAACGAACTGGCGTACCGAGCCAATTTCTGGGTGCAGCTAGTGCAGAGCTTGCTCAATCTGGGGGTCGCGCTGGCGGGTTTGGCGGTGATTTTCTCGCATACCGAGGAGCTGGGCGGCTGGCAGCCGGCCGAACTGGTGGCTCTCTTAGGGGTGTTCTTCCTGATGAGCGGCCTGATTGGCGCGCTGATCCAGCCGTCGATGCAGCGCTTCATGGAGGACGTGCGCCTAGGCACGCTGGACTTTACCCTCACCAAGCCGGAAGATGCACAAGTGCTAGTGAGTATCGGCGAGGTGCGGATTTGGAAATTCTTGGACGTAGTGCAGGGAGTAGCACTGATTGCGATAGCCCTAGTCGAGATCGGGATGCGGGCGGGCCTTGCCCATGCGGCGGGATTTGCCCTGACGCTTGCGGCTGGCGCGGCAATCGTCTACAGTTTTTGGCTAGTGTTGGCAACGACCGCGTTCTGGTTTATTAGAGCGGAGAACATCTTAGTGATCTTCCAAGCCGTTTACAGCGCTGGCAAGTATCCGGTGGCCATCTATCCGCGCTGGCTCAAGCTGGCGATGACCTTTCTGGTGCCTGTGGCCTTTGCGGTGACCGTGCCTTCGGAGGCCTTGGTGGGGCGGTTGTCGCCGGAGGTGCTGTGGGGCGCGTTGGCGATGGCAGTGGGCATGCTAGTGGGAGCGCGGGCGTTTTGGTTGTGGGGGGTGCGGCACTATTCAGGGGCATCGGCCTAGCGATGATCCATTTTGCCATTTCATAGAAAGGGGTACGGAAATGAGTGACGGACAAAGCGGCATGCACGTCGGGGTACAGGGAATTGGGACCTCAAAGATGGAACTGGAATTTCTGGTGCGGCACGGGGTGACGCACATGGACGCCTCCGTTGAGGACAACGAGGTCGAGACCTTAGTGCGGCACAAGGAGGAAGCGGCTGAGTACGGGGTGAGTATGGAGGCGATCCACATCGGCGTGCCCACAAGCATCACGCTGGCGCAGGACCCGCAACGAGATCGGGACTTAGACGAGGTCTGCCGCTGGATCGAAAACGCGGGCAAGGCCGGATTGCGGGCCTTGCTCTACAACTTCTGCATCCTGCCGCACCAGCGCACTGAGCCCACTCCTGGGCGAGGAGGCGTGACGTATAGCTCATTTGACCTAGCAAAATTCGACAACGAAACGCTGAGCGAAGCGGGCGTGGTCAGCCGCGAAGAGGCGTTTGAACGGGCGGCCTACTGGCTGGAGCGCGTGATTCCGGTAGCCGAGGCGAACAAGGTGCAGATGGCCTGCCATCTTAACGACCCTCCAGCTCCCGTCCTGCGCGGCGTCGAACGCTGGAACTGGCCGGTAATGGAGGGGCTCAAGCGCTTTTCCGAACTGGTCGATAGCCCGTATCACGGCTTTAACTTTTGCTGCGGCGTGGCATCCGAAGGCTTGGAAAATCCGGCCGCGGAACTCTGCGACATCGTGCGCTACTTCGGCGAGCGGGGGAAGCTCTTCAACATCCACTACCGCAACATCAAGGGCGGGCTGCACAATTTCCAAGAGGTCTGGCCCGACGAAGGCGACGTGGACATGCACGAGGTGGCGCGTACCCTGAGGGACGTAGGCTATCAGTACATGCTGATGCCCGACCACGCGCCGTCCCACCCCGACGACAAGGCACCCGAGGGCGTGTCGGGCCGGGTGCGCCAAGCCTGGGCCTTTCAGTTCGGATATATCATCGCCATGATCCAAGCGGTGAATAAAGAGCGGTCCGGCCGCAGCATTGAGGCCGCAGCGCAAACTGCCTAGAAACGGAAAACTGTGGCATGTCGATCCATTGGCTGAGAGCAGTACTATTGCTGGTCCTGCTCAGCTCGTTTAGCGGAGCTCAGTCCCGAGCAGAACAGGCATTGAGGCGGGACTTGCAGGCGTTGGAGGATGTCGTCTCTCTGGTGGGATTGGCCAGTGGAGCGGCCCTGCTGGTCTCGCTAGGGCTGCTCGTTGCGCGGTGGCGGATGGGGACGGTGCGGGCGCGGCGCTTTGTCTTGCGCGGCGACGAGGGCCAACCAATCGCTCAATTGGTGCAAGGCCCCAATGGCGGCGAGTTGGAGTTGAGGGATGACGACGGTGAAATCACCGCGGTGCTGAGCCGTGGACTTAAGTTGTGCGACCGAGCAGGACAGGTGCGGGCCGACTTGCGGCTGGAGAGCGATAAGGCCCCGCTGCTGGAGCTCTACGACGAGCGAGGCGAAGTGCGGGCGAGCCTTTCGTTGAGTGAAGACGGGGCCGGCAGTTTGGCCTTTTACGACGAGACTGGACAGCCTCGCGCCGGCCTAGGTAGCGGCCACGCCGGCGCAATGCGGCTGAGTTTTTTCGATGCCCAAGGACGATTGCGGCAGCAAAGCGGCATCGAAGACGAAGAAGAGCCTTCGTTCAAGCTCTACGATGCCCAAGGCGAGGTGCGCGGCTCTTTGAGCGTGCGGGCCAATGGCATGACCTTGCTCGAAATGCGCGATCAAGACGGCCACACGCGCACCATCGTCGGAGTGATGGAAGAGGGGATCGCTTGGCTTGGGGTTCTCGATGGAGAACAGCGTTTCCGCGCAGGATTAGGCGTGCCGACCGGCGGCAACCCTCGACTGGACTTCTACGACGAAGAAGGGGAGACGCAGGCCTCTCTGCACATCGACGCCCAAGGCCGCTTTATGACCGATCCAGACTCTTAGCTCTGCGAGAACGGCAACCGGCATAGACCTCTGGAGTGCAGAGGCTGGCTAAGAAACGTTCACAACTCGTCGTAACGCGGCACCTGATCGATGAAACCGCGATCCGTGACATAGCAATAGTGGACCAAGCCATTGGTGATCAAAAGACAGCGGGCCTGAACCACGCGGTTGTACGCGGCAATTTGGTCGAAAGTCTGCTGGCTGATGGAAACGTCCGGCTCTTTGCACTCGGCCATTAGCACGGCACGGCCCGCGCGGTCGTGGACGATCACATCGGCGCGAAACCGCTTGCCGTGGAGGTCGATGCCCTTCTCAATGGCGATCAACCCGCGCGGGTAGCCCAAGTCCGATATTAGGTATTGCACCAAGTGCTGCCGCACCCACTCCTCGGGCGTCAATCGCACGTACTTGCGGCGCAAAGGATCGAGTATCTCGCGCTTGCCCTCGACTTGGCGGATGTCAAAGGCCGCGGCCGGGAGGTTGAGGCACTGCATATTATTTGAGCAACAGCATCTTGTGGACTAATAAGGCGGTGCCCTTCTGTAGACGCGCTAGATAAACGCCTGTGGCCACAGGTTTTCCGCTGACGTCCGTCCCATCCCATTCAACTTGGTAAACGCCCGGTCCTGCGTCGCCATCGGCGAGCGTCTTCACCTTCTGGCCTTGGATGTCGAAAATTTCCAAGCGCACCCGATCTGGCTCTGCGATGCGATAGCGGATGGTGGTGGTGCTATTGAACGGGTTGGGATAGTTCGGGTCTAGGGCAAAATCTCGCGGCACAGCGATTCGGTCGTCCTCTTCCCGCACCGCCGTAGCACCTCCAGAGTACTGGGCGGCGACCAAGCGGATTTCGTCAAGATAGAAGGTTCCGCGCAGGCTGCCGATTAAGCGCAGCGACTCAATGGGGCCGTCGAGGGCCAGTTCGTCCAAGGCGATCTCGACGGTCTGCCACTGGTCCAAGTCCAGATCAACTTGGTCAATGAGGCTCAGCGGGCGGGCAGTCTCGCCGTTGACAACAAAGCCAAAGGAGGGCCGGAAGCCGCCGGTGGCCGTGCCCGGATGCAGGACCATGCGCAGCCCGACGTAGCCGACTTGAGCGACCGGCGCACGGGGTAGGAACTCAATGGTAAAACCTCGGGCCTCCACCCGCAGTGCCCGCTGGCCGGCAAAGACGGTATCGGCATGGGTCGGGTCGAGCTGTGCACTGTAGAGTGCTCCTTGCTCCCAAGCGAGCTCGTCGGCAAAAAGGACTTGATCCTCTTTGGGCAGCACGACGATAGAATGCACTAGCTTGGTCGCCTCGTCGCCTTGCGCGAGATGCACCACCAGCTTTTTGCGGCCATTGTGCTCACCAGCCGAGAGATCAGCTTCGAGGCGATAGGTATGGTCGTCTATCACTTGCAGGGGCAGGGCCTCGGGACCTTCCAACGCACTCAGATCAGCCGTGAGCTGGACTGGGTCTGTGCCCTCCAACTGCCGCCGGAGGCGAATCGTCGAACGCAAAGGCAGCGCGGCCCCTGCGAGCAAGGTATCGGGCGGGGAATTTTCCCACGAGCCTTGGAGGGGGCTGGCTTCGATGCGAAAGATCGCCTGCGTGAAGCGATCGCTCGTCAGGTAGAGAACGCCCTGTTCGTCGGTGCTCAGCCCGACCGGCGTCCCCCAGAAGGAATTGTTGTTGGGGTCAGGTCGAAAACCGGTGAGAAAGTCGGCGACGCGAGCGTTGGACCCATCCGGCTCGGCAAAGAGCGCCATGACCTTGTAGCCGAGATCGTTGCCCAAGACACCCGCGCGGAAGGCGACAAACGCGGCGTGTTTGTACTGGGGCGGGAACTGGTCGTACTTGTAGAAATGCAAACCCATCGGTGCCAAGTGGGCGGGGACGAGAGCCGCCGGACGCTCCATGCTGGCAACCAATAGCGAGTCAGCATCGGTCAGCGGGAAAATCGCTCGACGGTACGCTCCAATAGAGAAATCCGTCCAGACCTGATAGGCATAAGCCAACGGCCAACCATAGAAACCGCCATCGCGGAGGGGGGTGATCCACTCCGGCGGCAAGTCCCGTCCCTCGCGGTCGTGTCCGTTGCCAGCACCCCACAACTCGCCGGTGACGGGGTGCAAGTCGAGGCCAATGGCATTGCGCAGTCCTGAAGCATAAATCCGCCGACCCGTGCCGTCGGTGTTCATCTGGATGACCGTGGCCCGCTCGGGATCGTCTTCGCGGCAGAGGTCGCAACTCGAACCGGCGTGGAAGTAGAGCTTGTCGTTGGATTCGTCGAAAACCAGCGTATGCGTTACGTGCTCAGAGGAGCGACCCATAAAGCCGGGCACCTCGGCGAAAACGGCGCGCTCCTCGTAAAAGCCATCCGAATCCCGGTCTTCAAGGCGGTAGATCGCATCGTCATCGGCGACGAAGAGTGCCCCCCGGTAGAAGGCGACGCTGTGCGGCCAGTGAAAATCATCGGCCGCTTTGTACACGGTGTCGGCGCGGCCGTCGCCGTCTTTGTCGGGCAGGGCCAACACCGTGCTTTGACGGCCGGAGGCCGGGCTCCATTGATTGCTCCCGCGAGTCTTCATGTTGGCCACGTGCAAGACGCCTTGATCGTCCCAGGCCATGAAACGGGCTTTATCTACTTGGTCGGAGAAGAGTTTGACCTTAAAGCCGGGCGGGAGGTTGAGCGTGCGGTCGGAGAGTCCCTCAACCGACACTGGTTCGAGGTGGAGGTCAATCTTGGGCGTTAAGCGGATCTGATCGGGGAGGTACTCGGCGTGGAGGGGGGTACTCGCGAGAAGGATACAGAGCAAGTAGGCCAGCGTGGAAATTTTCCCAGAGACGATGCGTACGGCAGTCGGGACATACATTGAGAACTCCCCGTCGCCAGTATTGGCGACTCAATTCTAGCGTTTACGGTTTTCTTAAAGAGCACGACCGGCGTCTAAGAGGATTGCCGAGGTCAGAAAGTGTTTAGGGGCCGGTGGTCCTGGAGCTGGGCGCTCTCGGCTCTCGGCGATTATGCGCAGACGCACAAAGCCCTGGGCATCGGGCGAGATTTCCAGCGTCCATTCGGAACTCCCGGCCGGCCGGGAGCCTAGACACTCCAGCACGGCAGGCGCGGTGTTTGGCTGCCACAGACCGATCAACTCGGCCCTTTCGACTGCTTCGGTTGCCTCAAAGGCCACGTGCAAGACACCGGGCCCTCCCGTCCAAGTGTCGCCGATAAAATGGTTGTCGATTGAGAAATCGACGAGGTCGAGCCAGTGCCCTTGAGAGGCACAAGTGCGCCCTCGGCGCAGGCTGGCGAAGAGTGCTTCTGAGATGGATTGGTGGCCCGCCTCCACGCCGACCCGGACGTGATTGAAGACCCCTAGCGGATAATCGGGTTGCTGCAATTGCTTGTGGACGTGGAAGTCGGAGTTCAACAGCAAGGAGAACGGCCGCTGGCAGGCGTACACCTGGTCAACCAAGCCGCCGACGGCTCCCCCCGGATAGGCACACGGATCCATCGCCGCGACTTTGGCGTAAGCTTGGTGTCCGTGCAAGGCTTCGATGCCAACGACGAGGCCGGCCGGATCAGCGGCTAGATAGCGGTTGATGCTCTCTGCGGACCACTGGCCGGCAGCGGGGTGGTTGAAGAAGAGAATGGGGCGCTCTTCCGCCGGCAACGCGGTCAGATGCTCCAAGGCCGCTTCTACGCCGACAGAATCCGCAGCCCCCAGACGGTCGTGGGCAGCGGCGAAGGCATAGGCGTTTTCAGCCTCACGCTCGCCTATGGGAAAGACGAGTCCTGCGTGGCTTCCCCTAGGCGCGTTCCACTCTAGCCCGAAGAAGATGGGAAACCCCGGCAGGATGCGGCGCGCTTGCTCAATCATGCGGTGTTGTTCAAAAAAGACGGGCTTTTGCGCGTGATTGGTCAGCGCGATAAAATCGAGTGAGTCGCCGACCCCTTGCAAAAGCTCAGCGACCAAGGCGTGATCTTCGCAGTGGTTGTGTATATCGCCGCGGAGCCACCTCAGAGGCCCGCGCGTTATTTTATCGGCCATGGGCAAAACGGACGGTTACGTATATTCTCTAATGTTGCCTATCGGCTTGAGTTTGAGGTCCGAGCCTTATAGATTAAGCGAAAACTTGGACCGCGTAAAAGAATCGCCGGAAACCTTGGCGACTGGCTCGAGGAGTAAAACAGTGTACAAATGGTCAATTCTCATCGCGCTCGCGCTTTCTACCGCACCGGCAGCCGCCCAGATTTCACTGTGGAAAATGGGCGGCCAAGGCTTGGCTTGGAGCCAGAATGACAGCAGCGAAGTCTTTATCGACTTCCAGACCTTCCCCGGCTCAATAGCACCGACCTACTTCGACGGCGAGGAAAACATCCTTTCCAAGCTCCCTTTCTGGTCGCCCTTCAAGTTTCCCACCGACTTGGGCTACGAAGACGGCCTCATCCCGCGGGTCTGGCGCGCGGCCAACGGCTTCTACTGGTTCACGGCCGGAACCCTTACTACCGAGTGGGTCGATGGCGATAGTTCATCTTACAGTCCACCGGTAGCACGCGGTATCAACTCGGAGTGGTACACCTTTGACGTGGGGGTCCCAGTGCCAGCCGACGTAGTCGGGTTCTACACGCCGCCGCATGGGTTCCGCGCCGACGGTACGCTCCTCCGCGACGACATCTTCAAGGCGTTTGAAGTCTCGATCGCCGAAGAGTTTGACCCGGTCCTCAACCTAGAAAACAACGACAACGACTATCACCGCCTAGAGACCTTGATCGCCGATGTGCCGCTCAATTTCGACGCCAATGTCCAGCTCGAATTTCCCAAACAGTACGTGCGTTTCATCCGCCTACGACGCAACCCTTCCATCGACGACAAAGCCTTTGCCTCGGGCCAAGCCAATGTCCAGCAGGGAACCATCGGCGAGTTCGAGCTCAAAGGCGAAGGGGTGCCCAAGCGGGTGTTTTATCTTTCTAAAATTATTTCCCTCGGCCGCACGGTGAATTTCGGGCGTCTATTCTGGGACGCCACGCCCATGCGAATGGTCAAAGGGGTCCCTACTCCCGTTGACGACGCCCAAGCCCGACTCGCGATCTCCGTGCGATCTGGCCGCGACGACGACCCCAACGTCTATCACGAATTCACCGACACCGGTGCCGAACGGACGGTCTCTCGCGAGCGCTTCGAAAACGAACTCAAGCAACCAGATCAAACTACCCAAGGCCAGATCCAAGAAGGCAAGCCCGGCCTTAGAGCCTCAATCATTTACGACCAAGACAACTGGACCTTCTGGTCTTTTCCCATCCCTGAGTCTGGGCAACCCGCCCCGCTTGAGCGCGGCAACCACATCCAAGTGAGACTCACCTTCGAAAGCCGTTCCTTTTTCGACTTCGTACGGCTAGACTCGCTGTGGATTGAGACTGCACTGCCGTTGGCCTCACAGGTCATCGGCGAGGTCGCCCGCTTTGACGAGCCGACGCCCAACGGCGGCCTAACCGAGGTGTACTTAGGTGAGACCACGGACTTTACCTACGATGTGCTCGCCCAGTTCGACGGGGCGAGCCAGCCGGGCTTTGATACGATCCGAATCCGCACGGGTAGCCACCCTCAGTTCAAACGGCTAGAAATGGGCCAACCACTCCAAGCGCTAGAACCGGCCGAAGTGATAGAGGGAGAGAACGAATTAGTGGTGCGTTTGCCGCAGTCGGTCACGCGCAGCCGCAACGAACCAGTGCGGCTGGTATTCGGCACAGAGGTTTTCATTTTTGCCAACACGTTCTCCGGCGAGGTTTTAGACACGAGCGGGGAGAGTCTGCCACAGCAGATTGAGGCCGGCAACGCCACCGACGAGGTCAGCACTAACAGCCTGCGGGTCTTGGGTGGCGAACAAGAGGCCGAGACCCCCATCGAAAACCTAGCTTTTTCGAGCAAGGTATTGACCCCCAACGGGGACGGCACCAACGATGTGCTGGCCATCAGCTACACCTTGTTCCGCCTGCCCGGCCCGGTGCCCGTGGCCCTCAACATCTACGACTTGCGCGGCATCCAGATCAGCACCCTCGACGCCGGAATGCAAGGGGCCGGGCCGCAAACCGTGCAATGGGACGGACGCGACGCGAGCGGCAAGTTGTTGGTACCGGGTCTATATGTGATGGAGATCGCCCTCAAGGCGGAATTCAAAACCTTCCGCCACCAGCAGCCGCTGGGCTTGGCCTACTAGGCTAGCCGCCTCAATGCCTACTAGAGATGTAAGCCGCTTGGGCGAAGACATTGTATTTGAAGAGATCCTCAGGGGGCGCACCTTTACCTTTCACTCCACTTGGGGGCTTTTCAACCCCAAGCGCATTGATCCCGGTACGCGGCTGCTCATCGACCATATCAAAGCCGGGCCTGCCGACCGCTGTCTCGACTTGGGATGCGGATATGGTCCAATCGGCTTGGCGTTGGGCCATCTCTGCCCCGAGGGCGAGGTCCATCTAATCGACAAGGATTTCGTCGCCGTCGACTACGCAGCGCAAAACGCCGAACGCAACGGGCTGTCCAATTGTCGCGCCTATTTGAGCAACGCCTTTAGCCACGTACCCGCCCACGTGCGCTTTGACACTATTGCCTCTAATTTGCCCGCGAAAACAGGCAACGAACTCCTGACGATCATCATGCACGATGCCTGCGCCCGTCTCAAGCCGGGCGGGCACCTGTGGGTCGTCACCATTGCCGGGTTAAAGGAGTACATCAAGCGCAATTTCAAGGAAGTCTTCGGCAATTACAAAAAGATCAAACAGCGAGGGACGTACCTATTATCTCTGGCAGTTAAAGAGTAGAGCCTCTGCTACTTATAGAAACTTATAGCAGTTCCTCGTTTACCTTGACGCCGAATCCCGGGCTTTCGGGCACTACCAAGTGCCCCCCCTGCGGTTGTGGCTCACCCAGCCATAGTTTGTCGCGCACCTCGCCGCGCCTCCCCATGACCATTTCGGCCAAATTGTCGCCGTAGCCAGCCGCCAAAAAGTGCAGCCCCCAAATCTCGCCGCCGCGGTGAGGCACCAAGGGGATGCCGTGGGCTTGGGCGAGCTCGGCAATGCGCAACGCCGCCGTCAAACCGCCGCACCAGGTGACGTCCGGTTGCCACAAGTCCAGTGCTCGCATCCTAGCGATATGACCGAAATCCCGTGCGGTGAATTCGTGTTCGCCGCCAGCCAACAAAACGGGGTGAAGCTGCGGCCGCAATGCCGCCAAGCCGTCCAAGTCGTCGGGGAGTAGCACGTCTTCAAACCAGTGTATCTTAAACGGCGCGAGCTGCCGCGCTACGGCCAAGGCAAAGTCGGGCGACCACGACATGTACGCGTCGATCATCAACAGCGCGTCTTCGCCCAAGGTCTGGCGCGCCCCTTCGGCCCACTCAAGTATGCGCGCCGCGTCTGCGGCTTGGCTTTCTCGCCGCGTCTGCGAGGACTTATGGGCATTAAAGCCCAAGTCGCGATACCAAGCGCAATCTGGACCTGTGGCGTAGGCCCGCACCTCGTCCCGCCGCCGACCCCCCAACAAGTCGCAGACGGACTTTTTTTCTCCCCGACCCAAGGCATCCCATAGCGCCAAGTCCACGCCGCTGATAGCCATAACGGCGATTCCACTGCGGCCGTAGGGCAGGCTGGCCTTGTATTGGTCGTCCCAGAGCCGGGCGATGTCTTCAACGCTGTTGATGCTGCGACCCACCAGCAACTCGCGCAGGTGGCGGTTGATCACCTCTACGGCGGCAATCCCGCCGCCACCTGCACCCCAGCCGCTGACGCCGACATCTGTATCTACCCGCACTACCATCTGCCAGAAGTGCCGGCGCCAAGCAGCAGGCGCGACGCGATAGCGGGGATACATCGACTGCACCTCGATTATTTTCATGCGTAAACCCTTGTGTACATTCTGTTTTTATCGCCTTCCATTTTGGTAATCATCCGCTTCGTATCGTATTATCTATATATCAAACACCTCGTATATTATATCCCCATTATAGGAGCAGTCCATGTCCTTAGGACACAACCTGAAAGAGCTGCGACAAAAACAATCGCTCAACCAGAAAGACCTCTCAGACCGCTCCGGCGTCTCCCAAGCTACCATCTCCCGTATCGAAACCGGCCGAGTGCGTCAGCCAGGCTCGTCGGCTCTTAAAAACTTAGCTGACGCCCTCGGCGTCTCGACCGACTCCCTAATGGACGATAAAGCGCGCTTGGCCCGAGTCCACAAAGACCGTTTGCATCAAATCGCCGAGACCCTCAACGCCTTTGTCGTCCACGAAAACGGACTCTTGCTCTTCATCAGCCAGACTTTGGCCGACTCATTGGGGTATCGTGGAGAGGAATTGCTAGCCAAAGACAGCATTGAGCTCTTGTTTGCTCCCCAGTCTCGTCCCACAGCCCGGCACATGGTCGCTAGCGGTTCGTCCAATGCCTATGAAGCACTCATGGTGCGCAGTGACGACAGCTTTCTTCCCGTCGAAATCACCAACGTCAATATCAGCAAAAAAGCGCGCTTGGTCATTGCGCGCGACATTACCGCTCGCTGCTGTCAGCAAGGGACCTTCCGCGTCTTGCAGGCTGGTTGCGAAGCTGAAAGGGTGCGCGATCTAGGCAAGGTCGTGCGCATTCTCCGCGACGAGTTAGAGGCTATGGGAGTCCAATTTGAGGCAGTTAGCCTGCAGGTTATCGACGAACAAAGAAACCTCTTGGCCTGCTATCGCGCCTATTCCGCAGCGCGTGGTTACCGCTCCATACAGAACGTAGTAAATCTCCAAGATTCGCTCGGTCACTTTGCTTCTCTGAGGATATTGGTTAGCTACTGGAACCGAGACAAGGACTGGAAGCGCGAAGCCGACGAGGATTTTCGCCAGATGTCCCAAGAAATCTTCTCGGACTCGACGTATCGCCCCGGACTGCTGATTGACGTGCCCTTTGCACAGGGCATGCTAGGTCTGGGTCTGCTCATGGGCGGGCCTAGTCACTCCGAACAGCTACCGACCATATTGAGAGAATTCGCTCGCTCTATCTCTTTGGTCGTCAAGCGGCTGTTCGAGCTTCAATCGCTGCGCGAAAGGCTGGACCAACGGCAGAATTAAATCGCCGACTAAGATCGCGCTTCCTCGGGGCTGACCTTCCGCTGGCCAGAGCGGCGCGGCGCGGCCTCTTTGATGTGGGGCTTTGCCTCTCCAGCTTCCTCCATGCGTCTCAAGAGCCGTTCCTGCATTACTCGGGCCACTTCTCGGTGCGACTCGTGGCCGACTAGATTGTTCAGTTCGTAGGGGTCTGCCTGTAGATCGTAGAGATATTGCTCCTCGTAGAGATCGGCTCCTGCCACATCTCTGCCTTGCTCGCCTGGAGCATCCACTCCGTACTTCCACCGATGCGTGCGAACGGCCCGCCCTACCTGGGCTTCGCTCACCTGCACGAAGACCTCTGCGGGCCAATCGGCTACTCCACCGCGCAAAAGCGGCATGAGCGAGCGGCCCTGCATCTGAGCGGGAATTTCCAAGCCGGCCGCATCCAAAAGCGTTGGCGGCAGATCGATCAAGCTAACCAACTCCTGCAATTGGCCGCCGCGAAAACCGGGGCCAGTCAAAACCGTCGGTACGCGGATCGAGCTTTCGTGGCAAGAGCGCTTGTACTCGTTGTTGCGCGTCTTGAAATGACAGCCGTGATCCGACGTAAAGAGTACGATGGTGTCGTCGGCTAGCTCCAAGCTCTTTAGCGCGTCGTGCAGGCGGCCATAGGCTTCATCGAGCCGCTTGACCATTCCGTAATAGCCGCCTAAGTGCTGGTGGGTCGAGCCGCCCAGTGCCGCTAGATCGGGCGGGGTCCAGCCTCCGGTATAGGTTTCCCGGTAGCCATCAGGGGGTGGATAGTCGTCCAAGTGGTTCTGGTGATGGGGTTCAATATAGGAGACAAACAGAAAAAAGGGCCGATCTTGGTGCGCATCCACGTAGCGGATTGTGGCGTCCGTGACCGCGTCCACTCGATAACCGGGTAGACGGACGGGTTGGTCGTCATTGTCGTAGAGGACCGTGCTGTAGGCGTCGGAAGTAAATTCGAGAACATTCGACGCCAACCAGTACTGGTAGCCAAAGCGGTCCGCTGCCGGCACAGGACCAATGGTCCCTCGGTCGTGAAGATGCCACTTGCCTATGTATCCGGTGTCGTAGCCTGCCGCGGCAAAGTAGTGGGCGAGGGTCTGACTGTCCGCGGGCAAGGGAATGCCGTTGCGGTAACAGCCTGCGGTCGTGGCGTAGAGACCCGTTTGCAGACAAGAGCGCGCCGGGCCGCAGACGGGTTGGCACGTAAAGGAATGAGCTGCGTGGGTGTACTCGCGGGCTAAGCGATCAAGATGCGGCGTAAGGCCCAGCGGATTGCCGTGTAGCCCCATCGTGTCCCAGCGCTGTTGGTCTGTGAAAAATACTATGACGTTTGGTTGTCTATTGTCTCCGACCATTTTACGCTTACTCTCCTTTTTTGCCTACGGCTCAAGCGTCCGATTCGCTGCGCGCTGTAACTCTTCTACTACCTGTTCGATGTCTCCACCTTCAATCGCCTCTATCATCGCCTCTCGAATCAATCGCCGCACCCGTTCATATCCTGCCATCGTCGGCTCTGATTTTCCGTAGTCCAACATGCCAAACGCCGCTCCATAGTGCGGGTTTTCCTCAAAGTAGCTTTCTAGCTCGCGTACCGTACTTTTGCGCACCGGAAAGTAGTTGCTCGCCCGTACCCACCGCGCTTGTTGCTCTGGGGCAGTAAACCACTTGAGGAAAAGCCAGGTCGCTAGTCGTTTTTCGGGCGTACCGGCACAGATCGACACGCTGGCCCCGTACACGTCAACAACCGGCCTCGAGCCAGTCTGCGGCGGATGGGTTACTCCCCACTCAAAGGCCAGCCCAGAGTCCTCAATGCCGCTCTTGTAAAAGGGCAGCCCAGAGGAAGAATCCTGCGAGAAGAGAATTTGACCAGTGACGAACTCGTTTAGCTCGACATCCCGCTCGCCGGCGATGTCTATTGCGTCGTCCCGCGCTAGTTCCTGCAGCAGTTCCAGCACTGCTTTAACTTCGGGCGAGTCCAGCGCATAGGCAGTGCTGGTCGCATCTACTAGGTCTCCGCCGCGGCTAAAGACCATCGCAGCGAATCGGCTGGCGTCAACATCGAGCAAAAAACCCAAACTGCGGGCGGGGTTTTCGTTTTTGCTAAAGGGTTGCTCTTTGGCCCGGCGGCACATCGCGGCAAAATCGTCCCACGTCGCCGGTGGCTCGTCGTAGCCCAGCTCGCGCAACCAATCAGCATTGTAGTAGAGCAACTCCATCGAGCGATTCGGTGGGAAACCAACCTGCACTCCACCGATATTGTCCTGCGCCAGAAACGCTTGGACATAATCGCTGCGCTCTTGGGGCGACAAGCCCCATTGGGGCGAATCCATATAGGGTGCTATATCCACTATGCCGTCGGCTTGGTAGTAGGCCCAAGCTTGGTTTTGGTAGGCTACGACCAAGCTGGCAGCCAGCGAACCGCTCTGGATACCCACATTCATCTTGTTGTAGATGTCCCCATAGCGTCCCATGTACTCGCCGCGAACCTCAATTCCATAGCGGTTGGTCTGGTTAAAGTCGGCAATCAGCTCTTGCAGGGCATCTTCGCGCTGGCCGGTGTGTTGATACCAAAAGACGACCTTCTGGCCTTGCGGATCGAGGGCTTCGAGACTGGTCGGCTGCTCGTCAACAGCCTCTTGCTGGCCGCCACAGGCCCACAAAAAGGCACACCAAACCAACGTCATCGCACTTCTCGGTTTCATCGCGTCATCCTTTGAGTCCAGATATGGAAATACCTTCGGTGAATTCTCGCTGAATGAGAAAATACGCCAAAAGTACGGGAGCCGTCGCAATGACCGCTCCGGCCATTTGCAGGTGGACTTCGGTCCCAGCCTCACTGGCAAACTGCTGCAAGCCCACGGCAATCGGACGCCAATCCGGTGTATTGGTCACCAGTAGCGGCCAAGCCAAGGCGTTCCATGAACCAATAAACGTAAACATACCGACCGTCAAAAGGGGCGCTCGGCACAAGGGGACCGCGATCTGAAACAGAAAGCGCACGTGGCCGGCTCCCTCAATTCGGGCCGCATCCCACAACTCGTTGGGCAGGCCCCGCATAAACTGGCGCAAGAGAAAAATGCTAAAAGCACTAGCCATAAAGGGAATAGTCAGGGCCGGCCAGCTATTGAGCCAAGCAAACGGCGTATTGCCGTGCAACCAAGTCACGACGAGAAAATTCGGCACGATGGTCACGGCCTCGGGGATCATCAGCGTAGCCAAGACTCCGGTAAACACCACATCTCGTCCACGGAACTGCATCCGCGCCAGCGGATAGGCCGCCATCACCGAGAAAAGCAAGGTTCCGCTAACTTGTAGGACGGCGATGATCAGCGAGTTCTCAAAGTAGAGACCAAAATCCGCCTCTTGCCACGCTTCGATGTAATTGTCCCATTGTACGCGCTCGGGCAGCAAGACCTGCCGTAGCGACTCGCCGCGGCTCATAAAAGAAGCCAACAGCATCCACGCGAACGGAAAGCCCGCAACCAGCCCCCCCAAGCCCAAGCCGCAGTAAATCAGCTTAACTTGGCCGCTCCTAGTCGCCATAAAACACCCGCCTGCCGAGCACCCGGTTTTGCAGCAGCGTCAACGCCAAAATCGCGATGAAGAGCACAAAGGCCATCGCCGAGGCATAGCCGGCGTTGTGGTACTCAAAAACCTGATCGAAAATGGCAATGCTGAGCACATCTACCGAGTCGCGGGCACCCGGCGTCCGCAGGATATAAACGTGATTAAAGGCTTTGAAGGTCCCAATGACGGCTACCATCGACAGAAAGAACAGGGTTGGTGAAACCAGAGGCAGGGTAATATGCCGGAAGACTTGCCACTCGCCAGCGCCGTCCATCTCCGCGGCCTCGTAGTATTGCTTGGGGATAGCACTGAGGCCGGCCAGTAAAATCACCGTGTCGTAGCCGACATAGACCCAAATGTTGTAGAGGATGATCGAGGTCAGAGCTAGGCTCGGGAAGACGCTGTCCACCCACGCGGGGTACGAGGCAAAACCGGCTCCTTCTAGTAACAGGGCTACGACGGACTTGCTCTCGTAGAGCCAGCGCTGATCCTCCAGCCCCCAAAGGCTCCAGAAACGGTTGGCCAGCGAGGAGGGGTGGGGGCTAAAGATGGTGCGAAAAACCACGGCTGAGGCGATGATCGGCGTGACATACGGTAGAAAAAACAGCGTGCGAAACGCGCCTCTAGCCCGCGTGATCTTGAAGAGCAAGTACGCCAGCCCGGTGGCCAAGCTCAATTGGAACGGGATCGTCCCGGCTGCGTAGAAAAACGTGACCTTGAAGCCGTTGTACAGCGCTGGGTCGCCCGTCTCAACTAGGCCATCCAAGCCCTGAGCCAATCCCACCCAAAGTCCCAACAGCACGGCCGCACCCCAAGCGATGCGGACATAAAGGGGACGCAGACCGCGCTCGGATAAGGGGGCCCGCAGGCGATAGGCTGCCCAGATGAGAACGATCCCGGCGACGAAGGGCAGCAGGTACTGCGGGTCTCCCAAGGCGCGGACATAGTGGTCGAATCCAACCACCGCTTCCTTCTTGATCCGCCACCTGTGCAGGCTGACGTACAAAGCATAGCCAATAGGGAAGAGTCCAAACGCGCCCAGCACGACAAGTGCCGGCGCGAGGAGGCCCCAAGCAAGCTGTTGTTCTCGGATGCGGGTACCCATCGGCGTGAGATAATGCTGAGGGAGAAGCTATTTGCGGGGAGATTGCGGCCTCGTACCGGTCCTCGACAAGATGAGGCTAAAATAAGAAGGCTCCTGAAGCGTTCCCTTCAGGAGCCGGTATTGGCTGCCCCCCTAGGGCTCGAACCTAGAACCTCCTGATCCAGAGTCAGGCG
>JAPPEF010000061.1 GCA_028875335.1 Gemmatimonadota bacterium
GTGCCCGAAGCCTCCAAGGGGCGGCGGGGGTTGTTGAGCCAGACATCGCACCCTTGCACCAAGTAGCGGGCGAGGTTCATGTCGTAGTCTTGCAAAAAGAAAATCCGGCCATTAAAGGGCGCTTGCCGCGCGAGGTGGACGATCTGGCGGATCAACTCCTTGCCAGCGTCGTCGTGGGGGTGGGCCTTGCCGGCGAAGAGAATCTGCAAGGGCCGCTGCGAGTCGGAGAACAGGGCTTTGAGCCGTTCGATATTGCGAAAAATCAGGTTGCCGCGCTTGTACGTGGCAAAGCGGCGAGCAAAGCCAATGGTCAACACCTCGGGGTCGAGCCGCGCCAGCGCCTGTTCAATTTTAGCCGCTGGCACACCTTGGCCCTGCATCTGCTGGCGCAGGTGATGGCGGGTTACGTCAATCAGCCGCTTGCGCCGCTGCTGGTGCGTGTCCCACAACTCGCGGTCGGGAATGTGATAGACCGGGTCCCAGTCCCGCTCGTCGGTCGATACCAAGCGCCAGACATCGCCGAGATGGCGGTCCAACAACTCGGCCATTTCCAGCGAAACCCACGTGTGGATGTGGACGCCGTTGGTGACGTGGCCGATGGGGATCTCGTGCTCTGAAAAGTCGGGCCACAGGCCCTGCCACATGCGGCGGCTAACCGCGCCGTGCAGCCGACTGACGCCATTGGCCCGGCCCGAAAGCCGGAGCGCTAAGACCGTCATGCAGAAGTCGGCATGTGGGTCGCGGGGATTGACCCGGCCCAAGCCAATAAACTCCTCGTGCGACAAGCCGAGCCACTCGCGGAAATGGCCCAAGTGCGCCTCGATCAAGTGCGCGGGAAACCAGTCGTTGCCCGCCGCGACCGGGGTGTGCGTGGTGAACACATTGCCGACGATGCTGGCCTCGCGGGCCGTGGCAAACGAATAGCCGTGCTCGGCCATGAGTCGGCGAATCCGCTCTAGCGCCAAAAAGGCCGAGTGCCCCTCGTTCATGTGGCAGACAGTGGGTTCGATGCCCACGGCTTGCAGGGCGCGCAGGCCTCCGATGCCGAGGAGGATCTCCTGCCGAATGCGCATGGCTGCGTCGCCCCCGTAGAGGCGGGCAGTAATATCGCGGTCCGCAAGGGCGTTTTCGTCGAGGTTCGTATCGAGCAAATAGAGCCGCACCCGGCCCACCTGCACCTGCCAGATCCGCGCCTGCACCATGCCGTGGGCAAAGGGCACCTCAATGCTCAGGTGCTCTCCATCGCCGCCGTGAACCGGCTGCACGGGCATCTGGTAGAAGTCGTTTTCCGGGTTGCGCTCTATTTGCCAGCCGTCGGCGTTGAGGGCTTGGCGGAAATAGCCCTCGCGGTAGAGTAAGCCGACCCCGACGAGGGGAATGCCTAGATCGCTGGCGGCCTTGAGGTGGTCGCCAGCAAGCACGCCCAAGCCCCCGGAATAGATGCGCAGACTCTCGGTCAGGCCAAATTCCGCCGAAAAGTACGCAACCTGCAACAGGCTCTCGCCGTGCGTCTGGCCAAACCACGTCGGCTGCGACAAATAACCCTCGAATTGCTCGACGACGCGCTCGATGCGGCCCCGCAGTTGCTCGTCGTCGATTAGGGCGTCGAGCTGCTCTGGCCGCAGGAAAGCCCAAAAGCGCAGGGGATTGCGCTGGCTCTCAATCCACGCTTCCGGGTCGATCTGGTAGAAGGTGCGGATGGTTTCCTTGCTCCAACTCCACCAGAGGTTGTGCCCCAGCTCCCACAGCGGCGTCAGTTGCTCGGGCAGGGACGGGATGATATTGAGGCGATATAGCGGTTTCATTTTTAGTTTTTTCTATAGAGTTGGGTTGTAAAGAGCCCTAAGACAGCAGTGAAGGTGAATTTTGTCAAGGTTTGTCCGAGCTTCTATACTTAGGAGAATTTTCAGGAGAGTTTTATGCGCGAAACACCCAAGGTGATCATCAGCGGCTTTGCCGACGAGGGACCGGAGGACAAAAAGGCCGAAGCCCAGCTTGCCATGCTCGCGACGCTGGGCATGTCGCACTACAGCTTGCGCTTTGTCGATGTGGGACAGGGCGTCAAAAATGTGATGCAGCTAACGCAGCCCGAGATCGCGCGGCTGCGCCAACTGCACGGCGAATTCGGGATTGCAGTGGCCTCGATCGGCTCGCCGATTGGCAAGGTCAAGCTGCTCGATGTGGAAGACGGCTCGGCCAATGCCTATATCCCGTTTGACCAATATTTGCAACAGGACGTGCAGCGGGCCGTGGATCTGGCCGGCGAGTTCGAGACGCGGCTGATTCGCGGGTTCTCGTTTTATCATCCCCAAGGCGAAAATCCAGCCGATTACTTGGAGCCGGCGGCCGAGCGGCTGGCGCAAATCGCCGAGGTTTGCAGCCGGGGCGGTGCCATTTTCGGCCTAGAGGTCGAAGCCAATCTCGTCGGCCAGAACGGGCGGCTCCTGCAGAAGCTCTACGAAATGGTGGACCATCCCAACCTGTGCCTGATTTTCGACGGCGGCAATCTGTCGAGCCAAAACTTCACCCCGGTCGA
>JAPPEF010000258.1 GCA_028875335.1 Gemmatimonadota bacterium
CCCCAGCGTCTTCGGCGATCTTGGCTTGGTCGGCGGTGACGACGTCCATGATGACGCCGCCCTTGAGCATTTCGGCGAGGCCGGTCTTGAGGCGCAGGGTGCCAATCTGGCCATTTTGTATCTCGCTCATAGCACAATCTCCTTTAGAGCAGTTTCTTAAAAACATATTCCAAAAGAGGCACCTGCGCAATTTTTGCCTAGGACAGAATCAGGTCCCGCGCAGGCTCTGCCAATAGGTGCGGCAAAGGTTGCGGGCGAAGAGGAAGAGGGCCGCTGAGGTGGCGACACTGGCAAGGACCGCACCGACGATGAGGATGGTGATCGGTGACCAGGGCAGCAGGGGGCGGGTTAGCAGGAGAACGGTGAAGACGAAGGCGACCACCAAACCGGGGCGGCTGAGCGCGGCGAGATAGGTTGCAAAAGGCAGGCCGATCAAGCGGTTGACGAGAAACTGCGAAAGCAGCAAAAACAGCAGGGCGGCGGCGGCGATGACGCTGGCCACGCCTTCGACGCCGCGCGGCAGGCCATAGAAGTACAGCGCCGGGATTAGCACCCCCATGCTAAAGAGCGACCAGTAGAAAGACCAGTTGGTTTTGCCTTTGGCCATGAAAATCGAGCCGACCAAGGTGCTGGCGACTTTCAAAAGCGTGGCCGCGGCCAACAGGCGCAGCACCGTCCACATCGGCTCGGTGTTGAGCAAGGCGGCAATCTCCGGCGCAAAGACGAATATCCCCGCGAGGACCGGACCCAGCGCGAGCACGAAGCCCTGTACCGAGGACAAATAGCCGCGGCGCAGGAGCGAGTCGTCGTCCACGATCGTCGAAAAGGTCGGGAAGGAAACGCGCTGGATGGTCGTAGCCAGCCGGGTCAGGGGTTGCAAGGTCAATCGCTCGGCCAAGCTGTAATAGGCTTGGGCCGTGGCCCCCAGCGGTACGAAGATAAAGACATAAGCGATCTTGGTATTGAGCAGGGCCACCACGCGCGAACCCGTGAGATTCAGCGCGAAGCGAAGGATCTGGCGCAGTGCTTGAAGCCGGAAGCGCAGGCGCGGAAGCCAGCGGGCCGAAAGGGCGAGGCTGCTGAAGAGACCTAGTTCGCGTACAACTGATCCGATAACCGGGACTAGGACGCCCAATTCGGGTCGCCAGAAAAGCAGCAGCGTCACCGTGAGAGCGAAGGTCAAAACCGAAACGAGCTCGGAAAGGGCCACGGCGCGGAAGTCGAGGTCGCGCTGCAGTCTGGCCCGCAACAGGCCCGCCAAAGAGGCACAGGGGATCGCCAAGCATAACGTGCGCAGGACACGGCCGAAGGTGTGCGGGTCTTCGCCCCCAAAAAGAGGAGCGAGCCAAGAGACGGCGGCGACGACTGCGACGGTGAGCAGCAGTCCCCAGCTCAAACAAGTCCAAAAGGCTGTGTCGAAGTGTTCCTCGCCCGCGTCCGGTAGCTGGACCAAGGCCGCGCCCAGACCCAAGTCGCCGACTAGCGATAGGAGCATCACTAGGGCTAGTGCCCACTCAAAATGGCCCAGCTTCTCCAGTGGCAAGAGCTTGTAGAGCGCCAGCATGACGCCGAGCTGGATAACGGAAGCGCTGCCGTTCCAGAGGAAACCGCGCAGGGCGCGCGTGGCCAAGGAGAGCGAGGCGCTCACAGGCTAGGTAGCTTTACGACGCTTCGACGCGCGCTTTGGCGATGCGGCCCTGCTTGCCGAAGATATTGACCGCTCGCGCTTCGAGCAGGTTTTCGCCCTCGGCGAGCGTCCACTCAAAGCGGGCTTCGCGCTCTTCGCGCCACGAGCCGCCGTCTTGGCGCACCAAAAAATGCGAGAAGTTGGGCGCGGTGTGCTCTAGATCGACTTGCAGAGTGCGCGCCTTTTCCGCCACCTGGAGGTAGAGCCGCGTCTGATTGACCGACCAGTAGAAATCTCCGATGCGCGAGGTCTGCAAGGAGTATTCGGCGTAGCGGGGATCGACGTCGTCCGACCACCACAGATAGCCATCCCAGTGGTACTGCCCAGCGCCGTGGCGCAACTCGGCTGGCTCGGCGAAAATCAGGTGCGTGTTGCGTAGCGGAATGCCGAAGCGGCAGAAGACGTCGATATAGCTGGCCATGGGCTCGACGACCTTTTGCGGCAGCTTGTTGGCCATGATCTTTTCGCGCCGCTCGTCTGCCGCGGCCTCGTGCAGTTCTAGGGCGTTGATGGGCACGCCGTCGATTTCGTAGGTGGCGTCGAATTCGCGGGCCGGCCCGGCGTCTTCGAGGATCCACTTTTGCAACTCTTCGCACCAAACCTCGGCCAAGCAGTGGTGATCGACGACGATCGAGCGGGCCACCCACCCTAGGGACGAGGCGCAGCCGGCGAACACCGCTCCGTAGTGGGTACACATGCCGAAGCCCCAGTCGCCCTTGGTAGTGTCGAGGACCTCGAGCGGGTTCCAAGAGGGGCAGTGGGGATATTTGTCGGATTGCCAGCCCAGCCACTGGCTGTGGACCCAGTCGCGCAAAAGGGCTAGCTGTTCGAGTTCGGTTTTGCC
>JAPPEF010000211.1 GCA_028875335.1 Gemmatimonadota bacterium
GTAGCTTGTCCGGTAGCTTGTCCGGTAGCTTGTCCGGTAGCTTGTCCGGTAGCTTCATTCGCAATCGACTCTCGCCCTAGTCTCGCCTCGGTCTCGTCTTGGCCCTCATCCGTGAACATGGCCTTTAATAGGTCCGAAGCCATATCCACTTCTCGGTCCAACTCCGGGATAAAGAACTCAAATGCCTTCCATCCCCGGTCGTTTTTGTGAACAGGGGCCGGATGCCCCAGCTTTTGCCATTCTTCGCGCATCATGCGCATTCCGGTGCCTGCCTGCTCGCATAGGGCGATGCGGCGCATACCCATGACGATGGCCGGATTGCGAACCTCCTTTTCGCCCGGTTCAAACAGGCGGGAGTCGTCACCGAACACATCGCCTGGGTTCCAGAACTGAATACCGTCGCGGAAGAACTTGATTACAGCCTTGCGTGAGACGACCCGAATAGCATGATGGCCGCACGGGTGGGAACAAACTGCTTTCCGTCCCTAAGCAGGTACCCCCAATGGTAAAGAAAATCTTGGTTGGGCTGTTCCAAATCGAAACCTTCATTAAAGGCATGAAAACGGTTTCGATACCACCGCAGACTTCTTAAATCGAACGCTTCTTTAAGGAGCACTCGCTCAAATGGCTGACTGTCCCAAATATCCGCGGTAGCGTCTCGCAACATGCGCTCGATATCTTGTATTTGGGCTCTGTAGTCGCCACCGCCTTTACGCAAAAATGAGCGCCGGATGTCGCCATCCAGATAAAGCGGTTTTCGCGTACGCGGGTTTTCGTCAATGCGAAAGATCAGGATAGTCTTTCCGCCAACGTCAACTCGCTGTTCAGTTACTGTCACATCATGGTTGATCTTGCCGTCGACATTTAGGACAGAAAGGAAATTGTTTTGAACCTTATCCGTCTTCTCAACGCCGACAATTTGGAACTCCTCGCCGTGCTGCGCGACCCCAAAAACCAACCAACCACCATGGGTGTTAGCAAACGCAGACACGGTTTCAAAGGCGGATTTCGGTACTCCCGATCGAGCTTCCTTGAACTCGATATCATTCCATTCACCCGCTTTGAGGAGTCGTTTCAGTTCCGCTTGATTCATCGTCACTTGCCTGTCGTTTCCAAGCGATTTGTCACACCAAATACGCCTTCCACCTGTCAATCGTCAATTGTCACATAAGTGGGCTAGCCGTCCGGCTGCATGTCCTCGCCGCGCAGCAAAAAGGCGCGGATGTCGTAGCGGCCCGGACGCTCTACTGGCAAGTCCCCTGCCTCGATCATCACCTCCAGCGGCGAAGCCATTGTCCGCAAAGGCAGCGCGGTCACCTCGTGTAGCCGCGCCGACTCGTACGTGGCCATGATGATCTCCACTGCCGCTCGGCCGTTTTCCGCTTGGCCGCGATGCTCGACCTTGCCTTCGATCCACTCCACGATCTCGCGCTGCTGGCCAACGCTGGGATCCTCGCCCTCGCCCGGACGCTCCTCCCAAGTGCCGGTCTTGCTGTTGAGCAGCCGCACCTTGCTCTCGTCGAGTTCAATTATACCCTCCGAGCCGTAGAAAACCCCGCCTTGGTAATTCGGACCAGCCAACTCCTGCAAAAGCTGGCCAATGGCCCCGTTGTCGAATTGCACCACGCACAAACTGCGATCCTCAATGGGGATGTCGCGCTCAAAGCGCTCGGTCTTGCGCTCGACATTGCCCATCACCCACACCGCCTGCGGATCGCCCATCACATAGCGCATCATGTCCAACAGGTGCGAGCAGTCGTTGAGCAAGCCCTGTCCGCCGCGCGCGTTGACCTGCCGCATCTCGCCGATGGCCCCTTCTGCCACCAGTTCCTTGGCCAAAGTCCACGCCGGATTGAAGCGGCGCTGATGGGCAATGGCCAGCTTGACGCGGTTGCGCCGGGCAGCGATCAGCATATCGTCGCAATCGCCCAAACTAGTCGCCATGGGCTTTTCGCACAGCACGGCTTTGGGCTTGCGCGCACAGGCGGCAATCGTCATCGGCGCATGCAACTTGTGCCAAGTACACACCGAGACGATGTCGAGCGCCTCCTCATCGAGCATCTGGCGGCAATCTTCGTAGCGTTTGGCGATCCCATGCCGCTCGCCGAATTCCTCCCGTACCTCAGCCACCGGATCGGCCAATGCCACGACCTCGACTTGGTCCACCCCGTTCCAGCCTTGCACGTGGTAGTTGGCAATGCTGCCGCAGCCGATAATGCCCACTCGGTACTTTTCTGCCATGTCGTCTTCCTTTGTTGGAGGTTAGCTATCCGTACTAATGGATCCACTCGACAATCGCATCCGCGCTCATCTCCTCGGCCTCAACCACGATCTGCGTTCCCTTACCCGCCGCGCGGTAGCATCGCCTAGCGACGCGCTCCGGGAAATGCTCCCCTGCCCCATGCACCAACAGCCGCCCCGGCGCGCACAACGCCAGTGCCGTCCGCACATCGCCTAACGCGCGAATCCCCGGCGCAAAAAGCGCTCCGCTCCACGCCTCATCGTCTCCTAAATCGCAACCGTCCCAGTCCACCACTGTGCTGCCGACGCCACTAGCCAACGCCCGGGCAAACAGGCACCAGATGCCGGCCTCGCCCTGGCCGACGAGGTGGCGCTTGCCCACGCGCAGGTGCTGGTCCAGATAGGCCAGCCCCGTGAGGATGTCCTGCACCCGGCAAGCCATCGTCGCCTGATTGTACGTGTGGTACAAAGGATCCATCTCGTCATGTCCTTCCCTCTCTGTCCCATCGGTCAGAAAAGGAGCGACGACCAGCACAGCCCCACCCGCCTGCAACAAGCCCTGCGCCAGCGCACCCGGCTCGTCACCACCCCAATTCGCGTCAGCAATCAGCGTCGCCGGCACCTTGCCCTGGGGACCACGCGGAAGAAAACACATCGCGCGCACCCGCTCCCCGCAGCCCACGCGCCCCAAGACCAGTTCCTCGGCCACATAGCCTTCCTCCCGCCGAAACCCCAAGCTCTCGACTGCTACTTGGGGCGCGGCATCCACCCCGAGCAGACTTGCCAGCGCCGGGCGTGTCTGCCACTGGAAACGATGGATGCGGGCCGATGCCAGCCGCACGGCCAATTGCTTCTCGCTGCGAGCGATCACAGCGTCAAAGACCCCTTGCGAGTCGAGCACATGGGCCGGTTTTTTACGCCCGCTGAACGCCAGCAAATCCTCGTCCTGCTCCACGGTAAACGACAGCTCAGCTACCTTCCCTTGCCCGCCGAGCAGGTGACGCTTGAAAAACGCGTACACCGCCTCGCGGCTCGGCTGATTGTAGTTGTGCGGAGCGTCTATCTGCACTTCGCTCACTTTGTTTTGCGCCCCGTAAAGCCCGTAAATCGCACGCACCGCCGGGAACTCAACCTCCGGCGTATTCGCCGTCCAGTCGCCGGTACACGACACCAGCAACAAGGGCCTTGGCGCCATGCAGCTCGCGATTTCTACATTGTTAATGTCCAGCCGCAAGTGGCCCTGATTCTCGCAGCGACAGCCGCCCTGCATAAAGGCCGAGACCATGTTGACGGGAGCCGCCGCCTTGATCCGCTCGTCAACCGCCATCAACAAAAAGGTCTGCGTCCCGCCACCGGACGCACCCGTGCAGCCGATGCGCTCGGCATCTACATCCGCCAGCGAGGCGAGAAAGTCAACCACTCGAATGCTGTTCCACAGTTGCAAGCTCAGCGCGCCAATCCCCCACAGGGCCTCGCGCCGCCCCCCAATCTCCCGATGCACGAATTGGTCGCTGTCGTTGTACCCGACCATGTCGTACGAAAAGGCCACCATGCCCTGCCGCGCAAAGTTGATGCAGCGCCCAGCAATCGACCCCAGCTCGGTGTTTTCCAGACGCCCGCGCCCCCAATGGCCGTGCGGGCAGGCAATCCCCGGAAAAGGCCCCTCGCCCAGCGGCCGGTACAGATTGCCGCAGACGAAAAAACCGGGCAGACTCTCGAAAAAAACCTTTTCTACCGCATAGCCCTCCCGCTCAATCCGCCCAAAAACCTGCGCCTTGAGCGGCGTCTTCTCCGGCAGCGGCCACAATCCCGCGCAGACGAGAATGTGCCGGCGAATCGCCGCCGTCCGCTGTTCCCACTCCGCCAGTGTCCGATAGCGGCGCAAGGCCCACGGCGTACTAACGTGTTTGGCCGTGCCTAGCCGTGTATCCATTTCCAAATTCCTTTCTGTTGGGAGAGGTAGGGTGCCACTGATAGTTCCTCTTCATTGTTACTGATGTTACGCAGTACGTGGCCGGTGGTTGGCTTTCGGCCCGATTCTCTCTGGGGTCGCGGGCATCTTGCCCGCGTCGAGGACGGGACGCCCTCGATCCGACCTCGTAGGGGGCGGTTTCAAACCGCCCCCTACTTTGCGTTGGCCGTTTTCACACCCAGTAGAGCCCGTGCCCCTGTGCGCCCGTGATCAGATCGACGATCAGCCAAAAAGCGATAACGGCGAATTGACCGAGGATAAGCCCCAGAAAAAAAGGCCGCACGGCCTTGAGCACCCGGGGGCCGCCGTAGCGCATCAGCACGGCCTTGAACAGCCACACTAAAAAGACACTGAACCAGATGTGGCGGGTCAGCATCATCTGCGAGACGGCAAAGCCTATGGGATGGATGGGGAAGGTCAGCAGATGACTGCGGATCCAGTAGAGGGCGGTCATGACCGCCCCCCCCAAAGCCATCAGGCCCAAGCCGCTGTAATCTGGTCCGGCCGGATCGCGCAGATAACTGGCCGCAAAGTCAACGGTGTAGCGGGGGCCGCTGAGGAAGAACCAAGTATTGGCGTTGTTGGCCCCGCTCTCGTAGGCGTAGTACAGGGTCGTCCACACCGATACGCCCAGACTCAGGACCACTGCCAGTATCATGCTGCCCAGGACCAAGCCTTTGTTGCGGATCGATTCGGTCAGCTTGAGGCCGTTGGCCGCTGCAGCCATGACAAAGGTGCGCACATCGCTCATCCACACCTGGCCGAAGGAAAGCACGCCTATGGTGCCGGGGGCGCCCAGCACCTGGGTACCGAAAAAACTGCGGACCACCGTGGGGGTGATCAATTGAGCCCGGGTAGCGGCCAAGCCCGATTCGCAGAGAATGCGGGTGATGCCCAGAAAGGTGAGCGAAGCCATCAGCACAAAAGTAAGAGCGGCCCACCAAGGCACCCCAATGGCAATAAACCATCCGGTCATCAGCGCCAACCCCAGAAACAGTTGCAGATAAACGGCCCTAGCCGAAAAGTCGGCGCTAGAGGCGGTTTTCGGACGCAGGGCCGCCTTCCAGCTCTGCCGCAGGTGCCGACGGGCGATCCACAGGGTGTGGCCCACTAAGGCCATGAGGGCACCGAACTGGACGAAGGCCATGATCGGGCCGCCATCACTCTGCGTGTAGATATCGACGTCGAGGGTGCGGGTGAGGCCGACAACGCTGAAATAGCCTTTGATTACGTAGCCCAGCAAATAGAAAAACCAGACGCTGAGCGCCACTTCCTGGTGAATGAGGTAGGCAAAGCCCATCATGGGGAAACTGAGATTGATGGTCAGATTCTCCATGCCGTGGAAAACAGGTACGCTGGTGTTGAGGACGATGCGAGGGAAGAAGTGGAAGTAGGCGTTGAGGCCGTTGAGCGAAGTGACGATGAAGGGGACGGCAAAGCCGCTCCACATCACCGGATTGCGAAAAAAGGAGTTGAGGGCGTGACCGGGCTGCTGAGTGCCCATCACCAAGGGCAGTTGGGCCAAGGGATAGGCCAAGCGCTCGTATTCGATCCACTGGCGGCGGAAGAGAATGGCCAGCGCTATCATGACCATGTACAGGCCCAACAAGACTGGCAGCCAGTTCAGCAGGGGGCGGATCCAGGCCATCCAAGGAATGGGCTGGTCGCGGGCAATGCCCTCGTAAAAGCCGCGGATGACGTCCTCGCCTTGGGGCACCAGCCAGTGCGGCACAAAGGGATGAATGAGTTCGGCCCATTGGTTTTCGGGGGAGGCCATATAGGAAATCGCCGGCAGGATGGGAATCAGGTACAGGGTCAGCCCCATGGTACATATAGAACAGGAAATGGCCGCCATCACATAGGCAATGGCCAGTTCCCCCGAAGACAGGGCTAGGTAGGGGAGGAAACGGCGCAGCAGACCATTGACGAACAGGACGAGGAAAAACAGCAGGAAAACTGCGGCCGCGGTGGTAAAGTCAATAGTCAGGTAGGAACCGCGCACCACCAAGCTATTATAAGGCCCCCAAAAAGCGACTAGAACGCTCAAGGCAGTCCCCGCGGACAAGGCCCAGAGCGGCCGGACGGGGGCCGGGGTCAATGGATGGGGGTTGGCGACCACGACCTTACCAATTTGAACGTCTTGCGCATACCATAGATATATCCAAGCAGAGAATCAGGGCAAGAGGAAGGTAGCAAAAGAGGAGCTAAAGCACAGCCTTATATCCCAATTCTCCTCACGCCTTAACCGCACCCGACATCAAACCGTCTGTCAACCGCTTTCTGACCAGCAGGAACAATAAGATCGTGGGTACCGTCGCCACCACCGCGGTGGCCATCAAATAATTCCACTCTACCACGTTGTTTTTTTCCCAAGCGTAGAGCGCCATAGTAATCGGCTGCATGGTCCGTTTGGAAACCAGCACC
Organism: Gemmatimonadota bacterium; assembly: GCA_028875335.1. The sequence continues at coordinate 6,638 of JAPPEF010000211.1, forward strand.
AGCGCAAAGATGAATTCGTTCCAAGCACTGACAAAGGTAAAAATAGCCGTAGTCGTCAGCCCGGGGGCCGTCAGCGGCAGGGCAATTCTGAAGACCATCCCCGTCCGCGAGAGGCCGTCGATCATGGCGGCATCCTCCAATTCCTCGGGGATGTTCTTGAAAAACCCTCGCAACATCCAGATGGAAAACGGCAGGGTTATCGCTGTGTTCACCAAGATCAAAGCCGTGTACGTATCCAATAGCTGCAAGGCTTTCATCATCTCGAACAAGGGGATGAGGACAATCACCGGCGAAAACATCTGCACCACTAGGATGCCCATGCCGAATAGACCTCGCCCGCGAAATTTGATGCGCGCCATTGCATAGGCCGCCGGGGTCGCCACAATGATGTTGAAAAATACCGCGGCCAAGGCGATGAACAGACTGTTCAACAGGTGCCGCGCCATTGGAATGCGGACAAAAATATCCACGTAGTTGTACCATACAAACGCGCGGGGGACCAGCGTCGCTGGCGATTGAAACACCTCCCCCAAGGTCTTTAACGAGGTGCCAGCGACGACCAACAGCGGAAAGAGTGTGAAGAGCGCAAGCCCCGCCATAAGCGCAGTGCGCAACAGCGCGCCGGACAGCGTCGAAACGGATCTCACGACTCAGCCTCTTCTCTGTAAAAGAGACACCACTGGAGGAAGCTGACGGCGACCAGCAGTAAGAAGGCCAAAAAGGCCATGCTGCTGGCCTGGCCAAAGTTGAAGTAGCCAAAGGCGCGGCGAAAGATCTCCGTGACCATGATTTGGGTCTGGTTGGCTGGCCCACCCCCGGTGATTACGTAGATGAAGACAAAGCTGTTGAAGGACCAGATGAAACTGATCAACAAAACCGCCAGCGCGACGGGACGGAGCAGCGGTACGGTGATATACCGGAACTTCTGCCATGCCGTAGTCCCATCTATAATGGCGGCCTCGTACAGATGGACCGGAATGGCCTGCAAGGCCGAGAGGAATGCAAAGGTGGTAAACGGCAACGCCGTCCACAGCCGGGCAAACAGGGCACCGCCAAACGCCGTAGAAGCACTCGTCAACCACTGCACGGGGTGATCGACGATATGCAGCGACAGCAACAGCGCATTGAGGTGTCCGTACTCGCCATTGTACATCCATTTCCAGGCGATAGCCGCCACTACCAGCGGCGTGGCCCAGGCCAAGATCAACGAACTGCGGATCAATTCGCAGATGATCGTGTTGCGACTCAACAATAAAGCGGCGGCCAAGCCCGCTCCCACATTCATCAACACGGCGAGCACCGTCCACACAGCCGTGTTTTTGAGCACCAGCAGAAAGATGTCGTCCCCGACCAGACCCGTATAGTTCTGCGCTCCCACAAAGACCTCCCCTTTGTAGGAGGTGTGGTAGAGACTGGTCTTGAGGATTTCGACTATGGGAAATCCCATGAACAGCAGTAGCCAGAGAGCCGCTGGCGCAATGTAAAAATAGGCCAGCCGGCGTTTCTCTCTTTCCACAATAACTCCCCTACATTTCCCGCGCGAAAATGCGACCTCAAGGCATGGGTAGCGCCGGGTTTTCCAATTCTTTCAGCAAGCGATCGTACACGGTGTTGAGCGCCTCGGCAGGTGTCGCCGTGCCCGACAAAACCATCTGGATCGCTTCGCCCCATCCATCCTGGATCTTGGTCCATTCTGGATGTTTTGGCGTCAATTGCAGCAATTCCCTTTGCGCTTGATAATTCTGCATCGGGATCGACTGGTAGTAGGGATCGTCGGCCACATTCCTCGTCATGGGCACGCCCCCTACTTCCATGTCGATCAAACGGCGATTTTCCAAGCGTTGGATAAAACGCATGAATTCATAGCCTAGGTCTTTGTGTTGCGAAGTGGAAAACATGCCAAAGACATCGACAATGAGCAGCATCTTCCGATCTTCGCCGTCCGGGATCATCAAAGGCTCGCATTCAACGCCCGCATCCCGGCACAACTGGTCCTGCCACGGGCCGCTGAACAACATCCCCACCTTGCCCGCAGCCATCTCGGCATAACATTCGTTGGCATTCAAATTCAGAATGCCCGGAGGCATGACTTGGTCCAAAAGGTGCATGTTGGTTAAAAACTCGACGTAAGCAATGGCTTGGGAGCTATTGATGGCTAGCTTGCCCTCTCGGTCGAAGAAGTGAGCCCCAAATCCCCACATCATGGCGATCTGATCCTGCATCAGGTGTTTCTGTCGGCCTGCGCCGATACAGAATCCATAGCGCTCGGGCGGCTGGTTGAGCGCATTCGCCAGAGCGCGGACCCCTTCCCACGTCGTCGGAGCTTCTGGCACTCCCACCTCTTGCATCCAGTCCCGGCGCACGTAAAGCGTCCGGTTGGCCCCCACCAGCGGCACCCCGTAGGTTTTTCCCTTGTACTCGCCCGCGCTCAGGGCGACGTCGATCCACTCTGCGCGCTCGGCAGCACTCATAAAAGCATCGAGCGGCTCCAACACGCCCCGCTCCGCATATTCGGGGATCATGCCCATGAAGAGAAAACCCAGATCGGGCAGGTTGTCGCCCTGGATCATGGTATTGTAAAACGTCGGCCCTTGGTCGTAGGAGACGTATTGCTGTTCAATGGTCACGCCGGGGTGTTCCGCCTCGAACCCTTTTTTCCATATCCCATAGGTTTCGAGTTCGGGTCCCATCCAGACGATCTTCAAGACTACGTCCCCGTCATCAGGAACGTCGGCGCAACCGGACCAGACCGCGCTGAGGAACAGCAATATCCACGTGGAGAGGCGACGATATGATGAAAAAGTCGCGCCATTCGGAATCGTCATAAACGCATTTTCTCGCTTGGATGGATTGCGAACATTGGATGTCGTACAATTTTCGCCAGCAGTCAAAATAGGTAGAATACTAAGCACACAACAGCAAATTGAATTTCATCTTGGAGGATCTCCCAACATGAAGCAAAATCTGGCTGGATTCCTAGGGCTGGCTCTGCTAACCCTTGCCCCTGTACAAGCACTTGAACGCCCCGACAAAGAGTTCGCAATCTTCCAGTTCCCCCCCACTATGATACCCCGCATTGATGGGCAGACCGACGACTGGGAGATCGTACCCGAATCCTATGTAATCGGCACTGAGGAACTCGCGGAAACCGTCAAGGGCAAGGGCACCAACCACGATTTGGAAGATCTAGACGTAGCCGTGCGAGTGGGCTGGGTCAATGGTCTGAACCGGCTCTACTTTCTCTACGAAGCCCGCGATGACTACTGGAACATGCACTACCGTCGCGGGGACATTTTTGAAGTCGCCGTCGATGCGGACCGCTCGGGTGGTCCCAACATCAACAACCCCCAGTTGGATGAATGGGACAGCCACTTCACATTCAAAGGAGTGCACGCGCAGAACTACCACATTTTCACGCCGCCCGGCGAGGGCCGCGACTGGGCTTTCGTCTGGGGTTGCCAGCCGTGGATCGGCCGACTGCCCTACGCCAACCACGCGTACTCCTACGATTTTGCCGAGGGCGAGAGCGGCCGACTGGTGCTCGAATTTTGGATCACGCCTTTTGACTACGCCCCCTATGAAGGCCCCGAGCGAGCGGTAGTATCCAAACTGGTAGAAAATACCCTCATCGGCCTATCTTGGGCCGTGCTCGACTACGACGAAAGCAACAGTTCGTACGAGGGGTTCTGGAACCTATCCCACGAGACCCGCATGGACTCAGACGCCTCCAATTTGTGCGCCTTTCGGCTAATGCCGCTCGCGAGCCGCTTTCGCAAGCCGCTCGAAGCGGAGTGGGAATTCCACGTGCTGGATATGGACCGCAGATTGGTGGCCTTCAAAGACCTTTCCCACGGCACCATCACTTCTTGGTCGTGGGATTTTGACGATGGCACCACCGCGGCCGAGCAACACCCCATCCACCAGTACCAAGAAGCCGGCGAATACATAGTCGTACTCACCATACAGGGGCCAGAGGGCACGGCGCGCCGCGTCAAAGTGAGACAAGTCGTAGTGCGCTAGCGACTTAAATGTACCCAGTCGATCCATCCGGCCGCACCGGACAGGTGCGCTGCCAGTGGACGTATTTGTCTTCGCTGATGGCGTCCTCGTTTACATCAATCCCTAGGCCCGGTCGGTCGCGCAGTTCGAGGTAGCCGTCCTTGGGCAGATAAGGCTCATCTACCCAGTCCTTCCACTCGTTGCTCAAGGGCGAGATGTACTCCAGAATTTTGAAGTTGGGCGTGGCCGCCGCAAAGTGCACATTGACCGCAGTGGCCACCGGCCCCATGGGGTTGTGCGGCGCTACGCTGACGTAGTGGGCCTCGGCAATGGCGGCGATTTTGCGCATTTCGAGCAGGCCGCCGCACACGCACACATCCGGCTGGATGATGTCCACGGCTTGGGCTGCCATCAGGTCGAGAAATTCCCAACGGGTGTACAGGCACTCGCCAGTGGCCAAGGGAATCTGCATCTGCTGGCGCAGCCGCGCCCAAGCGGCAGTATGCTCGGGACGCAGCGGCTCCTCGTAGAAGTAGGGATCGTAGGGTGCCAGCGCATTGGCCAACTGCAGGGCGCGGACGGGCTCGAAGATCTTGGCGTGGGGATCAAAGGCGAATTCAAAGTCCGCGGGTGCGTGCTGGCGAATCTCCTCAAAGTACTTGGCCGCCTCCGCGCAAATGCGCCCCCAGCGGGCGACGTCCGGGCTGAGGCGGAATGGACTGAGTTTGAAGGCCGTAAAACCCCACTCTTCGTTGAGGCGCAGAGCACTGTTGGCCGTCTCCTCGCCGTCGCGCCCCCCCGCCCCCTGGTACACGCGCACCCGATCGCGGCAGGAACCGCCCAGCAGCATGTACACCGGCAGGCCGGCAGCCTTGCCGGATATGTCCCACAGAGCGTGGTCAACGGCCGAACTCACCGCTAGGCCAACGCCGCCGGGAGGAAAGCGGAATTGCTGGGTGAGTTTGAGCATGATGTACTCAATGCGGCGCGGGTCTTCGCCCTTGATCATCTCGAAGATGTAATCGGCAATAGGTTCTATCGACAGATCGGGGCCAATGGAATACGCCTCGCCCCAGCCGTGGATGCCCTCGTCTGTTTCGACCTTGATGAGCCCGCGGTTGCGGCCGCTGAATAGCCCCATGAAGGTTTTGATCGCCGTGATTTTCATATTAGTCTCCTTCCCTTCGGGAAAAGTTGGTTGGGGAGTAATTACGCCCTATTTTCTCGGCAAGCAGGATGCCGATGATCTAACCTAGATTCAACTCGGGGAACAATGCAATTCGTCCAATTGACCCGCGACCAGCGCAGAGCCTTTGAAGCCGACGGCTTTCTCATGGTCCCACAAGCCATTGATGCCGCCACCGTGGCCCTCCTGACCAAAGCAAGCGATCGCTTGATGAAATCGTTTCTCGACGATCCAGCAGAGATCCAGATGCAATTGCGCCAGGGCGTCGTCCAGGAGGAAGCGTTCGACCAACTCGTCTCCAACTCGGCAACCGTTCCCCTAGTGGTGCAGTTACTCTCGCCCAATATCCACCTCCACTCGGCCTCGGTGATCTACAAAAAGCCCCAAGATCCACACACCACAGAGCCGAGGCGCGGCTGGCATCGCGATATTGGCATTGCCGAAGATCTAGGACAAGCCGGCTTGCCGCGCCTCGGCGTAAAGGTGTGTTACTGCCTAACTGACTTTGCCGAACCCAACTCCGGCATGACCATGATGGCCCGCGGTACGCACCTGAATGAAACGCCCCTAACCATTCCCACGGGCGCGGTCGATCCGCCGACGGTGGTCGATCCGCTATTGCGCGCTGGCGACGCCATCCTCTTTGAAAACCGCACGTTCCACACCGCGGCCCCCAATTTGAGCCAGCGCACCTCCAAGGTGATAATCTACGGCTACGCCTACCGCTGGATGAAAACGGATCAATACCTCGATCCACCAGACCAACGGGTATTGCAGCGGACGACCAACGACATCGACTGGCAGCTCTTGGGCGGCTATTACAACGTCGATGACCCTCCCCGCGCATTGATCGACTGGGCCGAACAGTACGGCGTCAATCCACCCTCTGTGACCTGGACTACGGACGCTCTGTAGCAGGTCGGTAATGGGTGCGGAGAAAAGCAGGGGAAAAACTCATGCTGGGACAACCCTGCTGCCATTAGGAGATATGCAGACGCTTCAAGAGGAGCAATAACATGACGGACGAAAAATCGGCCTTTTTGTTTATTGACGATGAGTCTATCGAAAGTCTCGACAACGTCGCAAAAGGGGTCGTACCCGCAAAAAAGGTTTCGCCACAACCGCTGATCGAGAAGGATCAAGCCTATGAAGAGGAGTGGCTGATCGGCAGCTACATCAACGTCCTGTACGACGACGACGAGAACATCTTCAAGATGTGGTACGGCGTGGGCCGAAAATTGAGCGACGCGCGCGGCGACCAAGCGGACGGAGTGGCCTATGCCATCTCCCAAGATGGGATCCACTGGGAAAAACCCATCCTCAACCTCTTCGAGGATGGCGGCAGCAAAGAGAATAACTTGGTCTTTCCATTTTTCAGGTGGGGAGCTGGGACCGGGGTCATGAAAGACCCCATTGAAACCGATCCGGCCAAGCGCTACAAGATGCTCTTCATGTTCCAGAGTGGCGACATGATATTCGCCGGCATTGTCCAGCCGGTCTGCGTGGCGTATTCTGCCGACGGGATCCATTGGGACGTGCCTCAACGCTGGCTCAACCCGGTCATTCCCGAGGGATCGGATACCCATCTAGTCGCTTATTGGGATGCTAAAATCCACCGTTACGTCGTCTATCTGCGGGGCCGGCCCAACGTGCGCATCATTTGCATGGCCGAGAGCAGTGATTTTGAAAACTGGACTCCGCGCCAGATCATCGTCGCCCCCGATGAACTCGATCCCCCTCAGGACCACGAGTTTTACGGCATGAGTTCGCTGGCGTATCGCGACTTTCGCATCGGCTTCCTGTCTGTGTTTCACACGCTCTACGAGGGGTGGATCGCCCAGAACCAGATCGAAGATTGGATGCCTGAATGGATGAACCAGATGGACATTCAGTTGACCTATTCAAAGGACGGCCGCACTTGGCATCGGGCGGGCAACCGCGAACCCATTCTGCTCTGCGGCCCCTCGGGCAGCTATGATTGTGGATCTGTCTATCCCCCACATGCCCCTTTTGTCCTAGGCGAGGAGATCTGGGTCTATCACGGCGGCTCGAACGATCTGCACGGCGAGCCGCCGCGCGGCGGCGAGGAAACCCAGCGGGGAATCAATCTGGCGAAGATCGAAAAGGATCGACTAGTCTGTCTGAAAACAGACTCCCAAGGGATCGCGACCACGGTGCCACTGAGCATTGACCCCCACGCCTTGTGGATCAACGCCGACGCGAGCGGCGGCTCGCTGCAAGTGGAACTGGTCGATCCGTTTGACCGGGTCGTGCCGGGTTTTAGCCGCGACGACTGCATCCCCTTCTCGGGTAATGAGACAGAATACCAGATACAATGGAAAGGCGATCGGCAAGGTGCGGCCGGGAGCAAAACGGGCGGTCTCGAACAGAAGATGGTCTCACAGATGCGAGGGGGGCTCAAGGTCAAAGTGTACCTAGACCGCGCTAAACTATTCGCTCTCTATGCTTCTTAGTACCTGATGTTACGCATCGTGCTGATTATGGGCTAGGCCATAGAGATGCTTCGACTCCGCTCAGCATGACAAGAAGCCAATGTCATGCTGAGCGGAGCGAAGCATCCCCTACCCAAACGGCTTCCTGTGCGTAATATCAGTCAGTCAACGCCAAGTTCCACGCAACTAAGCCGCCCCCCTGCCAAGCTGCACACCACGCCGCTGTGGCACGGCCACAAACCGCGAATTTCCGCTTCCATCGCCACAAAACCCACGCACCTGCCGTCTGCATCGCAGGCCAGTAGCGCACCTTTTTCCACAGCTGCGACAATGTATTCCCCCACCGGGGCGATGGCCCGAATCCACTCGCCGATCTGGACGTGCCAGCGCAATTCCCCTCGGTAGCTGAAGGCGTAGAGTTCGCCAAATTCGCTGGCCGCAACCAATCCCCAAGGAAAGACGATGAGACCTACAACTTCGCCGACGATATTGACGTGCCAGACCTCGGCCCCATCCTGCGGTTTGACCGCGTAGATCCAGCCGTCCTGCGTGCCGTAAGCAATTTCGCGCACGCCGTCTCCATCGACATCGACCAGTTGCAGATGGGTGAGGCCGATGCCGCGGCGCGGCGTAGTGGCATTGCCCTCGGAGCCGACCTCTTCAAAGGTAGTCCAGCGGAAGGACCCATCGCTATTGTGTACATTGAGTGGAGTGGAGTATTCGGTCCCCGCAATCACCTCGGCTTTGCCGTCGCCGTCCACATCCGCTGCGGCGAGCGCCGTGATCGCGTGGTAGCGCACCCACTCCGCCCACTTGGGCGTGCCATCCGCAGCAAAGACATTTATGTACCAACCCACGGTGGACGCTATGACACTCGTGCGGCTCCGACCCTCCAGATCGGCCACGGCTAGGCCGGAGACTTTTGCACCCCACCCCGAGTCTTTCAAAGTTTTGCACCAACGCTGCTCGCCGCTGTGGCCTGCGAGTGCGGCCAGTTGACCATCGTCCGTGCCCACCAGCGCTTCCACGATTCCATCCGCGTCGATGTCGGCCAAGAGCAGGGCACTGGGCGCACTGTCTGGATCCAGCCGATGTGACCACATCGCCGCACCGTCTTCAAGCCCCAGTTGGACGACCTCTCCTTCCTCAGTGCCAGCAAGCAAAATTTCATCGTGGACCGCTACAGCACTTATCTCGGTCGGCCCCAAGTCCCGGCTCCACTTGACGGTCCAACCACCTTCTGGCCGAAGTCGGGAAGGTTCCACCGCAGCCGAGGAAGGTTCTGGCACGACGGCGTCCAAGACGTCGCAGATGCGTTGCGCCGTTTCGCTCTGTCCCACTTGGAACGTCGCATGCAACCCGTCAAACACCTGCCAGTCCCAATCCTCGCCCTCGGCAAAGCCCAAGCGTTCAATGCCCTGCAAGGTCAAGCTATCCCCCTTTAAAGAGATCGCGAACATTTCGGCCTCAATTGCCAGCGCGCCCAGCCGGGTATGGCCGACGCCCAAAATGGTCGTCTCCTCCCCATCGCGGATCTCGACGGTCCTTTCATTTAGGCGCGCTATGCGGATGTCGGGATGCGGCGTCAGCAGATTGATATAGAAGAGATTCTCCCCCGGCTGCATGGTGCGGGCGGCTTGCTGGTGCAGGACGTGGAGTATGTCCCCAGCGTGTGGATAGTTGGACCAGCGGCTTTTCACGTGCAAGTCGGCGACGATTTCCTGGGCCGATCCATCGGCATTGTCGATGTAGAAGTGTTCGCCCTCCTGATGCAGACATACCCTAGATCCTGTGAGTTCAGCTTCGCCCACTAAACGCCACAAGCAGTAGCAGCGGTAGTCCCCGGCCTTGGTGCATTGCAGTTGGTCGATCACCGCGAAATAGCGTCCCTTGCCCCAAAAGATATTGCGCCGCCAGTCAACTCCGTTGTACCCGGCAGCCTCGGTCTGCACCAAGCCAAGAGCAGCACTTTCGCTACGGTATTTTAGCGAGGCCAACAGCGGCATCAGCAACCCATCTCCCGGCGGCTTCAACACGCCCACGCCATCGCGGATGACGGCGATTGAGTTGTGGAATTTAGGTGCCGCCCGGATATAGTCGCCGTCCCCCAGCCAAGCTCGGTCGTTCCAAGTCAGCCGGACGATGGTATTGCTGTCTTCGTGCCCGTGACAGAATGTGCCGCTCCCTTCGAGCAACAAGTACTCACTCATCGGATCAAAGTCTCGCCGCAGCGAGAGCTTGTCGAAGTAGTCTTTTTGTGGGTCGGGCTGGTTATCAGCCGGAGCGTACGCTCGCACCCACTGCAGCGCTTTAGCCGGCAATTTCATCGCGTATATACCGAGCAGCCCGACTGGTTCCTCGGCGACGCAATCGGCGAGCGCCAATCCATCTTCTCCCCATTCGACGCCGGCATAAAGTCCTCGCAATACGTGTACCAGCGTCGGCCTCTTGCCCGCACCCAACCAGTTGAGGATCCACAAATGCTCGGGGTTGCGCGCATACCAAGTGGAGACCATCGGTGCCCACAAGCGGCCTTCCCACCCCTGGGACGGAGAAAAAGGCGCGTACCCCGCAGTATCTCCGTGGTTGCTCTCGCTGCGCATATTGTCCGTAGTCACCACCGCTAGCGTACACAAGTCGGCGATGTGGCCATTCTCGATATACCCGTAGTCGTTCTTAAGCAACCCGTACGAGAGCGTCTCCTGGGGCACGAGCCAAGCGTACCCCACGCCACCGTCGTCGTTGGATCTGTAGCAATCGCTCTGGCCAGCAAAAATCCGCTCCACCACTTCCTCGGTGGAATCGAATTCGCGGATGCCGTAGCGCCTGCTCAGGTAGTTGTGGCCTGCTGCCAAGTCCAAGGCGATATAGGTGGTGTGGTTCTGGCGAATCTGGTCTGGAGGGTTGACTGTTTCCTCCATATAGAACAGACCGGCCAAGTGGCGCAGCATCTCGCCGATCATGGTCACCACCCCGCGACGGTCGGCCTCGGTGTAGAGCGGACTATCCTCGATCAGTTCCCAGAGATGGATGAGGCTGTGGAAGTGGAAAAAGCAGTGGTAGGTCTCCGGATAGTCGCGCCGCTGAGCCAGCCAGGGTTCTAGGGAACCGGCGAAGATGGCCGGCACGGCGCGGCCCCACACCGGATGGTCGGTCAGATAGTAATACCAAGCGTAGTTTTCCACCTGACCGCCCCGAAAAGGCGTGGAGACCCAAGCGCCTTCCCAGGTCTTGAGATCGTCCTGCACCATCTTTTCCAGTTGTGCTTCCTCGGGAAACGGAGGCAGAGGATGATGGAACTGAGCGGCGTGCACTCGGTGCAGATTCTCGGGACTGGTGCGGACCAAATCCTCGAACACCGCAAAGGCCGCCAGCAGTCCTTCCCTACTACTGGCCCCGAGGACGATACAGTTTTTGCCATAGCCGAAGGGATCTGAGATCGACTTGACAAAATAGTCGTCCCCACCGGGAAAAAAGGTATCGACAAAACAGCAGCGGGCTGTGTAGAGCCGCCGCAGCGCGGCATTGTTCGTCATATCGCCGCCGGCGATCACCTGCACACTGCTGAAAAGCGTCTCGGTGAAATCCCGCTGCGGGACAATGTCGGGTGCTCGCCCCCCCACGGCGGCGATAGCACCCTGTAGTTGCACAACGGGCGAGGTCGCTTGGAGACCGTCCGGCACTACCAGGACTGTATCCGCGGCGAGGTCAGTGCGGGGAAAGTGTCGGGAATGCGCAAAGGCGAATTCTGTCATGTCAGCTAATAAATCCTTGCAGTACCTGCCACTCCTCTTCACTCATATCCGAGTAGTGCCAGTAGATGAGGCTTTGCAGGCCGCTGGCGACAATGGCCTGCAAGAGCAATTCGAGTTCGTTGGACGAGATCCGCACTCCGCCGTGGTGCAGGCCAACCCAGGGTTTGAGGCGCTCCACCGGACCAGTGCGGAAGATCATCTTGGCGATTTCCCCGGGTACGGTCTCGCGGAAAAAGGCTTCGTTGAGCGGTGCCGACAACTCGTCTAGCGTGCGCACGCCGGGCATGGTGAAGCCGAACAGTTTAAAGACAAAATCCAGCGCCAAGCCCTCGTCCACATCTTCGTTCAATTCCACCAGCGTTTTGGCGTAGCGGTACACCGTCCCCTTCAGCCCGTCGATGCCGTGCTGCCAAAAGTAGAGCTTGGGGGCGATAAAATCGGTCACTTCACCCAAGCGCCGATAATTGTATCCAGTCAACGGAGCAAAGGCCGAGATCCGGGGTCCGCAAGCCAGCTTTAATTTCGGGTCAATCTCTTTGACGCCGCGGTAAAATGCACCCACGTAGTGCTCGATACACGTGGTCTTGAAGCGAATCCAGTCGAAGAGCGCGGGATCCTGCAAGAGCAAATCCACTGCGTCAAAGGGCCCGGTCTGCGCCTCGATAAAACCGCGCATCACAGCCGGACTCAATGCACTCAGGCGAGCCCGCAAGCGCTCGGCCGCTTCCTGCATGGCGGCGAAATCGCAGCTCAATTCCCGCGCCTTGTTCTCGCAGTGGCGACAGAAACACCCGAATACGTCGCTGCGGTGTCCCGGCTCAATTTCGTAGCCGTATTCGGGGCCGTCGAGTACAAAACCGCCGGTATCGGGATATTGGGCAAAAGTGTCCCGGGTGCGCGCCAAGCCGTAGCGCACCTGCTCGGGATTGTTCAGGCACGAGCCCGATTCGAACCAGCCGAACTGTCCCCAATCGTGGAAGTAGATGGAAAACCCCTTGTCCGCGGCGACTTTTACCGCATCGCCGAAAATGCGGCTCGACGCTTCTAGATCGGTGGGCAGTTGCGGCGGCTGTTTTTCACAGTCGTGGTAAAAATCCACATTGGGAGCAAAGGAAGGGCCCTGGGTCTCGCCTTGCCGCAAGATCAAATCGCCCAGCACCAATTCCCTGATGCCCCCGTCCCACAGGCGCTCGATAATGTAGTCCGCGCCGTCGTTTTCAAATGCCTGAATCTGTCCCATGAACATTACGGGTCGCATGAGCTATCCTCCTTTGTCGCGGTCGAATTGATCTAGTCCGTTTGCTTTTCCTCCTAAGTACACGACAGTAGAGCGGTATGAGATGCTTCGCTTCGCTCAGCATGACAACAGGGGCGTCAGCACCGGTCATGCTGAGCGGAGCAAAGCGGAGTCGAAGCATCTCAGCGCTCCCATGCCTAACGTCCACTGGATTACTGTCGTGTACTTAGCTTTTCCTCTAAGGCGAGATATTTCTCGAAATCGCGTCGCGCCCTGTCGAGATATGGATGGTCTCCGGCTTGGTAGCATTTGACGCGCGCTTCGAGCAAATCGCGCTTCCAAGGCACGTGTGGTTCCAGCTCGTTGAGCACCTCTATGCAGTTCTGCGGAAAATTGAGCTCGTAGCCCAGATTCAACAATGCATTCAGCCGCGTCTCCCGCGCGTAATCCATGACAAACGGAGAACGCAACGCCGCGTATAATCGCTCGGCATGAGCCGCATTCCGACCACCGAGGTCCACCGCTAGCGCCAACCCGCGCTGCATCAGTGCCGGCCAAGCCCAAGGATCGCGGCCGTACCCCGCAAAAGCGGACTCCAAGGCGGCGACTGCTTCCGACATCCGTCCCTGGCGCGTGCGCAAAATGGCCAAGACCACATCCGCTTCAACGGGCTGAAGGAGGCGCAACTGCTCTATGTACTGGGCGGCCTCCTCGCGCTGGTTGACCGCCATCATGTAGGCCACCGCCGACACTTCGTGCAGCCCGCGCGGCTGGCGCGGCTGACTTTGCCACCAAGCCAGCCCATTGCGCGACCGCGAGTCCCACCAGGCCGCTAAGGCCCGCAGGCGATATCGCTGGTGCGGCGTCAAATCCGGGTACCGGTTCGGGCGAATCTGTTCCCCTTGGCCAATCAGAAAGGCGAGACGCTGGTCTGCAACCCAGTCCCAGTCCACGTCCCCACCCGTCGCGCGGAGCCGATCTTCCCCTCGATCACGCGCCAATTTTTCCACCGTCTCGATATTGAAATGCCTCCCGAGACCCAGATGGCGGGCAAAGGCGTACTCCACCAAGGTGCGATCATCCGTATTCAACGCTTGCCCGCGCGCCAATTCGCGCGCCACTGTAGGACCGGCCACATAGTGGGCGAGGAAGCCTTCGAGGTCCGCAGTGCGCCAGACTGCGGCCAGTGCACTGCGATAGGGTTCCTCGGCGATCCGGGCACGCAATCTGGAAACATCGTACGACACCGGCCCGGCAGACGATAGCAGCAGCAAATCCCCGCGCTGAGTCTGCCAAGTTTCCACGTGCGCGAAAACCGAACTCAGAGTAGCGTAAATGGTGCGAATAGTTTGCTCGTCCACCTCGTACATTTGCACCCACTGCGCGAATAGGCCGCCATCGCGCAGCAGTGGGGCGATTCCCTCGTAGAATTCTCGCGTGTACAGGCTGGCGACTCCCGCCCGGTAGGGATTGGAAGGCTCGGAGAAGATGAGGTCGTAGGATTGCCGGGTGGTCAGAACGACCTCTCGCCCATCGCCGACCACCGTGTGCACCTTGGGATGACCGACGGCGTTCACATTGACCGGCCCAAAGGCGCTGGCCGCTTCGACCACAGCCCCCTCCAACTCCACCACATCGACGCGTTCCATTGCGTCTATAGCAGCCAGCCAACCGGCCGTAGATCCGGTCCCAAGTCCAATGACTAGAGCATTGCGCGGCTGTGGATGCAGAATAGCTCCGATCATCCCGCTCATGATCTGAGTGGAGGCGTCCCCCACCGCAGATCCCTCGCTCTTGCCGTTCAAAAAGAGCACCGGCCCCCGATCGGACACGCGAATGGCCACTGAGCTTTCAATCCCTTCCCGCTCCCAACGCACGGCGCGCCGCTGCCCTTGCATCCATCCCCGTATCCCGTTGGCATTCAAATTGGCCAGCATTTTCAGCCCCGCTCCAATCGGAGTGTGCCGCCACGCCGCGGTGGGCCCGGTCGCCAACAATAAGGACGCGGCGACCACAGCCAAAACGACAGCTATACCCGCCTGCAGGCCAACCCATCTCGCGCTTTCCCCCTCCCGTCTGTCTCTCGCCCACGAAAACGCAGCAATACCGCCGCCCAAAACCGCGAGCAGTACTACCACGAGTTGCCACGCGCCCGGCGCGGAAAGCCACGGCAGCAAGGCGAAGCCGCCGAGCAAAGCGCCCAGGATGGCACCCAGTGTGTTCCAAGCATAGGTCCACCCCACGTCGAGCCCGAGTTGGCGCGCGCCAGGGCCCAGCAGCGCAATGAGGAGCGGAAACTGGTACCCCGCAACAATAGCCGTGGGCAGCACCACAATGCCCACTACTACGGACCACGAAAGCACCAGTCCGCCAAAACCCAGCGTCCCCCACTCGCGCAGGCCGCCCGCCAGCACAGCTAATTGATCGCCCAGCGCAAAGGGAATGGCTACACACAGCGCTTCTAGGATGCACGTCAGCGCCAGCCCAGAGAGCGCAGGAGGCCGCTTTCGCCCCCACAATGCATAAGCGGTCCCCCCCAAGCCGATCCCTAGCAGCGCCACGGCTAGGATGAGGCCAAAGGTATAAGTGGTACCCCCAAGCAGCGGTGCCAGCATCCGGTACCAGACCAATTCCATGAGCAGAAAGGCCATTCCGACCACCGCAGCAGTGGCAAAAATCAGCAGCCGCACATAGCCGGAGCGCCGCACCTCTCCATCTGCTGATTGCGCAACAGACACCTGTTTGTCAAAGACGGCTGGGTAAGCGCGCGCAATCCAAAGGGCACAGCCGCCGACAACGGCGTTTAGCACAGCCGCAGCCCACAGGGTTGCATCAGCCCCTAGGCGTTCCAGCAGCGCGAAAGTAGCCAGCAAAGCCCCGGTCACAGCGCCGAGCGTGTTGATTCCGTACAGCACGGCGACCCGGCGTCTCCCAGCATCCTCATCGCCCCCGACAGCTCTGGCCGCGGCGGGTAGCGTTCCCCCCATGAGAAAAGTCGGAACGGCCAGCGCACACGCAGTTAGCACGAGCCGCACCAGCGTGGCCACGACCGGCCCCAGCGACAGGACTCCGCCCAAGGCGACGTAGAACTCGCGCGCCATCCACACCAGCAATGGCGTGAGGGCAGCCGAAGCCGCAATGAATAGTTCAAGGTAAGCGTAGAGAGCTAAAGGCCGAGGGTTGCGGTCAACGCGCCGCCCAAACCAGAACCCGCCCGCGCCAAGCCCCCCCAGAAAGACAGACAGCACCGCGGCCGAGGCCAGCGTAGAAGCACCAAAGACAAAGCGGAATTCGCGCAGCCAGACCATCTGGTAGATCAGGGCGCACATCCCCGACCCAAACAATAAGCCGGCGACCAATATCACGTGTCGCACCATTATCCATCAAACCTGTCTGACATAGATCCGCCGTCGGTGCAGCCCCCGGTCGAGCCGCCACGTCCTGATGCTAGCGTCGTCGATGTGCATGGTAATGTCGTAGAACCCCATCCGCGCGGGTTCCCACGCATGAGACCAGAGCGTCCAAGTGTCGTTGGTCTCCTGCGCGTAGGGCATGTTGACTGGAACGGGATCTCGGTCCCGACCGAACCGAATCATCAATTTGTCGGTCGGCCGCTCGCCCCCCCACATCAGACCGACCACCCGATAGACGATCCGCTCGGCGACACGCCATTTTTCAACGCGGATGGGCAGAGCCGCTTGGTCGATCAGCGCGGAGTCAAAGTCTCTGGCGAGCTTGGGGGTACCCTGCTGGTTGATGCGGCTGGCAAATTCCAGCATCTGACTCGTCGCCATCGTGCCGTCGTCGACCAACGCAATCTCATTGACCCATTTGATGTCCACGCAACTAAACCACCGAGGCATCACTAGGCGCACGGGGAAACCGTGATCGCGCGGCAGCGGTTCGCCATTCATCTCAGTGGCTAAGAAGGCTCCGTATTTCTCAAGCTCCGCAAAGGTGAAAACCCAGCTCGCCCCCGGAATCGAAGAGTGCGGTTTGGTTGAGTACTCGTCAAAGCCCGAGATCAGGACGCGAGTCGCCTCAGCTTTGATGTTTAGCCTTTCTAGTACCTCGGTCAGGGGAACGCCCGACCACTGGGCCGCGCTCATCAAACCAAAGGGCCGGCGCTGATTGCCGGCGCACTCCAGCAGCACAGTGCCCATGGGTTTGACCAAGGGCTTTAACTCGACCAGACCTATTTCCACTGGCCTATCGACCAGTCCGCGCACCGCGATCTTCCACGGCTGGACAAAATCAAGCAGGTCGGAACAGCGCGTGCGTATAAAGAAGCGCTCATTGGAAGTGATCAAGGTGGCGGGCGTGAGCGCGGTCAAATCAGTGTGGAACCGCGCATCAAGTCCATCCCCTAGTTGCAGGGGGTCTTTGCCGTCGAGGAAGCTCTGATTCCCCAGCAATTCGCCGCCGGCAAAGGGATCGGGGTCGCTCTCTGGACGGGCGCACGCAAGGCCCAAGGCGAGCGCACCGCCCGCGCCAAACGCCTGCTGGATAAACGTCCTGCGCGTCCATTTCTCCATCGTCTGCTCTCCTAAGGTAGCCTTTTTTACTGACGTTACGCATCGGCACCGAACCGGTCGATGTAGGGGCGTCCCTTGTGGGCGCCCATGCGACACCGCGTATGCAGCCAGCGGGATCCGACGAGGGCAACCACAAGGGTTGCCCCTACAAATGCGTAACGTCAGTTTTTTAGGGCCGCAGCCACGGCCTTCAGCGCCTCCAGCCGCATCTCGAGCAATTCCCCGGGCGTACCGCTGTGCAGGTCCACCTGCACTAAATCGGCCCGACCATCCTGCCTGTTCACCAAGCGGGCCGGACCTTCGCGGTGGAGTTGCGCCAGACCTGCATCGCCGGTTTTTGCCGCGACACTGCCCAGATGACGCCACAATTCAACATCTTCAATGCCTTCGCGCCAAGCCTCCCGCCGCTTGCTGGTGATCGGCCCGTGCTCGGTGGCATAGACCATGCCGTAGCTGGGATAGCGGCCCGCGTAGTCGTTGAACTGT
>JAPPEF010000387.1 GCA_028875335.1 Gemmatimonadota bacterium
GGGAACTCGCGCCCACGGATCAGGGGCCAGCCGTTGACAGGTTCCGGCCCGACAAGGCAACCGCGCTGTTTAAGGCGTTCGGTCTCTTCCGGTGTACCGATGTAACGAGTGTCCGAAGAGACGTAGTGAATCGACCAGCCTCGCCGCCGGTACGGCGTTGTATTCGGGCCGCTGCAATGGAGTGCCAGGCTGTGGTGAAAGGTCGCATCACCCGCCTTCAGTGGAACAGCGATCTCTTGGGCGAGCACATCCTCTGTCAGCATGTAGGGGAGATGGTCCCAGTTGACGAGGCCGAAGTGGTGGCTGCCCGGGATGAAACGCACACAACCGTTCTCGACAGTCGCATCGTCGAGCAGGACCTGGCATGTGACTTGGAAGTTGCTCGCGAAGAAGGCCCAGAAAATGGAATCCTGATGGTAGCGATTCGCTTTGGCGTATGGCGGCTTCGCAAAGACCTAGTCGTAGTAGAGCTTGATGTCCGGCCCCATCAGGGATTCGATGATGTCGACGATTTTGGGGCTTCGTACAAACGCATTGAAAACCGAATGGTGGTACGAAGGCAGGTTGAGATGACTTACCGTATCCAGCGGGTCCTCAACCGGCGTGAGATTTTCTGGGGCGGTTACTTCCCCTTTCGGGTAGACCTGAGTGCCGCGTCGGTCATGTCGGCTTCCGTGAGGTGTAGGTGGTTCCGCGGCTTGAGCCGTTCCCGGAGTGTGGTGAGAGACGTTGCCTTCCGGGTAGTCGGGGACGCGACCGAGCGCAAGGTCGGCGTAGTGGTTGCGCAGGGTCTCGAGTTCTTCTGTGGTCAGCAGTTCTTTGACGACGATATAGCCGTCTTGGAAAAATTGGTTTTTCTGTTCTTCGGTCAAAGTCATGAATGTCTCCGAATGGAAAGGTGCCGGGTGAGTGCGGCGATGATCTTCACCTGCCCCTGCAAACCGGGCATTGGGTCACATCAACGCCGGAAAATGAGATCGGGATTCAATCGTTATTGAACGCGGGCGCGACCTGTTCCGAAAACATCCGCAGGGACTTGCAGACCAGGTCGGGGCTCAGGTCTCCAATGCGGGTCCACCCCATAAAGTTCTGCAGTCCCGTGTGTTTCTGGATCCAACCGATTTTTTCGGCGACAAAGTCCGGATCGCCTACGATGGCGTGATCGGCTAGGATCTCGTCGAAGGTGATGTTCGAGAACTTCTGTTTCAGTCCCTGATAGAATTCCATCTGACCGGGAGGTGCCATTTCCGGCGGCGGCGCGATCACCTCGGCAAGCAGGGTGCGGAAGTACCACATGAGTTGGTCGTGGCATTCCTCCCGGGCTTTCTGGCTGGATTCGGCCACATAGAGGAACCTCGCCAGGGGGAAGTCCAGTTTGCCCGACATTCCGCACGCGTCCGCGGTCTTGTGGTACGACTCGTAGAGCTGGAAAACCTCGTCGTAGGGGTGCAGGAACGAGGTCAGGACGTTGTAGCCGTTTTTTATGACCCATTCGTACGTGGAGGGACTCACCGCGGCAACGTAAACCGGCGGGTGGGGCTGTTGTACGGGTTTCGGGATGACGTTGACTTTCCTGACCTTGTGAAACTTGCCGTCGTATTCGACAGGGCCCGTCCAGGCTTTCAGGATGATTTCCAGTTCTTCCTGAAACCGTTCGCGGCTTTCCTCAAGGTCGATTCCCCAGTTGTAAAATTCCTCAGCCTGATAACCGCGCCCCACGCCGAAGAGGAGCCGCCCTTTCGACATGATATCAACGGTGGCGAAGTCTTCCGCGACAATGACGGGATTGTGGAAGGGCAGCACGACAACCGCGGTGCCGATCTTAATGCGTTCGGTAATGGCCGACGCGTACGCGGCCATGGTATGGATGGACGATGTGATCGAATAGTAGTTGGCCCCCGGCGCCTTATGGTCGAAGTGGTGTTCCGCCAGCCAGATGGCGTCCCAGCCCGTTTCGTCCATGAGTTTGAACTGTTCGAACGCTTCGTGATAAACTTGCACGTGGTCCTTGCCGGGCGGGGTTTCCAGCAGATAGAATTGGCCGAATTTCATTGGGAATCTCCTGAGGTTTCGCGACAATGAATAAGGCACCGATATCGGTACTATCAATTCGCTGAAACTGTTGTCAAGGGCCCGCCGGTCAGGGCGGCGACGATCCGCGCCCGCCACAGGCCGCCCTTACATCACCCTCCCGGCGCGGCTGATCCAGGCCCTCAGGTCCATGGCCAGGCTGAGGAACGTTGGCACCAGAAACAGGGTGAACAGGGTCGACAGCAGCAGCCCCCCAATCACCACGCTTCCCAGACCTCGATACAGCTCGGACCCCGCGCCGGGGAAGATGACTAGCGGCAGCATCCCCAAGGCGCTGGTAATCATGGACATGAAAATCGGCCGCACACGGCTGAAAACCGCGTCGCGGATGGCCTCTTTGACTGGCATTTCGGGCGCGTCGCGCAGGATGTTGAGCGTCTGGTGGACGATGAGGATGGCGTTGTTGACCACCACGCCGATGAGGAT
>JAPPEF010000371.1 GCA_028875335.1 Gemmatimonadota bacterium
CCGTCGAGATCAAGGTCAACCCAACCTCTGCTGGCAACTCGGCCAACAGTGTAACAGCGATGCGGTGGGCACGGTCGTAGCCGGTGACCAGCGGATTGCCGCCACCATTGACGTTGGCCTCGTACGTGTTGAAACGCTCCTTGTTGGCCAACGCCGTCTCCAAGGCTTGGACATCGGTTGCAGCGTTGACCGAAAACGAGTTTTTATCCGGGAAAGGCGTCGAGTTGTTGCCATTGCGCGATGCCTTGATATAGCTGTACGCGTAGTTGACGCGGCCATTGATCTTGCTCTGCGACCGGCGCTCCACTCCAAACTCAATGCCGCGGCTGTCGGCGTATCCGCCGCTGGTATTAATACTGTAGGTGGCAAAGCCAGCGTCGGCTGGGCTGATGGTAAAGCCGAGCCGCCCATAGTTTTCAATGTCTCGGTAATAGGCCGTGACGTCGAACAAGTACTCGGGCGCGAAGCTGTACTGCAAGCCCATCTCGTACGCAGTGGCCGTCGTCGGATCCGCCCCGACATCGGGCACGTTCGGCCAAGCTGGGTTGGTGAAGCTGTCGTAGTCCTCGTAGAGGTATGAAAACGACGGCGGCGAGTAGAACTTGCCCCACGAGTAGTGCATGGCAGCCTGCTCGCTGATCGGATGCGAGATCCCCAGCCGCGGCTGCAAATACCAGCGCGTTTCAACCGCCCCACTGCGAATCGGGGTGCGGTAGGTGTGAGCCTGGCCGCTTTCATAGGTGTATTCGCCCTCTTCTGACGGGCGGAAAAAGTCGGTGAGTTGCTCGGCGTCCGCGTTGAAGCTGTCGAGCCGCAGGCCGGCGTTTAGGATGATGCCCTCGTACTCGATTTTGTCCTGCACGTACAAGGCCAGCTCGCTCGGGCTGCGCTCGTAGTCGGAAATCTCGTACGGCAGGTTGGAATAGCCCACCGTAATCTGCGTCCGCTGCATGAGCTTCGAAACCGTGTGGCTGCGGAACAGCAGGCCGGCCTTGAGCTGGTGGTGGTAGTTGTACTGATGGGTGATGTCGGCCTTAAGCTGCATCACGTCGCGGTTGAGCTCCTCAAAGTAGAAACCCGCCTGCGCCAAGCGGTACTGATTGTCGCCAAAGGGCAGGTCGAAGTTGCGCGAATTGCCGGGGTTGGTAGTAAAAAAGGTAAAGTTGCCGTCGGCGTCGGCCCCAGAGCCGTCAACGCCTAGGTACTTTTCCGACTCTTCGGCGCTGTCGATGAAGATGAAGTCGCCACTCTCGTTGGCATCGACGATGCCGTCGCCATTGTCGTCGGAGTAGCCGAATTTGCTCGAGCGCGTAACCTGCGAGAGCTTGATCTCGTAGAAGGTGTTGTTAGAAAGCGAGTGGCTCATCCCCAGATAGGCCATCGTCCCTAACTTCTTGTTGCCCAAGGCTCCCTCGGGGAAATAGGCGTAGCGACCGCTGAAGTTGCGATTGACCCAACCTCCCAACTCGCCGCCATCGTCAATCATCACGTTGCCGGTCAGCTTGACATTCTGGCTGAGCCGATTCGTCAGCTTGAGCGAATAGCGCTGCGAGCGGTTGAGTTGGTTGGGGAAGAGTCCCTCGTCGTTGAGATAGCGCGTGGTCAAGTAGAAATGGGTGCGCGGCAACAGTTTGCCTCCCAGCGAAAGCTCCATCTCCGTCGAGGGATTGTCGCCGTAGGTAACGTCCTCGGGGTCGAAAATGTAGTAATTCTCGGCCTTGGCCTTGTCGGCTTCGTCTTCAGAGGCCAGCAAGTCGTCGCGCGCCTGCAGGTAACTGTCGAAGTACGTCGTCTTATTGACGGTGTCGGCCAAGCTCGCATAGACATCCGGCCCGGCGTTCTTGTAGCCGCCAACGCCGCGGCGGACAAACAGCCGTCCCTCGAACTCGTCGCCGCCTTCGCGCGTTACTACATTGACGATACCAGCGCTAGCCGCGTCGTACTCGGCGTTGAAGGTACCGGCGATAATGTCCAGCGACTGCACGTTGCTGGCGTTGACGCCGACCGCGGTGAACTCGCCATCCGAGGTGCGATTGACATCTACATAGGGGTTCCAAGTGACTAGGCCTTCGCCGGCGCGGAAATACGTATCCGACACGTCGATCCCATCGACGAGCACCTTGGCCTCGGCCTTGCGCCCGCCGCGGATATAGCCGCGAAACACGCTCGGCGTCGTATTAATCAGGTCCTGCAAGTCGGCCACCGGCATGGTGTTGTTGAGCTCGGCGCGGCCGACTGTCGCCCGGCTGGTCGTCAGCGAACGCTCGACCAGCGGTGCCTCGGCAACCACTGTTATCGTCTCGCCTTCGATCGCCTCGGTCTCCAGCTCGAAATCGACCGTCGTCGTCAAGTCCAAGCGAACCTCAATCTGGGTCTGGCGCACCGTTTGGTGCCCTATATAACTAGCTTCGACCGAGTACTCACCGGGCGGAATGTTGAGCAGAAAATAACGGCCCATGTCGTCGGCTGTAGTGCCGACCCGCTCGCCACCTACTTCGGCGACCACATTGGCCCC
>JAPPEF010000259.1 GCA_028875335.1 Gemmatimonadota bacterium
GTCTGGGGCCTATCCTGTTCGCAAGAGTCGCCCGTTGCATCCGCCCCCGCCGGCAAGGCCCGCTCCGACGATTGCCCCTTGTGCGCCTTTCTTGGCGATGAAAATTACACCATAGCAGAGGGGCAAGGGGCGCATACGTCCCCGGACAGCACCGACCAGACACCCCCAGACAGCACCGCGAGCGAGACGCCGGCCGAGAGCCCCGAAGAAACGCCCGACACAGACGGGGGACAGGCCGATGCGTCCGCAGAGCCCTCCTCGGCAACGGAGACAGGCTGGCCGATGGCCGGAACCATTACGAAGTTGACTGATATCGGAAAAGCAAGAGCATACTCCCCTGCTTGGTCCCCTGACGGAACACAGATTGCCTTCACTTACACGCATGTATCAGGCAGTTTAAGGCTCCATTCAGATGTGTACGTCATGGCTGTAGACGGGAGCAATCTACGGAGACTAACCCATAGTGGGCATGATGACTATGAACCGGCATGGTCCCCGGATGGAACGCAAATTGTCTTTACTTCTGACCGTGACGGCGGTGACGCTATTTACGTGATGGATGCCGAAGATGGGGGGAATAAGCGGCGCATTTACGGCGGCGGTATGCCAGAATGGTCCCCGGATGGGCTCCAAATCGCCTTTTGGAATCCCTATGAAGTGGGCGTGATAGATATAAACGGTACTAACGTGCGCTGGCTTGCCCCTAGTCCGCGTTGGGACGGCGAACCGGCATGGTCCCCGGATGGGGCGCAGATAGCTTTTATATCCCAACGGGATGGCCGCCCATCAGACCTTTATGTTACGGATTTAGACGGGCAAACTGTACGTAGGTTGACATACGGGGACGGGTGGACATATGCTCCGGCATGGTCTCCTGATGGCCGTTACATCGCTTTTCATGAGCTACGTGGTGATGATCAATCAGACCTTTACGTCATCTCTGCGGATGGACAGAGAACACAAAAATTGATCGAGCATCCAAGTGACGACGCGGCCCCAGCTTGGTCGCCGGACGGGACCAAGTTGGCATTCTGCTCAACTCGTGAACAAGATCACTATATTGCCGGTTTACCTCACATGGCTATCTATGTAGTGGAATTACACTACTAATATTCACTTCGGTTGGAAGAGATGGCTCAGACACAGTTAGTGTGTTCTTGCCCCCGCAACAGGGGATAGTCGGGTTTATCTTGGGGAGCACCCGTCCAGCGCGAGCGAGCGCTCATGTAGTGGGTGGCCATGCCGCGGCGGCGCGTCCTCGTCTGGTTGGGGCCGGAGCGGTGCAAGAGCAGGCTGTGGTGGAAAGAGCAGTCGCCTGCTTGCAGCAGGATGGGCTGTTCGCGCTGGCTGTCGATAGCTGCGTCGGGAACTTTCTTGTCTTGCCGGTCGCCGACCATCCACACCTCGCTGTGGTCAACCAGCCCCTCGCGGTGACTGCCCCGCACGACCCACAAGCAGCCGTTTTCAAGGGTTACATCGTCTAAGGCGACCCAAGCGGTGGCAAGGGCCATCGGCTCGATGTGGAAGTACGCGGAGTCTTGGTGATAGGTTTTTTCTATGCCGCCTGGCCCCTTGATGAAAACTTGGTCGCCGTAGAGCTTGATGTCTGGGCCGAGCAAGTCGGTGGCTGCGGTGAGGAGGGACTCCCGCATTGCGTGGTCGCGGAAGAACGGATCGCATTCGGACGGGCCGTTGATCTTGCGCAAGTGATCGATGTGGCGTTGCCGGGGCGCGTTGGGATCGAACTCGATGTTCGCCTCCGGGAAGGGCAGGTCGCCCGAGGCGATCCCCTCAAGGTGGGTGCGGAGTTCGCTCACCTCTTCTGCGGAGAGGGCGTTGCGCAAAATGGTGTACCCGTCTTGCTGGTACTGGGCGATTTGTTCGGGGCTGAGCACGGACATGGTTTGTTCCCTGTTTAGGCTATCTCCGCCAGCGCGTTCCCCACCGCGGCGACTAAGCCGTCAATGTGCCCGGCGTCCATGGGCGTAGAAAGCGCGCACATGCCCAGCCCTGGGCCGAGGAAGTACCCCTGTTCGATGAGCGAGAGAAAGAGCGGCTGAATGAGGGTTTTGTCGGTGGCGGCGAGAGCGCGGTAGTTGGCGATGGGGCCACGGGCGAAGTAGATGCTGAAAACCGATCCCGTGCAGACCGCTTGGGCGGCGATTGCGCGTTCGGCAAAGAGCGCGTTGAGTTGGTCCTTTAAGCGCGTTCCGAGTGCGTTCAAGTGGTCGATGGTTTGCGGCGTCAGCTCGCTCAGGGTCGCCAAGCCAGCGGCCATGGCCACGGGATGCGCGCTAAAGGTGCCGCTCTGGAAAAGGCCGGTGGATTGCTGCGAGTTGTCGAACAGGTCCATCAGGTCGGCCCGGCCGCCAAAGGCCCCTACCGGAAAGCCGCCGCCGACGATCTTGCCAAAGCAACTCAGGTCCGGGTCGATGCCGTACAGGCCCTGCAAGCCGCCCGTGGCTGTGCGGAACCCAACGATTTCGTCGAAGATGAGCAAGACTCCGTGGCGGCGGGTGATGTCGCGCACGGCGCGGGCAAAGTCCGGCTGGATGTCCAGAACGCCAGCTTTGGGGTCGAAGAGGACGCAGGCGAGTTCGCTGGCGTGCTCAGCGACGAGCCGTTCGACGGATTCTGGGTCGCTGTAGGGGAGGATGACGGCTTCGGACGCGGCAGACGGGGACATGCCGCCGGCTGTTGGCAGGGCGATGGGCGCGTCTGGGGGGCCAGCTTGATCTAAGGAGGGAGTTACACTGACTTCCACGGCGTCGTGGCTGCCGTGGTAGCCGCCCTCGAACTTGGCGATTTTGCCGCGCTGCGTGTAGCCCCGCGCCAAGCGAATCGCGTGCAGCGTGGCCTCGGTGCCGGAGTTGACAAAGCGAATCCGCTCCAGCGCATCTACCCGGTCGCACATTGCGCGGGCGATCTCGCTCTCAATGCCGGTGGGCGCGCCCAAGGCAATGCCCTTTTGCATTTGCTCGCGCACGGCCGCTTCTACGCGCTCGTTTCCGTGCCCGAGGACTTGGGCCGTGTGGTGGTTGGCGCAATCGACGTAGCGCCGTCCGTCGACATCCCACAGATAGCAGCCTTGGCCGCGGGCCATGGTGAGTGGATAGGGCGGGTAGTAATACGCGCCTTTGGCCGCACCGGCCGTGTAGGAACGGCCCTGCTCAAAAAGGGTGCGGGAGCGCGGAGTGGCGCAGCGATAGCGCGCTTCGAGGTCGGTGAGTGATGTAGGCATAGGGGGATATTATAACTAAACGAGGTTGGCGAACAAATCTGTTCCTGCCGCGCACGGGGAGTTGACGCCGACCATGTTCGCACCCTAGAGTATAGGGCGTCCACAAGGGACGCCCCTACAACCCTTTACCAGCAATAGTTGCCATGTCCCAAACTGAATACGCCGTTGATGTCGCGACCTCGACTGCCTTTTCGCTGATCGACTGCGACGTCCACAACTATCCGAACTCCATCGACGATCTCATGCCCTATTTGTCGGCGCGCTGGCAGGCGTACGTGCGGCAATCCGGGTTTAGCGGCCCGCCTGGGCCAACCTATCCCAAGGGGTTTGCGCAAGCGGCGCGGCGCGATGCTTGGCCGCCGTCGGGCTTAAGGCCGGGCGGCGACCCGGATTTTGCCCGCACCCAGTTGCTCGATGCTTGGGGCATTGACATAGCCGTGCTCAATCCGCTCTACGGCATGACGGCCCTGCACAACCTCGACTTTGCCAACGCGCTGATGCGCGCGGTCAACGAGTGGACCGCGCACGCTTGGCTCGACCACGACCCGCGCTGGCGTGGCTCGATTGTGGTCAACGCCAACGACCCGGCGGCCGCGGCCGCGGAAATCAAGCGGTCCGCGGCTGATTCGCGCTTTGTGCAGGCGCTGCTCTTGGTGCGGTCGAGTGCGCCGTATGGCAAGCGGCAGTTCCGGCCGATTTTTGCCGCGGCCTGTGAGGTCGGTCTGCCGGTGGGAATCCACTTTGGCGGCAGCGGCCAGCCGATCACGGCCTGCGGTTGGCCTTCCTATTACATCGAAGATCACACGGCCATGTCGCAAGCCTTTGAGGCGCAGGTCATCAGTCTTGTTTGCGAGGGGGTGTTCTGCGAGTTCCCGGAGCTGCGCGTCGCGCTGGTTGAGGGGGGATTCGCGTGGTTGCCCGGGCTGATGTGGCGGCTGGACAAAAACTACCGGGGCTTGCGCAGTGAGGTGCCGTGGCTGAAGAAGCGCCCCAGCGAATACATCCGCGAGCACTGCCGCTCCACGACCCAACCTATGGAAGAACCAGACGATCCTCAGCACTTGTTACAGATCATCGACATGATCGGTTGCGAGGATTTCTTGATGTTCGCCACGGATTATCCGCATTGGGATTTTGACTCGCCGACTCGCGCCCTGCCGCCAGCGATTGACGGCGCGATGCGCCGGGGGATTATGGTCGATAATGCCGAGGCATTTTATGGCTTTGCGGCGCGTTGACGTAGGGCCGGTCGATGCCTTTGCCGACGGCGAGGTCCGCCGGGTCGAGGTTGAGGGGCGGGGTTTGGCTATCGTGCGGCAGGGGGATGCTTGGTACGCGCTGCGCGATGTTTGTCCACATCAAGGGGCGCGTCTGTCGGATGGCAGGGTTGGGGGCACGGCGCTGGCGCGGCATCCGGGAGACGAGATCGTCTTGGGCCGTGCGGACGAGATCCTGAGCTGCCCGTGGCACGGCTGGGAATACGACGTGCGCACGGGCCGCTCGCTCTGCGAGCCCGAGAAGGTGCGGGTGCGGACTTATCCGGTGCGCTTGGAGGATGGGCGGATAGTTGTGGAGATGGGTTAGGGAGCTTACTACACGACAGTTATCCAATGGACGTTACGCATAAGTATCTAGGTATAAGATGCTTCGACTCCGCTGCGCTCCGCTCAGCATGACAGAGGCTGCCGCACTCTTGCCTTGTCATGCTGAGCGTAAGCGAAGCATCCCATACCTAATAAGCCCATGCGTAACAGCAGTTATTACCTCGGCACGGGGATGGACACCGGCACGTTGCCCTGCTTTTGCGATTCTAAAAACCCAATAATCAGTTCTACTACAGTGTGTCCGGCTCGCCCCGGCGACACTGACTCGACGCCTTGGTCCATGGCTGCGATCAGTTCGTGGATGCCAGCGGGAATGCCTTCGACTGGCCAAGTCGGCGGCGCGAGGGGTTCTGGTTCTTCGCCGCGATACAGGGTGCCGCCGTCGCTGACCATAATTAGTCGTCCGGTGGTGCCGACCACTTCGAGTTGCTGCTTGGGATTTGGCGTGGTTTTCGAGCCACCGATGTAGAAGCCCCGCACTCCCCCAGAAAAGTGGATGTACCCGTTGGCCCCTGGCTCGGTAGCTGGTACGTGGCCGCCGTCGCCGCGGTACTCGGCGTAGTCCTCGTACCCTTCTTCCAGTTCGGCCACGACCCACTGAGGCTGCTCGCCTGCGTAGTAGCAGATAGCGTCGAGCGTGTGGGTGCCGTTGCGGAAGAGCATGGCGCGCGGGCCGGAGAGCGTACCGATGACGTATTGCACCGGGCCAATGACGCCTTGATCGACGATCTCTTCTTTGGCGTAGCGCCACAGGGGGATGAAGCGCCGGGTGTGATCGACCGACAGGGTGGTGTTGTTGGCGTCGCAAGCGGCGATCATGCGGTCGGCGTCCGCTAGGCTGGTGGCCAGCGGTTTTTCGCAGAAGATGCCCTTGGCCCCGGCGTTGGCCGCATCGACGACTAGGTCAGCGTGGCGGTGATCCGAAGTGGCGACGGTGACGATGTCCAGCGATTCGCGGTCGAGCATCTCGCGGTGATCGCGGTACAGGGTGAGGTTTTCGTCCGGCCAGCGTTGCTCGAACTCGCGGAGGGTCTCTTCGTCGAGGTCGCAAGCCGCCGCTAGGCTGGCGCGGTCCGAGCTGACAATCCCGGTGGCGTGAGCCACGCCAATACCGCGGCAGCCAATGACTCCAGCTTTATACATGTCGTGCTCCTTTGTTTAGGGATTCCACTGTTGGGCGCGCTCCGCGAAGATCGCTGGATTGGCGCGCCACTCTCCGTAGCCAATGCGCTGGGCATCGGTCAGGTAGTTGATCTTGTCGTCGATGCAGGCCGCTAGGTCGGCGTCCTCCACAGCGAGCGCGAATCCCCCTAACTCGGTGGCCGCGTCGAGGGCCGCGACGACAAACTCGCCGTCGGAAGAAACGCTGGCGTCGCGGTTGCCGATTTCGCCGCGAGCGATGGCGTCGATGGTGCCGGCCCGGAGGGCGTTGAGCAGGTCTAATTCGCTGGCTTCTTGCCCTTCTTGCCCGTTGAGGTAAATCACTTGCGGCATGTTGGCCGTGGGCGGCACCAACCGCGTCCGGCCAGCGAGATGGTCCGATGCGCTGGCCGCGGTGATGGTGTGCGCGGCCGTGCCGTCGGCGAGGATCTCGCCTTCGGGCGTTTCAATGCGCGTACCAGTGGCGAGGACGCCGTTGGCATCGACTAAGCCCGTTAGTTCTAGCAGGCGGAACTCACCCGTGGTGCCGATCAGCGCACCCACTCGATCTTCGCTCGTTAGGTCGCTGTGGCTGGCAAAGCGCTCGGCATCGGCAGCCCTAACCAGCAGCGATTGGCGGAAGGCGATGTGCCCGGAGGAAAAGGTTACGACTTGGTCGCCGTCCGCATTGCGGGTGCGGGAGTCGAGGATGGTGATGCCGCCGCCGACCAAGTCGTAGTTCGGCCCGGCCGCTTGCAGCCATATATCGGACCAGTCGGCTATGCCGCGGCGTGCAAAGGACAACCCCGCGCCGTCCATAGCCTCTAAGGCGGTCAGCAAATCCGCTTCGTACCCGAGATGTTCGTCGAACCCGGCCGTGCCCGGAGTCGGGTCTGCACTGTAACTGACTGGAGCGAAAAAGGCGTAGAACCCGACTTGGAGTACCTGCCTGTTGCCGCAAGCTGCCGCAGGTGAGTCGCTGGGCGAGGACGAGCAGGCCGCTAAGAAGAGAGCTGAGGCCGCGAAGGATGAGTAGAGGAAGGATGGGGACATGTTCAACTAGTATAAGGCACGGTGCCTCGTGCATCTACTTGGTATCCCCAGCGCTCGAGATAGGCTGGGCCGGGGAGGAAGGGGTCGTCGGCTGCGGCGAGGCGGCGCGTGAGGGCCGCGTCTAATTCGTCGAGCAAGTCCTGCTGGCCGGGCTGTCCGACGAGGTTGTCCTGTTGGAAGGGATCGGCCTCGTTGTCGTAGAGCAGCCACGGCCCCTCTAGGGCGCGCACGTACGTGTGGCGGCAGGTGCGCAGGCCCCGGTAGGATCGGCCGCCGACGCCGGTCCACCACTGCCCAAAGGGATGGGGACACTGCAAGAGCGCGGCACCGTCTGAGGGATCTGGGCCGCCTTGTAGGTACGCGGAAAAGTCGATGCCCTCCACGGTGGCAGGGATCGGTAGGCCGCACAAGCCCAGTAGGGTCGGCATGATGTCGGGCAGGTCGATCAGCGCGTTGAGTTTGGCAGCGTCCATCCCCGGATAGCGCAGCAGGAATGGCACGCGGATGGACTCTTCGTAGGGCTTTTGCTTTTTGTCCATGCCCTGCGAGCCGAGCATGTCGCCGTGATCCGAGAAGAATAGAAAGATCGTCTCCTGCTCTAGCCCTTCCTCCTGCAAGGTCTGGAGCAACATGCCGACGCAGTCGTCCAAGGCCGTGCAATGGGCGTAGTACCCGGCGAGCCACTGCCGCGCGCTCTCGGCCCAGTCGGGTGGCACGTTGGGTCGCAGGGTGATAGTGGCTGGATCGTACATGGCTTGGTATTCTTCCGGGGCTGTGTGATAGGGGGCGTGCGGAGGACCCCATGACAGGACCAGTAAGAAGGGTTTGTCTCCGCGACCGCGCAGGTACGCTTGGGCGTCGCGGGTCTGGGCCAAGGCGTCGTAGCCCTCCCATACGAGTTGCTCGTCCGAGTCGCCGGCATAGTACGCGGAATGATTGTAG
This sequence comes from Gemmatimonadota bacterium, assembly GCA_028875335.1. The sequence goes on from JAPPEF010000259.1 coordinate 7,981, forward strand.
TCGTGGGTGCATTCGAGCACCTTCCAGTACTCGAAGCCCTGTCGCCGCTCGGGCGGGATATAGCTGGAGCGGCCGCGGCCATTGACGTGCCACTTGCCGATATAGGCTGTGTCGTAGCCCCCTGCGCTGAAAGCCTGCGCGATGCTCGTGGCGTCTTGGCTTAGCTCTACGTCGTTGACGAAGACGCCGTGCGTGAGGGGGTATTGACCGGTCAGGATCGAGGCCCGCGCTGGCGAGCACACTGAGCAGCCTGACACCGCGTGGGTGCAGTTGAGGCTGCGGCTTGCTAGCGCGTCCAAATTGGGGGTTTGCACGTTGGGGTCGCCGGCGTACCCGAAGGCTTGGGCACGCCATTGGTCGGCGAAGACGAGAACTATATTCGGCTTTTTGTTGGGCACTGCGCGTCTCCTCGTTGAGATGAGCAGCCTCCAATATCTTCGCGCCGGGGGGAGGCTGTCAATGTTGACCGGGTTCAACGCGCGTACTAGAATCGAATTCTATCGAATTGAACTCACCCACAGGAGGAAAATCGTGAGAGGTCGCAGAATTGCCGCAGCAGTAGTAGTTGTAGGAATCGTCGGCGTTAGCTCAATCGCCAGCGCCCATGAGGAGCACGACAATGGTCCCGGACCCACGGCGTTCACCGCGATGACGCCGATCCTGAACGTCGCAAGCGTCGAGGCGAGCATTGAGCACTACACCTCGGTGCTCGGTTTCAACAAGGACTGGGACTGGCCCGCCGAGGAGGAGGACAAGACCTTTGCCTCCATATCCAATGGCGAGGTGCACGTCTTTCTCGCCGAGAATTCGCAGGGTGCCCGGCCTGTGTGGATTTACTACAACGTCGGTGATGTCGATAAGCTGCACCAAGAATACGTGGCGGCAGGGGCGGTCATAAATCAGGAGCCCTCCGACAAACCGTGGGGGGCACGGGAAATGCTAGTTGAGGATTTGGATGGGCATGTTCTGCGGATTGGGGGGCCGCCTAGGGAGGAAGAGCATGGAGAGAGTGAGGAAGGGCATGATGAGAGTGAATAAGGCACCATTAAAGTGAGAACTAGGCGCACGCCGTCCGGGAAAAGGTGCTGAAGTGGCCTCCTGAACCCTAGTGCGAAAATCTGACTAAATGGTACATTGAGACGGATGTTAATTGCGGCAAGGCGCAACCAAAACAAACGAGGATAGACTATGACGATTGATCTACAGACCTTGCGGGATGCGGTCGGCGGAACGGCGGCGGCATTTCGGTGTGTGACCGACTATCAGCCGGCAGGAGGTCCTGGTGACAAGGTTTTCTCGCCGACCTATGAAGGCGGTAAATACGCCACTGAGGAACGCATTGATCCCGCTACCGGCGAGGTTCGACAGTGTGTTCTCTTAGACTCTGTGCAGTCCCAAGCCAACCGCATGGAATTGGCGCTGCTGGAGGCGCACCGGGTTGGAACGGTACAGCTCCCTCTGCTAGTAACGCGCTTCGATCAGGAGGAACTGCTCAAGAAGTTCACGGTGACCAGCTTAGAGGCACCTCACCGCGTCGCGGATGCGCTATTCCGCGACAGCCTGCTCGACGGCACGATTTTTCGTAAATCAGAGAAAGGTCGAATACTCGACACTGCGGAGGTGAGGAACGCCACCGGCCTATTTGGCTTGTGTCCGACCGCCTTGATATTCGGTCTATGGGACTCGACTGGGCCTCGTGGCGGCGCAGGGTGCAAGTTTCAGCGGGCGATGGTGTCGGAGATCGTGGGATATGATGCGGTGGCAGGGGAGAAAACAGGAAGCCGCATTGATCCTGCCCAGATCATGCTTGGAGCAGGTCCGTTATACGAGCGCAAGTCTTCAGATGATGATGTACCGAATTGGACCTTAGATGAAAAAGCGGGATCTAACAAGCTGGGTAAGGACAAGAGAGGAAGGCCTTCAGAAGCCAATCACGGAAACGTCACGCCAAGTATTACGGAAGGCGGATTCACTTTATCGAGAGCCCGGCAAACGACAACCTTGTCTCTGGCCGTCTTGCGCCGCCTTCGTTTTCCGCTCAGCGGTGCCGCAGATTCCAACTATGATACCGATCTCGCAGCGCGTACTGCCTTAGCAGCTTTGGGCATTGCCGCCGGTACTCTAGCGAGGGTCGATACGGATCTTCGTTCTCGTTGCCAGCTTTTTGCTGAACAAGAACCTGTGTGGGAACTGCTTGACCGCCCTGGAGAGTCTCCGCAGGAATTTAAACTTGGTCCCGAAGACGCGCTAAAACTGTTGGAAGAAGCGACTGCTGAGGCCAAAGATGTCGGCTTGCCTTGGGAGGACGAAATTGAGCTGACCCCATCGCCCGACCTTGTCGAATTGGTTCGGCGTAGCCAGGAATTGGCGAGCGCATCGGGAGAAGGAGAAGACTGATGTTCGCCCTTGGTCTCCACTATCTGAACGGGTGGTCAATGGCAGCGGCGGACGGGGCGCGAAAGGAGCAAGCCGAATGGCCACCGCATCCCGATCGGGTGTTCATGGCATTGGCGGCAGCTTGGTTTGAGACCGGCGAAGACCCTGCCGAAGGCGAGGCCCTGCGCTGGTTTGAAGCCTTGCCACCCCCTGCGATTGCCGCCTCGGATGCGGACAGCCGCACCACAGTTGTCAGCTATGTGCCCGTCAACGACGCGAGCCTCAGTCGCAAAGTGCCTAATAGTGGAGACCTAAACAAACTAAAGGATGCCGGACTGGCCCAACTTCCAGAGCATCGATCGCGCCAGCCTCGTGGTTTCCCGGTTGCCATTCCCCACGATCCAACGGTGCATCTGATGTGGCCAGAGGTCGAGTTAGGTGCTCATCGCGTTGCCTTGGAACGGCTGGTCGCCAAGGTCACGCATGTAGGGCATTCAGCCTCCTTCGTGCAAGTGTGGCTGGAATCCGAGCCGCCGCCGCCCGTGTGGATTCCGGCGACCGGTGTCGCCCTTCAGCGATTGCGCGTAACGAGCCCTGGGCGCTTGAAGACATTGGAAACGCGCATGAACCGCGCCGCATGGATTGCCTACCACGATCTTCGCGGCGAAATTGAGCAAGCTGAGGCGGATCTCAAGGAGATGAAGCAACCGCCAAGGGTACCTTGGAAGGCATTTGCAGACGCGGTGTTGCTGGCTGACGAATCCGAGACCAAGCAGCATCCCGAATATCCCAGCGCGAAGACAAGTGGTGATGCTGAGGCTGCGGCAAATCTGGTCAGCGGCTTGGTTGACGAAGCAGGAATCACCACGGTTCGTGCACTCATCGCCGAGGTTAGCGAAAGCGGGGAGCCCGTGCTGATATGCGCCAATGCCTACGAGCAAGGCTTCAATGCGATCCCTGCTTCCTTGGCAGAACTGCTGAGCGAACGCTTGGGTGTCCCGTTTGATACCACTGTCGCACAGGCCAATGTGGTACGCCACACGGGTGCCGACGGATATGGCCGACTCGCTCGGCAAGCCGCATTTGAAGGAACCGTTGAGAAGGAACGTGAATACGTGATGGTGGACGATTTCGTCGGTCAGGGCGGCACGCTGGCAAATCTGCGCGGCTGGATTGAGAAACAGGGAGGAAAGGTCGTCGGAGCCATTGCGCTGACCGGAAAACCTTACTCTGCAAAACTAAACCCTTCACAGGAGCAATTGCATGAACTCCGACAAAAGCACGGATCAGACTTTGAGAAATGGTGGAAGGCGCACTTCGGCCACGCCTTCGATTGCCTTACTTACTCAGAAGCTCGGTACCTCGCCCGCTCCCCGGATGTTGACACCATCCGAAATCGACTTGCTGCGGCAATGCGCGAAGGAGGTAGCCGAAGTCACGCGCGAAGTCCTCGCGAGCAAAGACAATACATCAAGGAAATGAAAACGCGTTTGGGAGACCGTTTTCCCGCTGGCCAACCTGTGAGTCTGCACCCGGTGCCGGGCCGTTGGCAGGGATACGATAGGCCACGAGAAACCAACTTCACCGAAACACCTAGGTCTGTTTTCGACCCTCAGCTCATTGTTATCAGTATCAAGGGGAAGCATGTGTCCCTGTCAGCGACGCTCAAGCTCACAGCGGCCCTACGCGGCTTATTGACAAAAGAGTGTCCCGAACAACCGCCGCCGGAATGGTTTAGTGGCCATCGCTTGGACGGCACGCCCACCGCCGCACCGCATCTCGCCTTGACACCTCTCCCCTTTGTCGGCTCGGAACATGCAGATGGCCGCATTATGGGTTTGGCTCTGGTTCTGCCGACGGGCTTGGATCAGCAGGAGGCCGGGCATTGCCTTGAACCGTTCCTACGCGATCCAACTACCGGATTGCCGCGTGAACATCCTTTGTTTGATGACCAGTGGTTCGAGTGCGCTATTGAACTGGAAACCCGCGAACGCCCGCCGAAAAACCTTGACCCGGATACTTGGACACGGGAATCTCGCGTTTGGGCGAGCGTGACCCCGGTGGTACTGAACCGACATTTTGATGGCAAGGACAAATGGGAGCGGGCGGCTGAGAGCGTGAAAGATGCGTGTCTGCACATTGGTCTGCCGCGCCCGCGCGAGGTGTTGTTGCACCCGGTTTCGCTGATTGAGGGCGTCCCCCATGCGAGGGAGTATCCTCAACTGATGCGTAAGAACGGCGGTGGGCGACGGAGCCATAACCATGGGGTGATCGTCTTTGACGAGCCGGTGCGCGGGCCTGTGCTCGTGGGAGCAGGTCGCTTCCGGGGATATGGGTTGTGCCGCCCAATGGATGAAAAAGGTGGAGACCGTGGCTGACTTCCAAGGCAGCGATACCTTGGCCTCATTGAAGCAGTTGAACGCTATGGACTTCGCCGAATTTTTCAACAAGTTGTGGGGCCATCCACCTTTCGCTTGGCAGCAGGCATTGGCGGATAGAGTACTGGAGCGGGCAGAGGCTCCTTGGCCCGAAGCCATTGCCTTGCCGACAGCAGCAGGCAAGACCGCGTGCTTGGATATCGCCGTGTTCGCGTTGGCTGCCCAAGCATCTCGGTTGGCTCGGAAGCAAGTCATCACTGCACCGCGTCGCGTATTCTTGGTCGTTGACCGGCGCGTAATCGTGGACCAAGCATACGAGCGGGCGCGCCTGCTGGCAGATCATCTTGAGAAGGCACAGGACGGTATCCTCAAGCGCGTTGCAGACAACCTGCGACAGATTGCCCACGGTGGGGTGGATGGATTTGCAGGGGAGTTACCGTTGACTGCTCATGTATTGCGCGGCGGTATGTATCGGTCGGAGGCTTGGATGAACAGCCCGCTTCAACCCATGGTGGTGGCTTCGACTGTCGATCAAATCGGCTCTCGCTTGTTGTTTCGCGGCTATGGGCGTGGCCCTAGCACGTGGCCGATAGCTGCGGGGTTGGTCGCCAACGACAGTCTGGTCTTACTCGACGAGGCGCATTGCGCCCAACCGTTCCTGCAAACCCTGCAAGCGGTGCGGCGCTATCAAAGATGGGGGCATACGCCACTTGAGCGTCCTTTTTATTCGGTGGTGATGTCGGCGACCCCGCCGCCGGGGGTGGACCTGTTCGAGGATCTATCCGAAGAAAGTCGAGACCTTGCCCATCCGCTAGGTCAGCGTCAACTAGCACACAAGCCCGCCATTCTGAAGACAGTTGAAAAAGCCAAAGGGAAGCAGGCCACAAGCGCGATGGCTAAGGCCTTGGCCGAGGCTGCATTGGGACTGGTCAACGGCGAATGCCGCGCTATCGTGGTGTTCGTCAATCGCGTTGCCACAGCGCGGGAGACCTATTGCTTGCTTCAAAGCCGGGAAGATCTTGACTCAGTATTGCTGACAGGTCGGATGCGCCCCGTCGATAAGGATGCCCTAGTTAAGCAACACTTGAAACACCTTGAATCCGACCAAGCGGACAAACGCGCTTTGTCAAAGCCGGTGGTTATCGTGGCTACCCAAACCTTGGAAGTCGGAGCCGATCTCGATTTCGACGGTTTGGTGACCGAGTGCGCTAGCCTAGATGCCCTACGCCAGCGTTTTGGCCGCCTGAATCGCATGGGGCGACCAATTGAGGCTCGGGCGGTCATTCTCGTGCGCGGCGACCAAGCGAGTGAAACGGGCGATGATCCCGTGTACGGCGAGGCTCTTACCAAGACTTGGAATTGGCTCAATGAGCACAAGGGTAATAATGGTGAGGTCGATTTTGGAATCGCATATCTGCCGGACGGCGACTCTTCGCTCAACGCACCTCCCGTCGATGCTCCGGTGATGCTTCCCGCCCATGTCGATTGCTGGGCGCAGACAGCACCAGAACCACAACCTTCTCCTGATGTGGCTCCGTTCTTGCACGGGCCTCGTGAAGGCGTGGCGGATGTACAGGTCTGTTGGCGTGCCGATTTGAACTTGATCGATGAAAAGGAAACTGCGCTGGAACTTCTGTCCTTGTGCCCGCCGAGCAGCAGTGAGACGCTTCCGGTACCAGTTAGTGTGTTCAGGCGTTGGCTGGCCGGAGAAGATGCCGCAGACGACAGCGCCGACGTGGAAGGAACCGGCACAGAGGATGGCCTGAACAGGAACGGTTTGCCCACGGTGGAACGCTTGGTTGTGCGGTGGCGGGGGGTCGAGACGGAACTCGGGAACGTCACAGCGGACCCTAGGGCGATTCGGCCCGGCGATATTATTGTGATCCCTGCCACCCATCCGGGGCCAGCGCGTCAACTCGGAGACCTGCCGCCGGACACCGACTTAGACGTGGGTGATCGCGCCTATCGGCTCGCTCGCGCTAAGCCTATCCTTCGCTTGCACCCGAAGCTAGTGGGCGATTGGCCGGATTCTGTTACGGCCAAAGAAACCGTTCGTGAGTTATTGAAAGATTTGGAACGAAAATACGAGGACGATGAGCTTGACGATGCCTTGCGCGATCTTCTGACAGAGCTTTCCAATTCACCCGAACCGTCTTGGCTATCGGAAGCCGCAAGCGAACTCTGCAAAGAGTTTTCTGGGTCGAAACTTCACATAGTCGCCGGCAACAGCTTGGTGCTCGTCGGACGCCGTCTCATACTGGAGCTCACCCGCGAAGCTGACCGCTTCAGCGATGAGGATGATGCTAGCGCGTCCGGTATTGGGCGTCCCGTCAAACTGCTAAGGCACCTTCCCGATGTCGAGGCGTTGGCTCGCCGTCATGCGGCGGGCTGCGGCTTGCCAAAGGACTTGGTTGATGTCATAGCCTGCGCTGGCCTGTTACACGATTTGGGCAAGGCCGATCCACGATTTCAGTCTTTGTTGCGTGGCGGTGCTCGGTGGTTGGGCGGAGAACCTCTCGCCAAGTCTGCCGAAATACCGAGAAATCGGATAGCCTATGAGAGGGCGAGGACCGCTTCTGGCTATCCCAAAGGCGGGCGGCACGAACTGCTTTCGGTGCGCTTGGCCGAAAGTGCGTCGGTGCTTTTGCCGGAAAGGGACGATCTGCGCGACTTGGTTCTTCATTTGATTGCCAGCCATCACGGCCACTGTCGGCCGTTCGCGCCAGTGATATTTGACGAGCAGGGCGTGGATGTGGATTTCGAGTTGCGCGGCCAACGAACGCATTGGTGCGGTCCTACTAATCTTGAGCATCTCGATTCTGGCGTCTCAGACCGCTATTGGCGGTTGGTTCGGCGCTATGGCTGGTGGGGTTTGGCTTGGCTGGAAGCGCTGCTGCGGCTCGCTGATTGGCGGCAGAGCGAACAGGAGGAGGCTCAATGACGGCAAACGGATCAACTCCGGGGCTTCTGCTCAACGGACTCGATGGCAGCAATCCGCTCGGGTTTCTCGCGGCTATTGGTACTTTGCGAATTGCGACTGAGGCAAATTCATCGGCGAACTGGCGTATAAGTTGGAAAGAGCAGGGTGGGCACTGGTCGCCTGTATTGCTTGGGGATATAGCACTTACAGCGGATAGTTTGATCGAACTACTCATGCCCGCTCTAACGGAGATGAAAGATGCGTTTAAGTTTGCTGACGATCTAACGATCAATTGTGAGGAGTTCCGGAAAGTGGCTCAATCTGCCTCCAACGCAGCAGGTCTTACTGAGCGGCACGATGCAGATTTTATTGCCGCCTTTGGTTGCGATAGCCTCCCCATCTCCCCGAGAGACTCGCGTATTCAGGACACGGCACTGCGAACCATGAGCGGAGCGGGACATCAGCACTTTATCGGCTCCATGCGAGAGCTAGTGGAAAGCACCAAGTCAGATCATTTGCGTACTTCCTTGTTTGAGGTGTGGCAATATTCAGACCCTAAGCCGAGTCTTCGCTGGGATCCTTTGGACGACCGCAGGTATGCTCTGCGTTGGAAGGAACCTTCGGGCGATCCAGTGCGCACGATGCGCGGTGCCAATCGTCTTGCCGTGGAAGCGCTGCCTCTTTTCCCTACTGCACCTGGGGAACGGCACTTACATACGACTGGCTTTTCGCAGCGGCGTGGCGAAGGTGTGCTGTTTTCGTGGCCAATCTGGGAAGGGGCTTTGAGTATTGAAGTCGTGCGGTCTCTGCTCAGCTTGGCCGAGTTGCAAAAGCCCTTACCGGATCGCAAGAGTCTTTTAGCGTTAGGCGTTGTCGAGGTTTATCGGAGCCAGCGCATTACTAGGGATAAGTATCGCAATTTCACGCATGCGGCACCTGTATGATCCAAGATGGTCAACTCGTTGGTTATGGTTATTTCCAGGGTGGTACGCCCTGGCCTCATTGAAGGTTCAACCCAGACGTGAAGGGCAAGCAGATATCCTTGCATTTCCGAGGTGGCAACGCCTTGGCCTCATTGAAGGTTTTTCTCTGCGACGATCACATCCGCTTTGCGCCGCATTTCCGGGGTGGCAACGCCCTGGCCTCATTGAAGGGGTGGCTGGATCGTGGCCAACCCGGTCACGGCGTTGGTTTCCGGGGAGTAAACGCCCCGGCCTCATTGAAGCAGGCCGTAAATCCATTGGGTGACGTAAATCGTCCCAATTTCCGGGGAGTAAACGCCCCGGCCTCATTGAAGCTCGATCTGCCACTCATAGTGTAGATAAGGCTGTCCGATTTCCGGGGTGGAGTTTCCCCGGCCTCATTGAAGTGGGAATTTCTCGTATTATGGGATTCGCACCGTCTGGCACATTTCCGGGGTGGAGTTTCCCCGGCCTCATTGAAGCTCCAAAGGATTGATGAATCCTAGTGGCTCTAGCTCGTATTTCTGGGGCGGCAACGCCCCGGCCTCATTGAAGCACCTACGTTACGCAGGGGACACTGGATACGTTTCGCTATTTCCGGGGAGTAAACGCCCCGGCCTCATTGAAGGTACTCAAACGAGATGGAAGGGAACGACGTGATCTGCGATTTCCGGGGTGGCAACGCCCCGGCCTCATTGAAGCAATTCCAGTCGCGCCCGGTTGTTGACCGGATCTTTTATTTCTGGGGTGGCAACGTCCCGGCCTCATTGAAGCACGCCTTGGCCGCGCTTTCCTGCCGTCTTTAGAGTCATTTCCGGGGTGGCAACACCCCGGCCTCATTGAAGCGGGTACGACGGCAATGAGGAGTATATATGCGAGGAGATTTCCGGGGTGGCAAGCCCCGGCCTCATTGAAGCTCGAGAGGATTCACATAACCCAGCGGCTCCAGCTCATTTCCGGGGCGGCAACGCCCCGGCCTCATTGAAGCAACAGGATGTCGGCAGGGTGAGATATTACCCAGCAGGTTCCAATTCCTTTGATTCTTCCAATTCCAGCTTTAAGCCCAGTGCTTTGCACACTTTGAGGAGAGTAGTAACATTGCAGCTTGCGCCGTTTTCTAGCTTGGACAGTTGCTGCTGAGTTACTTGGGCTTGTTGCGCGACCTCTTTTTGCGATTTACCTGACTTATCTCGGGCGATTGCAAGTTGCAGGGACAGTTCAGCCAACTGCCTCTCCTCCTCATACATTTTGCGAAACCGCTCGTCTTGAAGTTTCTCTTTGAGATGGGCTGCAAAGGTCTGCATCAGAAATGCTCCCTCAGTTGGCGTTTATCGAATCGCTTCAAAAAATTGATCCGCATTGATTGGGTCTTCCGAATTTCTGCTTTGGGCACTCGGCCCGTCGTCTTCACAAACGCATGGGTAAGAACAATGAAATCTCGATAACAAAAGAAATATAGACAGCGTACTTGATCGCCGGATAAGGTAACTCTCAGTTCGTGAATCCCGTCCTCCAAGAGGTCGGCGTGAGGGCGAGGCAGGTGAGGGCCTTGATCAGCAAGCAACCCGATCCAACCGAGCAGTTTAGCTTGGTTCCGTTGACTTCGAGCATTGATAAACTCACGCATGGGACATTGTCCATCTGTAGATTCGTAATAGACAATGTGCCAAGGTTGCGACATAGATTACAGCATACATCAAAAATGATGTGTGTGCAAGCTCGACGGCAACGATTTTCGGGCATCCCCCCTCCGGCCTTATTGAAGCGTACGATAGGTCTGGCTATATTGGAGGCCGTTGATACAATTTTCGGGATTTCACCTCCTCCGCCTCATCAGCCATGAACGACCTCGAAACGCTGCAATATCTATTCGACGTGCAGGGCTATTTGGTGCTCGAAAACGTCCTCGACGTCGAGGACGTGGCCGCTCTCAACCACTTACTTGACGCGCACCTGCCGCCGGCAAAGGGCAACCGCTTTGGTTCCGCGCCCGATGGCTCGGGCTTTTTGGACTGGGGCCAGCCCTTCATCGACCTGCTCGACCACCCCCAGATTATGCCCATACTGCGCTTCCGCTTGGGCGATTGCTTCCGCCTCGACCGGATCTACGGCTTGTGTCTGCGCCACGGCATGGCCAGAGGCATCTTGCACTGCGACTACGGCCCAACGGCGCCCACCTCTGGAGCGCAGCCGGGCCGGTACTATCCCCTGCGCGACAACCAGATCCTCAACGGTTTTGTCGTGGCGACTTGGAACTTGACCGACGCTGGGCCGGACTACGGCGGCTTTTGCTGCATTCCCGGCAGTCACAAGAGCAATTTCAAACTGCCGCAACCCATTGCCGACGCGCCCGAACAGGCCCCCTGTGTGATTATCCCCTCGGCCCCGGCTGGCTCTGTCACTTTGTTCACCGAGGCCCTGACTCACGGGACGGCCGCTTGGCACGGGCACCACCAGCGGCGCGCCTTGCTCTACAAATACTGCGTCTCGCAAATGGCCTGGACCAATAGGCGCGTGCAACCGCCGGCCGAGTTGACCCAGCGGCAGCAGATTCTCTTTGGCGAGCCAGGCGATCCGCATCGCTTTTTCCCTTCGCTCTTTGAGGACGTTGACGAGGTGACGAATTCGTGATGTCAATGCCTCCCAATCCCTTGCTCGAAGACCAACTGGCCGATCCGCTATGGGAGCGCTTTCTACACAGCCCGATCAGCGATTTGGCTCGGGCGAGTCGGCCGGACTTCCTCGGCGACGAGCCGACGCCTCTACAATGGACGGCAGAAGACTGGGACCGCCTGGAGGCCGAGCGCCGCGATATTTTTGACTTGCACAAGCTAGAAGCCCAATTCGACCGCGACACCTATCTGCGCGATGGATACGCCGTACTGCGGGGCATTGTGCCTCCATCCGTCATTGAGACTTGGACGAAGGCGCTGCAGTACGGCCAACAGCGCAACGACGCCCTTTTGCAGGCGGACTGGAGCCAAATAGACTGGCCCACCTTGGGCTGCCGCCCACCCGAGTACCAACTGAGCGCCGAGGCCATTGCCGGTGCCTTGGGCGGCAGCCAGAAAGCGCCGCAAAGAACCGACGAGGCTGGCGTGCTGACTCTGCGGCGGCACAGCGTTTTCACCGAGTATTTCCCCGCTGGCCACGTCCCGTTCCTCATGGACGTGCTGACCCATCCGCAGATGTTGCACCTACAGAAGCTGTGCTTGGGCACGGAGGCCGTGTATTTCGATCACAACCAGCTTCTTACGCGGCCGCCGGGTTACGCTGGCGGCGGCTGGCACAGTCACAAGATCGGTGCTGGCTACGATCGCGGCTCCACCCGCGATGTGGCCGAATACCAAGCCCAGCCCAATACCAACCTCACCCTGTGCTATCCCCAGGGATTTAGTGCTACCGACGATGGTGGCCTCAAGCTCATTCGCGGCAGTCATCTGTTCCGCGATCCGAACAACTGCCGAGCGGCCACTGACGAGGAGATCGAAGATGGTTGGCTCAAGGGACGCGTCCATCCCATTACGGGGAAGCCGCTGGCCATCGAACATCTCGAACTGCCCCCCGGCTCGGTCGTCTGCTGCCTGTCGCACGGAGCACACGGCGTGGCTCCGAAGGGAGCGGACAAAGAGACCCGCTGGTGTACCCTGTATGCGTACAAAAAAGCAGACGATCGCACTGGTTTGGTGCAGCCGCCCCACGCCGTGCCGCCGCTGTGGGCACTCAAAGCGCAGCGGGGTGAGTTGCCGCCCGTTTTAACCGAACTGATGCGTCCGAGCTTTGACCGCACCTTGACCGGAGGCCGCACCGAGCCTTATCAAAATTGAAGTACTGATCACACATCTTTCGACGAGGTTTTCGATGACTCCTGAAGAAGCTGAAGAAAAACGCCAACAGTTGTTGCGCGACGGATTCTGCGTGGTTGATAACATTCTCAGTGACGAATTCTTACAGGAATTGCACGACGAGACCGAGCGCATGATGGAGGACTGGGTGCCGCCGCCCGATTTCAAGTATCAGGGCCAGCACGTCACCGCGCGCGGGGAGGACAATCCGACCATCCAGAAGTTGCTCGACTGGCCTCCCACGCGCCGTGCCCTCGAACAAATGGGTTTGGGTGACTTTGCCAGCACGGGCGGCATCATCCTCTTGACCAAAGACCCCGGCGAGCCGGCCCTGTACTGGCATCAAGACTGGATGCAGTGGAACGACCCCTTGAGTTGTTCGCCGTGGCCACAGATCATTTTTGTGTCCTACTACTTGAGCGATACCTCTCGGGAAAACGGCTGTCTCAAAGTCATTCCCGGCACCCATCACAAGCGCATCCCCCTGCACGACGAAATGGTGCCAGCCCACGAGCAAGGGGCGCGTTTCATAGAAGAAAACCACCCGACCATGTTCAGCGATCACCCCGACCAAGTCGATGTCTGTGTCAAGGCCGGCGACTTGGTGCTGGCCGACGCTCGCGTGCTGCACTCGGCGTATCGCAATCAGACTGACGAACGCCGCACGTTGGTGTTAGCTTGGCATCGGCGTCCGGATACCGTACCCGACTATTGGACAGACGAAGTGCCAGCCATAATCGCCGAACGCGACTCGGAAAAGGAATACCCCGGCTCACGCATCCCCGGCGAGTTGCTGCAATAGGAATTTTGCATTGCCGTTTTGACGATCTGAGGTTCAATGACTCCATAGATACAAAACCTTTTACTCAGACGGATGTAGGTTATGACCAGCTTTCAATACCTTGGGAGTTTAAGGATCGCAACCGTCCTTTGTTTTTCGTTACTACCGGATCAATTGGTAGGTGTAGAAGGAGACTATAATGTATTGGATCAGTCTGAGGTGCTGGCGGCGATGCGGCAGCACTATGGTGGTTATGAACTAACAGCGACGACCAATGGCTTGTGGTTGGCAGATGTGGTGTTTTATCTTGCGCGGCAAGCTAGGGAGCGCGATCCGGACGGCCCGCCACTGTTTATCGGGCACGAGGAGTGGTTCCGGTCGTTTTTGGAGGTGACCGGGCATACGGAGCATACGGCACCGCGGTACGCCCTGCTGAACTATCGCTACGAACAGAATATGGAAGTGGACTATCGGCTAGATCGGGTCATCCGTGAAGTGGTGGAAGGGCCGATGCCGGAACTAGCCGCGAATGTGCGGATCAGGTGGGAGGCCGGGCCGGGCAGACCAGACCGGTATTCGTACATAGATACGCTTTCGAGGCCGAACGTTAGGGTGACTAATCATCAGGTGATTACCTATCGCTTGCTGGATTTTGGGGATTGGATTGTTTACGACCAGATTGGGGGGATTACGGCGCGTCCAGAGTCAGGCGTATTAGCTCTTCTTTTTCAGCTCATCGGCGAGGGACATATGACACATTCTCGCATAGCCGTTGCAAAGGACGGCATGCAGGTGTCGCGGACGCGGGCAGAGAAGGCGTATATGAAAGTGATGATCACGGTGACGATCTATCCAGATGGGACTGTAGAGAGGGATGTGCCGGACGGTCGAACAGATCTACTAAAACTGGAGAGGCGGCTCAAGCAGCCAATGGAAATTGATTATGTGGAGTTATCGGACGATAGGTAATATGGGCGGGAGGTTGGGGATTGTAACCGTCCTCTGTTTTTTGCTACTGCCCGATCCGCTGACAGGTGTGGAGGGAGCGTATAATGTGGTGGATCGGTCGGAGGTGTTGGAGGCGATGCGGCAGCATGGCGATTACGACCCGACGGCGACGACCAATGGCGCGCGGTTTCAGGCGGAGGTGTTGTTGTATCTTGGGCGGCAAGCTAGGGAGCGCGATCCGGACGGACTGCCGCTGTTTATCGGATATGAGGATTGGTTTCGGGCTTTTTTGGAGGTGACTGAGCGGACGGAGCATACTGCGCCTCAGTTTGCGCTGCTGAGCTATCAACACCGACAGAATATGGAAGTAGAATATCGGCTAGATCGAGTCATTCGAGAGGTAAAGGAGGGACCGATGCCGGAACTGGCCGTGAATGTGCGGATCAGATGGGAGGATGGGCCGGGTAAGCCAGACCGGTATTCGTACTTGGATACGCTTTCGACGCCGCGTTTTAAGGTGACTAATTGGCAGGTGATGACCTATCGCTTGTTGGATTTTGGGGATTGGGCTGTGTACGATGAAATTGAGGGGGTTACAGGGCGTCCAATGTCCGGCGTGTTGGCTCTTCTTTTTCGGGTTATCGGCGAGGGACGTATTGCCCATTCTCGCATGGCTATTTCAGAAGACGGCATTCAGGTGTCGCGGACGACGGCAGAGAAGGCATTTATGGGAGTGACGACTACGGTGACGGTGTATCCTGATGGGATTATGGAGAAGGATGTGCCGGATGGTCGATCGGATCTGCTGGAATTGGAGAGGCGGCTCAAGCAGCCGCTGGAAATTGATTATGTGGGGTTCTCGGACGATAGATAGTATTCAGTCAAGAAGAAATCATAAAGGTGAGTGAATCCGTCGAACGCTTTTACGATGATCTAGCTGCTGATTACCATTGCGTTTACGCAGATTGGGAATCGGGAATCGAACGGCAGGCATCCGTGCTAGATCAGTTGATTCAATGTGAGTCTTCAGCGAGTGTACCGGTTGTCCTAGACTGTTCCTGCGGAATCGGTACTCAGGCAATTGGTTTAGCGCAGCGAGGATACAATGTCTTCGCGTCCGATCTTAGTCCGAGGGCGGTCGCACGGGCGGAATCAGAAGCAGCCAAGCGGGGGCTAAATGTGCGATTTGCGGTTGCCGATATTCGCGAGTTGGAATGTGCGTTTGACCGGCAATTCGATGTAGTGATTAGTTGCGACAATTCCCTGCCGCACCTTTTGACTGACGAAGATTTAACGCTTGCTCTGCGAAACATCCGGCACGTACTGACGGACAAAGGATTGTTTGTTGCCAGTATTCGCGATTACGATCGGTTGCTCGCGGAAAAACCATCGTATGTAGTTATGAATCCCGGCGGTACACATGAGGAAGAAGTAATAGTGTTTCAGATCTGGGACTGGTCCAAGGAATCAGATACCTATCTACTGCGGCTTTTTATAATGAATCAGGTGGCGAGTGACTGGCGGGTGAAGGAGATCAGGACTCGCTACAGAGCAATGAGACGCAACGAGCTTACTGCGGCCTTGGAGTCGGCCGGATTTGCAAAAGTCACTTGGCATGGACCTGAGCAGTCCGGCTATTTTCAACCCGTTGTGACGGCGCATGCCTAGACGAGTAGCAAATTCTTAAACTTCGATCAAGAATTGGGAGGTAAACTATGGTTGACAAATCAATTCTGCAGGAACAAGTCGCCTATTACCGGGCGCGCGCTGACGAGTATGACGAGTGGCATTCACGCCAGGGGCGATACGACCGGGGCGACGAGCATAAATCCCAGTGGCATGCAGAGTTGGATGCTGTGCGATCGGCACTTGAACAGGAGCGGCCGTTCGGCAAGTGTCTTGAGCTTGCTTGCGGCACGGGATTGTGGACGACATGTCTGGTACAGGGTACCCCTGACCTGACGGCCATAGATGCTTCTCCCGAGACGATTGAGATCAATCGCACCAA
>JAPPEF010000003.1 GCA_028875335.1 Gemmatimonadota bacterium
GTCATGGGCTTAGTACTGCCGACACATGCCCAAATTGAAAAGAGCGACCTCTACATCGGTCTATTGCTCGATTTTGGGCCCGAGGCAACCGATGACGACGGTGAGTTGTCCCTCCTACAGGATGAAATCCACAAGGTGCTAGGAGTCGATACATCGGTCCATTTCCTCCCCGAGCACATGCGTTTTTCCGCTGGGCACGCAGACTATCTATCCCTAGCCAACGACCCCGCGGTCGATCTAATCATTGCCGCCGGGCCGGCTAGCGCCGCGATGCTGGCTGCCCAAGGTGCCTTGCCCAAACCGACGATCGCAGTGGGGATACTGGACGTGGAATTACAGCAGATGCCCCTCGTCGAGCCTGGCGTCTCTGGGGTGCGCAATTTTACCTACGTCCTCAGTACCCACTCGATCCAAAAGGATTTGGCGGCGTTCCACCGCATCCATCCCTTTGCCCACCTAGCCGTCATCATCAGTGAAAACCTGAAAGGCAGGTTGGATTTCGAGGATTTCTTCGAACGCCTCGCAGCGCCTTACGAGTCCCAAGTGGAGTTGATTTTTTGGGGAAAGGAAGCGTCTCTCCCGGCGCTGAGCGACGCAGTTGACGCAGTCTATCTGGCGGTGGTCTTCGAGCGCTCACTTGAGGAGGTCGGCCTGCTGGCTGAGGCCCTCGCCGAGCGCAAGCTGCCTTCCTTTGCCATGAGCCGGTCTTATGTGGATGCGGGAATAATGGCCTGTATCGGCGACGAGAGCGGCCGAGACCAGATTTTCCGCAAGCTGGCCCTGATCGTCGAGGGAGTCGCGCTGGGAGAGGAACTGGCGGCAATGCCCGTGCGGCACAATCTCGACGAGCAATGGGTGCTGAATGCCGCAACAATCCGCCGGATCGGTTTCGACCTCTCGTTTGAAGCGCTGTTTTCCGCCCGCTTCCTCAAGGCTGACGAACCCACTACTGATCGACGCTTGAGTTTGCAGGAGGTTATCGCCGAAGGCTTGCAGAGCAACCTCGACCTGCACATTGAAAAGCGCAATGTCGATTTGGCCAGCCAAGATATGCGCCGGGCCAAATCGTCCCTCCTGCCCACTGTAGAAACCTCGACCACCTTGTTGCAAGTGGACCCAGATGTTGCCGAGCGCGCTTTTGGTCAACAGCCCGAGCGCACCGGCGCGGGTATAGGTACCGTGCAACAGGTGCTGTTTTCCGAGCAGGTCTTCGCCAACGTCAAAATCCAGCAGTATCTAGCCGAGGCCGCTCGCCATCAGGCCGATCTGGTCGCGCTCGACGTGGTGCTGAATCTGGCGACGGCCTATTTCAATATCCTGCTGGCCAAGACTGGGGGACGCATTCAAGATGAGAATCTCGAGGTCTCGCGTCGCAATCTGAAGGTTGCCCGCACTAGAAATGCCGTCGGCTATGCCGGCGTGGCCGACGTATTCCGCTGGGAGAGCGAAGTGGCTCGGGCCACCCAAGCCTCGATTGAGGCTTTCAACAACCTCTACCTAGCCAAAGTGCAACTCAACCGCTTGCTCAATCGGACGGATATCGGCGAGGAGTTCGAGGTGGAGGATGCCCGGCTTTCCGACGAACTTTTTGGCCGCTTTGACCCGGCCCGCATCGGTCCCCTGATCGACCGCGCTGGCGATGTGGAGATTCTGACCGACTTTCTCGTCGCAGAGGCCCTGCAAAACATGCCTTCGCTCAAGCAGCTAGCAGCCAATGTGAAGGCAGCCGAACGCCAGCAGCAGATGAACCGCCGGCTGTACTACCTGCCCACGGTGGCTTTGCGCGGACAGGCCGACTACACCTTCTGGCGCGCCGGCAAGGGAATGCCGCCGACCTCCTCCGATCCTGTCAACGGCACCTGGAACTTGGCCCTCCACTTCACCTATCCCCTCTTTCAGGGCAACCAGCGCAAGATCGCCATCGACCAAACCGCGATTCAGCAGCAGCAACTCCGCTTGCGGGAGGAGAGTTTGCGCCAGCAGCTCTCCCAGGCCGTCCGGGTGCGGATGACGAACTTGGTGTCCAAGCGCACCAATATACACTTTGCCGAGGTGGCGGCTGCAAGCGCGCAAAAGAACTTTGAACTGGTACAGGACGCGTACCAGAAGGGCCAACTGGCAATCACCCAACTGGTGGATGCCCAACGCGCCGCCCTTTCCGCCCGTCAGGCCGAGGCCGGGGCCGTTTATGAATACTTGGTCAGCTATCTGCAGTTGGAAAACAGCATCGGAGGCTACACCATGTTCATGTCTTCAGAGGAGCAGGAGGCCTTTGTCGAGCGCTTGACGGCCTTCTTCGCCACAAGAAAGAATGCACCATGAAGCGAGGTATCATGCCAAAGCGGAATTTCGAAGCTGCCGGGGTTTTTCTAGCGGCGATGGGCCTGTGGGTTGGCTGCGGCGGCGAATCGCAGGTCGCCGAACCCATTCGCCCGGTAAAATACGCCGAAGTCCGTCCCGCCAGCGCCGTCCAGAGCCAGCGTTTTGCCGGCACTGCCAAAGCTGG
>JAPPEF010000364.1 GCA_028875335.1 Gemmatimonadota bacterium
CGACCAAGCCAATGGCGGCAAAGCGGCCCGGAAAGCGGCGCAGACAGTCGGCCACATACCGGTTGTCGAACAAATAGTAAATCGGCTGCACAATGACCGCTCTATCGACCCCGACCTCGTCCATGGTCTGGTTGAGCAATTCCACAGATCCACCGCCCACCTGAGTCCGACCCTCGGCAAAGGGATAGCGCTCCGCGTCGTCGCTCCACACGTGCAGATGAGTGTCAATGATCACAAGTCCCTCCTATGGTAAAAACTGAATCGCATGAGCCCCCCATTAACTGCTATGGTCCACCGCGCACTCGGGGGCCAGTGCCTCCACGGCTAGGCGGGTAACCTCGGCAATCGCCTCGGCAGCAGCGGGTCCGTCATCGCGGGCCAAGGCAAAGGCCACCACGACCAAGGGCCCTGCTGGCAAAAACACAAGGCCAGCATCCCCTTTGATGATGCCGCTAGAGCCGTACTTGTGCGCCACCACCACATCCGGCTTTAGGTAACACCGGATCATGCGGGTATCCCGACCGGTTTTGAGCAGCTCGATCATGGCTTTGGAGGCCGCCGCACTGACGACCTGTCCACGATATATAGCCGCCAATAAAGAAGCCAACTCGCCGGGGGCGGCCACATTGTTTTCTAGCGAATCCCCAAAAGATACGCTGCCGTAGTCAAGGCCCTGAGTGCTGGCCCGCTCCTTGTACACGGCATCGTTAGCTCGATTGGTGGGCATCTCGTCCATCCCCACCATGCGGTAGTGATAGCGGCCCATAGTCGCGGCGGCCCGCACATTGGCACAGCCCAGTCGGTCGAGGGTGGCATTGATCTGGTCCAGCCCCAGCAGCCCCATGAGGAAATCTGTCGCAATGTTGTCGCTGATGCCCATCATCAGGCGGGCGTAGTCGCGCAAGGTCAACTCGGGCTCGTCTTGGGCGATTTGCAATACTCCCGAGCCGTGCGTCGAAATATCGCCCCTCAACCGGTGCCGATCGTCTAGGGACAGCCGTCCTGCCTCGGCTTGGCGGAACAACTCGACCAATACGGCAATTTTGATGACCGAGGCCGTGGGAAAGCGCTCGTCAGCTCTGTACTGATGCACTTGGCCAGTGGCCAGATCTTCTAGATGCCAGCCCATGCGGCCGTCAAAGGCCGCGGCTGTCTGGCGCAGGGCCGCATCGGGAAAAACGCTCATTCCGAATCCCCTATCATTCTCCGTCGGCATGTAGCTTTTCCAACACCCGCCACTGCTGGCGCTGGCGGCTTTCGGCCGAGTCGAAGACCTCGCGGACGAAGTGATCCCTGCTTTTGCCACCAGCCAGTTCGGCCAAGCGGTTTTGCAAATCGTCGTGCGAGGGATCGCGGTCGAGCGCTGCACGGTAGACTCCCCGCACGAAACCCTCCTCAGCCGCTTCGTCTAGCAAGTCTTGAGCCTCGTAGGCGAAGGCTTTGAGGGTATGGGCTAAAGAGGCGGCCAACCAAGCCTTGTGCTCTTCAAGCGGCCCCAAAGTAGCGTACAACTCGGCGCACAGTTCCGAATCACCAGCCACCTGCTGAACTTCTTCAGCAGACTTGCCTTCAGACCAAGCTCGCAGAGTTTGCACATACGTCTTGGCCCGACTCCGGCGCTGGTCGTCCATTTCCCAAGCCCGAGTGAGCACATCGACGGCCGGCTGGCCTGGATAAGTGCCTTCGCCAATGGCGCGGACGATCAGGGCGAGGTTGTCAAAGGCGCAGTAATGGGTCAGCGAGTCGAAGCGCGAGATTAGGGCGCGGATGTGCCGCACCGCGTCGGGCAGTTCCTCCAGCGGAGCAACTTGGGCGTCGATGCGCTGCATAGCCTCGTCGGGCTCGTCGTGGTGGTGCAGAATATTGCGCCAGTGGGAATCAGGCATCATGTCTCCTGTTGAGTTAGGAATTGAATGGATTGCGAATTATGCGCGGAACAAATGGCCCTCAATGGGCAGGCTCACTTCAATGCCCGAAGTAGCCGCCTGTAAACCGGCTTCCATAATCTCTTGGGCGTGCCGCGATTGGGTGGCATTGGTTGTGCCCTGAGGCGACTCACCCGAGCGAATACACTGAAGAAAATGCGTGGCAGCATTGCGTTGGGAGGTGGGCAATTCGTCGAGCTCAGCCTCTGTTCCCTCGCGATTCTGGCGGGTGTACACCGTCACCTGATTCCCTACTACCATAGTCCCCTCCGTGCCGTAGAGCACCACATCGTGGGGCGGTACATGGGGCACGGCTTCAGTCCAACTCATTTCCAAGCGGCACAAAGCCTCGGGATAGCGCAGCACCATAATGCCGTTGTCGTCAACCGGCAGGTGAGTCTTGAGCAAGCGGCCGGCCATGGCCACGACGCTATGTGGCCGGCCCAAAAAGTGGACGCACAGGCTGGCACCGTATCCGCTGTAGTCGTTGAAGGCCCCGGCTCCGTTGAGTTGGGGATCGAAGAGGAAGCCGCAAAATTCGTCGGAGCAGCCCAACTCGTCGGGGCCGCAGTGACCGCCGCGCCAGGTGAGCTGCCACAATTGCCCAATGGCCCCTTCCCCGACGAGGCGGTGAGCCGTGTGCAAGGGCCGCGACCACGCCGTGGGCCAGTTGACCATCAGACAGGTCTGGTGACGCTGGGCCGCAGTCAGCATGCGGTCGGCCTGTTCGAGCGTGGCGGCCATGGGTTTTTCGACCATCACGTGAATACCCCGAGCCGCGCATAGTTCGACGATGGGTGCATGGTGCGCGGTCGCCGAAAAAACGAAAACTGAGTCGGGGGATTGCGCGTCGAGCAGGGCTTCGTACTCGCCGTACACTTGGTCGCAGCCCGTGCGCTCGCGGAAGCGGTCCAGCAGCACGGGGTTGGGGTCGGCACCCCCCACGAGGGAAGCTCCCTCCTGATCGGCTAGTTCCTTGAGGTTGCCCCACAAGTGATCGTGGGCCATGCCCAGCACGGCGACTTTGATCGGGTCAGTCATGTAATAGGCTCCTGAGTGTTGTTGAGGTGTGCGGTATGAAGACGCCAACTGCTCTGGTCAATCTATATCCCTGAGGATAACAAGGGCAAGCCGCCTTGAACGAGGAAGGGCCGCCCGCTATAATACCCTTGCTACTATACCGCGGAGAAGCGTCGCCGTTATTCTCAAAACCTACGTACACGACAGTAGAGGTGGTTTGAGATGCTTCGCTCCGCTCAGCATGACACGGTGAAGCAGCGCATCTACTTGTCATGCTGAGCGGAGCGAAGCGGAGTCGAAGCATCTTAGACCTCGATGTCCGTGTATAATGTTACTGTCGTGTACTAAGCTCAAAACATAAAGAAAGGATCAGCTATGAAAATCGCTTTGGCTCTCGGACCAGACGCCAGCGCCGTATCGACTTTCGGTACCCAGTGCGGCGTCGAGCATGCCGTCGGCACCTTCGGCCTCGCGCCGATACCGGATAAACCAATCGACGACGAAGCGCAGCCGTTCAGCCGCCAGTCCCTGGCCCATTTCAAGGCGCAGTACGAGAAAAACGGCTATCACCTGTCGGTCATTGAAAGCCGTCCACCCATGGAAAAGATCAAGCTGGCCCAGCCGGGACGCGACGAAGAGATCGCCGTCGTCTGCGAGTTCATCCGCAACATGGGGGCAGTCGGCATCCCAGTGTGGTGCCCTGCGTGGATGCCGATCCTCTTCGTGATTCGCACGTCGTCCGAAATCCCGACGCGAGGTGGCGCCAAGGTGACCGGCTTCGACCTTGAAGAATTCAACAAGACCCACCCCGCCGGCGAGCACGGCGAAGTCACCGAGGAGGACCAGTGGGACAACCTGAAATACTTCCTCGAGCGCGTTGTCCCCGTCGCCGAAGAGGCGAACGTCAAGCTCGCCATGCATCCCGACGACCCGCCCCTGTCGCCGATTCAGGGCATCGCCCGCATCATCAGCAGCGTTGAGAACTACCAGAAGATGGTCGATCTAGTTCCCAGCCCGGCAAACGGCATCGGCCTCTGTCAGGGCAACTTCGGCCTCATGACCGACGACCTGCCGAGCGTCATCCGCCATTTCGGCGAGCAGAAGAAGATCCACTTCGTCCATTTCCGCGACATCAGGGGCACGCCGGAGAAGTTTGACGAGGCCTTCCACGACGACGGCAAGCACGACATGGCGTCCTGTGTCAGAGCCTATCGCGACACGGGATACGAGGGAGTAGCGCGCCCCGATCATTTCCCGCAGTTGACCTACGAGGATTTCGTCGATGTGCACTCAATGGAGCGCCTCTACGCCATTGGCTATATGAGAGGCTTGATCGAGGCGGTGTACAGCGAATGACCGAAGAGCGCTGGTCTCACCCTAGCTGCGGGACCGTTTCTCAGGAGAATTGCTCGTGAAAGTAGCTATCATGGGTGCCGCCGGGTGGGTTGGCCGAGCCGTGCTGGAAAACTTCGCCGGTCGCCACCAAGTGCGCGCCTTCGATTATAGCCCCGAAGCTTGGGCGACGTACCGCCGATTCGACGGCGACTGGGAGGGAGAAAAGCACTACGGGGACATCGCCGACTTCCACGCCGTCCACAAGACCTTGGAAGGCATGGACGGCGTCGTCCATCTCGCCGCCTACTTTGGCTACGAAAACCCACCCGAGGACGATGTGAACCCCTTTCTCATCAACCTCAAGGGGATGTGGAACGTCCTAGAGTCGGCCCGTCGCCACGAACTCAAACGAGTGGTGCACATGGGCTCCTGCGTCGTGCAACATCCAGACGGCCTTTTCCTATCGTCGGATGTCCGCAGCAAGGAAGGAAGCCCGTACGGCATCTCAAAGCGCCTGCAGGAGGAAATGTGCCGCCAGTTCCACGATGCCTATGGCTTGCGGATCATCGTCTTCCGGCCCTGTAGCATCGGCGACAGCAGGCTCGGCATCAGTCGAGACGGCAACCCCGCTCGCGGCGGCGTTAGCTGGGTCTGCCGGCACGATTTGGCCGAGGCCTGCCATTTGGCGCTCACATCCGCGACCATTGATTTCGACATCATGCACACAGCCAGTCACCCGGACGCGGATAAGTACTGCAACGTGGCCCGGTCTCGGGAGCTACTAGGGCTGGAATACAAAGGAGACTTCCCCGAGAATTAGGAATTAAAAATTAAGAAGTGATGTTACGCATAAGCATCGAGGTAATAGATGCTTCGACTTCGCTCCGCTCCGCTCAGCATGACACAGTGAAGCAGCAAACCAGCACTTGTCATGCTGAGCGAAGCGAAGCATCCCATACCTAGGAGCCTCCTAATTCCTAATCCCAAAAGGAGCACCATGCCCCCCCATTACGACGTCCTACTCAAAAACGGCCACCTCATTGACCCCAAAAACGGCCTTGATGGCCCGGCCGACCTCGCCGTAAAAGACGGCAAAATAGCCGCTGTGGGGCCACAATTGCCCGGCAGTGCGGAACGAGAAGCCGATGTCGCCGGCCTCTACGTCACTCCCGGCCTCATCGACATCCACCTGCACGTGTACGGCGGCTTTAATGCTTGGCTCTTCCCCGACCCCCACAACCTGCCGCACGGGGTCACCACCTGCGTCGATACGGGCGGTGCCGGGTACAAGGACATTGCAGATTTCAAAGAGACCATCATGGACCAGTCCATCACCCGCGTCCTCGCCTTTGTCAACATCGTCGGCGCTGGCATGACCGGTCCGCCGGAGCAGGACACCACCGATATGGACCCCATCCCCTGCGCCGCCGCGGTCGAGCGCTACCCCGAGCACATCGTCGGGGTCAAATCGGCCCATTTTGGCGGGCCGGGATGGGAATCAACCGGCGGGGCCATTGAGGCAGCGCGGCGGGCGGGCAGCATTGTCATGGTCGATTTCTCGCCCAAACCCACCCGCACGTACCCCGAATTGCTCGCCCGCTACAGTCCCGGCGACATCCACACCCACTGCTACTCCATGCGCACGCCCATGCTCGACGACAACGATCTCATTTTCGACTTTGTCTGGCAGGCCCGCGAGCGCGGCGTAATTTTCGACTTGGGCCACGGCAATGCCTCCTTCCGCTTCCACATTGCCGTGCCAGCCATGGCCCAGGGCTTCCCGCCCGATACCATCAGCACCGACTTGCACCGCCGCAGCCGTCTGCTGCCCAATGCCACCATGAATATCACCATGTCGAAAATGCTCGCCCTGGGGATGCCGTTGCAAGAGGTCATCTACCGCTCGACGCAGCGCCCCGCCGAAGTCATCCGTCGGCCCGAGCTAGGCCACCTGAGCATAGGCGCAGAAGCCGATGTCGCAGTGCTGGCCGTGCACGAAGGCTGCTTTGGCTTTGTCGATGCCACCCGCAGCACCCTGCAAGGCAGCCAAAAAATAGAGGGCCGCATGACCCTGCGAGCCGGCGAAATTGTCTGGGATCAGGACGGTTTGAGCTTGCCATCGTGGGAGGAAGGGACGCGTTAAGCGCTCGACCTACTGCAACCCGGCGTAGAGAGTGACAAAACTCTGGGTAGCGGTGAGAGTCTCGGCTTCCGCAAAATCCTTGCGCTCCACCACAAAACCAGCCAAGGCTTGGATCCGATACCCTAGATAGGCCGACTCCGTCACTAACTGGAAAGCCCAACTCAGCGAGTTGAAGTCCTCACTATCTCTGTCTAAATCGTTGAAAAAGGCGTACTCCACCCCAGCCTGCGCCCTAGTCGCCGACAAAAGCTGAGTCTCCAACAACACCGAAACCAACTCCAGCAGCGTCGTTTGCTTCTCCTGATCAAACAGCGACCGGCTCTGTTGCACCCACTCGCTCTTCCAACGCGGCTCCACAGTCACACCCCGCCAAGCGTAGCGGTAACTCGCCTTATTGATCAAGCCAAAGAAAAAGTCCGACGGTGCCAAATCGTGCTGTCGGCGCTGCTCCGCACTCATCAACTGCCGGAAAAGCACCCAGTTAAGCTTGCTCATCACCTGGAGATTTTCGCCGGTCAGAATGTGCCCGACAAACAACTGATTGACCCACGTATCCCGCGCCAACAGCGGATCGTCAAGATGCACCAATTGCCCACCCCGCAAGGTGTTGTCCGGCCGCCACTGCAAGAGCGGATTGGGAATGTCGTCCGCGACCAACTGGCTCATCTCAAACAGCCGCACTCGGCCCCAGCGCTGCCACACCCGCTCGTAGCCCACCTGCACGTACGTGCTGTGATTTTTGCGGTCGGCTGAGATCTGCGCCTCGCGCAACGCCCCGGCCTTGAGCTGCCAGTGCGGACCTAGTCCCACCCCGCCATAGACATTGAAGCCAGCCTGATCGCGGCGATAAGGATAGTCCGGCTCGGTATCGTTCTCGTACAGATCGACCCAGAAGTTGTGGTTCATATCCACGCCAAAGAGGAACTCGGGCCGGTCCACTTGGAAGCGCAGAAAAGGCTCTTGATAGTCGGGAATATTATTGGCCTTGACGCGGTTATCGTTCTGATTGAAGTCAGGCACCAAGTCGTTGTTGAGATCCCACCCGGGAAAGACCTGCCGGTCGTCAACCAGAAAATCGGCGCGAAAGGCATCGGGGAAGCGGTCTTGGTCGTCGTTGTCTTCGACCAGATCAAAGCGGTTGCCCTGCCGGGCGTAGTCGAGTCCAGTAGTAGTAGTGACAAAGGCTTGGGTGTTGTAGCGTGGGTCAATGGAATACACCTCGCCGAACAACAAAAACGGTGCCCAAGCCTTGCGCACATTCACCATCCAAGCCGGCGCACTGGGTTGGCCCTTAACTCCCGCCGAGGCCGTGTGGGTTTCCTCGGCGACATTGGGATACTGACGCCAACTCCAACTCAAGTCGTATTCGCCATACAGGTCGAACCCGAGCAAGTCCTCCACCCGAAGCGTGCCACCGGCCACGGTAGTAGCGGTAGGCAAGCCGTAGGCAAAACTGACCACGCCTAAGTTGGAGATGTCTTGCACATTGCCCGCCGCCTGAGACACCATCGTAAAAAAGGGATTTTCCGTCGGCGCTACGTCGAGCCGGGTAAATCCCTCCTCGCCCAAGCCGCGCACTCCCTCGCCCGGATCGAGCAACCCCAACTGGCGATCGGAACTCATCCAGACCTGATAGTCATTAGCCAACACCAGCCGAAATTCTACGGCGACAATCTCCGACTTGTCGGCCGCAGCCCGGTTGACAAACGATGCGCTGTCAAAATTGTAGAGCAGGCTGATTTGCTCGCTGCCGTCCGCGCTGAGAAAGCCCCGCCGCTCCAACCCCCCTTCAATCACCGGACCAAAGCGGATGTCCCGGCCCTGCTCCACCGTGCCATCGCTATAGGTGATGATCACGTCCGAGGCGTCTGGGAAAAAGGCCGCACCGCCGCGACCGTCCTCCGGTGAGTCGTCCTTCAATAGGATCTCGATCTGTCCAACCGTCTGGTTCTGTTCGTTGGTCAAAGATCCTTTGTGCAAGGTCTCCACGAGTTGGTCCGCCACACTATTGGTCTGGTGGGCGCTGACCGCGTGCAACCCCACCTCGACAAAATCGCCCACTTGCGCTGCAAAACGGCCTCCCGCCAAAGACGTGGCGTCCGTAAAAGCCCGCTCCGTCTCCTGGACGGCCCTAGGCCCTGAAATCAGCGAATGGAGGAACGTCATCTGATACTTGTCCGTGGCCAAATCCAGTTGGAAACCGTTCAAGCGCGGCTTGGAAAAGGCCAGCGGCGTCAGGGTCGTGCGTAGATTGTTGCTCACTGTCAGCGCGTAGTGATACTGGCCCTTTCGGTCCCCGGCGATCACCAACTGATTAAACCATCGGTCGAACACATTCGTCTTGAACAGGGTGCTGCCCGCCTCCTGAGGCCGCGTCTGCGCGGTATTGAACACCAGCCAGCCTTGGGTCAGGTAATTCCCATACAAGTCGTAGAAGTAATCCCCCTGCAGATCGACCTCCACGTAGCGCCGGTACGGCAGCCGCGCCCGATTGGTGTACTGCCACTGCCGCCAGCGGTATTCTTCGTATAGTTCCTGCGGCACGTACCAGCGCCGCACGGCCGGGTCCAGCGCAGCCAGATACACCTCCGGACTCAAGGTCATCAGCCGGGCTTCCGTCGTCCCCTGCTGCAACCCTAGCCGATTGCCGTACTCGACCTGAGCGGCGCTGTCGCAACAGACTGCAAGGCTGAGCAGTATGGCGAATTTTTGTCTTGTCGAGTTGCGCATAGGATGCTCAATAGGCCACGGCGATGAGGTGAACTCGGGTCTGTCCGCTAAAGGCCCTAGCGTCCGCGTCCACCTCGATCTTGCACAAATACAAGCCCGGTGCCACAACCTGCCCATCCTCGTCTCGCCCATCCCAGACAAACCGCTGCTGCCCACCTGTAGCCAACGCCTCTAGCTGCCGCACCTGACGACCCGCCAGCGTATAGATCCGCACTGCCAACGACCGCTCCGCTTGCACTCGGAACAAGGAAAAATCAATCTCAGCCACCTCGTTGACCCCATCGCCGTTGGGCGTAAAAGGATTCGGCGCAATCGCCACTTGAGCAATGGCCGCGTCGGTCCCCTGCGCACGAATGGCTAAGCTCTTTGCGGGACTCAGCCCAGTTACATCGCCGCCGTCAGCCGCCTGCCACGCGGTCGGGGGCTGGCTCTGCCGCACTGCCACCGCCAAGCGCGTCCCCTGCAAATACACTCGCGAGGCAAAGCGCAGCCGCACCAATCGGCCCCGATCCACCACCCAACCCCGCTGATCACCTAACCTGTTGTACCGACTCTGGTCGAGGCTGTCACCCACAGCGTCAAAGGGCACCTGATCGCCCAAACCGACGACCTTGCGGAAGTAGCGCACCGGCCCCTGCTCGGCTGCGGCTAGAGCCTCGTAGGTCTCCGCGTCTACCTCGACCAAACGACCGCTTTCCTCCCGCCGGAAATAGCGCACCGCGCCTTGTTCGGCCTCGGGCAGGAGACTATACGAGGTAAAGGTCAATAGATTGCGATCCAACCCGGTGGGTACCTCGTCGCCGGGAGCCACCGCACGGTAGTACACCGGCGCGAGGATTTCGGAAGACTCGCCCTGCACAGTCTCGGGAAAGCGCAGCCACAGTGAGTCGCCCTCAGCGTGCACGGCCAACTCGGCCCCCTGCGCGTCGAGCAGCCGACCGTCGCCATCTCGCGCAAAGCGCTGAAACGGAGTCTCGGACGCCAACTCCGCTTCCGTGCCCAAGGCCACATCGACCAGCCGTAGGTCCAGCCCCGGCTCGGCGCGCACTCGCACTTCGTCGAAACCCAAGCTGCGCATATTGGCCGGCTGCGCTAAAAAGTCGGGCTGCACAAAGAGAGCAAACGTATCGAGTACGCCCGCCTCCACTGCCGTCGGCCACACCTCGGCGCGCAACTGCTGCACCACCGGCTGATGAAGACCCACTGAGAGGCGATGCAGCGTCGGCACGTGCTGACCGCCATCGTTTTTGAGCCGTACCTGGAGCTGCATAAAGCGCCGCAGACTCGGCGAACTCGCCAACTCTCCCGGCTCCCGGTACTGCTGGCTCCAAGCGCTCCACCCCGGTCCGACGACCACCGTGGTATCCGAAGGCCCCTTGAGAAAACCGGCCAAAGTTCTGTATTCGTCCGCG
This sequence comes from Gemmatimonadota bacterium, assembly GCA_028875335.1. The sequence goes on from JAPPEF010000364.1 coordinate 10,566, forward strand.
GTCTTCTCGTTGCCAGTTTTGTCAAAGTAGCGAATTTGCTGCAACAGTTGGTCGCCAGTGCGCGTGCGGATTTCCACGTCCGTGCCCGCCGGCGTGTCGGCATCCCAGTGGACCGCACCGAGAGCCACCAGTCCCGGCAACTCGATCAAGTCCGATTCCAACACCACCTCGGCCGGAGGCCGACTGGAAAACAGCATGATCTCGGTGATCGACGACCAGAAGGCATTGACCAAAATCCCCTGCCCGGCTCCACTTTCGGAGCGACCGCCGACAAAACCCGGAGGAAAGTGGGCAAAGACGATCAAGTCGAGGAGGCGGACCTTGAGCGGCGGATCCTGGGGATCGACGATCGAACTGAAGCGGCCCGAGTCGCCGCGCGGCAGCGCTTCAGCTACGCTGTACTCGCGCTCTGGCGGACTGATGCGCTGCCATTTGAGGCCACCGCGGACATCGCGTCCGCCAGCAGAAGCCCGCATGATATAGCCGCGCATACCCGACCCCGTAAGGCGCACCTGCTCCAGCCACACTGCGCCGCCAATATCGACGGTCAGCACATTGCCGCCGGGATTGAGGGGATTGCGGGTTTGGTGGGAGTAATAGGTGGCGTCGTCCCCGTCGAATGCCGTCAGCGGATTCTTACCCGGCGTAGTCAGTGCGAGCGAGCCGCCGTTTTTGACCAAGTTGATGCCGATATTGTCACCCCACCCCCAAGCCTCGACCTCGGCTAGGCGCGGCAATTCCCGGCGATAGTAGTCCCGCCGCCCCTGCCGCTCTGCGGCCAGAGCCTCATAGGTCGCCTCGTCCACCGGCTCCTCGCGCCCGGCTACGTCCCGCGCAAAATAAACCACATCCCCCCGCTTTTCGGCCGACAATCCTTCCCACACTTCCTGTGTAATCTGTTCGGCCCGCCCTCCCCGCGTATCCGTGATCACAATGCGGACGGTCTCAATGCTCTTGCCCGTCCACTCGGGCGAGGGCTTTCTCGCTTCGATCAGCAGCCGATTGCTGACCACGCCGGAAGTTGGGGGTAGTTCGGGACTAGTGTGCTCGCTTTCAAAAATGTATTCGCGCTGCGTGGTACTGGGCGCGTCCTGCGGGATGAAAAGTTGGAAGCCAATGCGGCTATTCGGCTCGTGCAACAGCGCGCTCTGCCGGCGCGACAACAGCATGATAAACTGCAAAAAGGGATCGCCGACTTCTTCATCGACAAACTTTAGCTTGAGCCGCTCCACGGGCACGGCCCGCCCCAGATCTACCTCAATCCACCACTGCTCAATGGGGTCGCGCGGATCCGGCTCCCAAAACGTGGTCGGATCGCCGTCGAGAATGTTATCCGCTAGCTGCGGATTAGACCCCACCCGGCTAATCCCCGGTCGCACCCAGTAGTCGAAGACCAGTTCGTTGAGCGTATTGCGGATCGGCTCGCCAAACACATCGAACTGCATGGTGCTGTCGATGGTGCCAATGCGCGGGTCGTCCGTGTTAATGATTATCGGCCGTCTAAGCGTCCGATCTTCCAAGACATTGTACACCGTCCGCAACTGGCGCGTCCGCACGGACCCGGCTTCGTCGATGTGCGCCAGATGGGCGGGGATGGTCCACTGCCGCCAGTGCTGCGCCAGATCGACTACCACCTCGTCGCCGCTTAGCTGGTAGCCCCGCTGGGCCTCAACAGGTGCCAAGCTCAGCGCCAAGCCGACGAAAACTTTCTGCACGACGGAGCTGGTTTTCATAGCTATGTGGATTCTCTCACCCTAGGTAAAGAGCAAATCGGGTATAATTACAGTATCAGTGGCAACTATATGCCGCTTCCCCTACAGATGTCAAACGCACGCGCGGAACAAATTTGAACGAGGAAGGGCCGCCCGCTATATTCCTCGCTCACAATCCACACTCTCTACCCTCACCTCCTGCCAACAACATGTCGCGCCTAGGAATTCGCTGGGTAGTCCTCTATTTCCTATCCATTCTCGTGCCGGCCGCCCTGTTGGCCTTTCTGAGCGTGCGCTCGCTGCGCGACGTCCGCGACAGTGTGCGCCAAGAATTGCGCTTCAAGGCGGTACTAGCACAGGACGCCTTCGACCACTTCATCAACAGCCGCGACCAACTCCTGTCCGCATATAGCGAAGACGGCGCAATGGACCCGCGCCTGTACGCGGGTTTTTCCGAGATTGCGCAAATTTTCGCCGTCGATCCCTCGGGGGTGCTGCGCCATCCTGCGGTGCAGCCCTTGCACTTGCAGGAGCGCCGAGCGGCCTTTGCCACTCAGATGGAAAAGGCCGCAGAGCGAGAATTCGGCCACCAAGACTGGGCAGGCGGCGTGCAGCTCTACCACCAAGCCTGGAAGGAAGCGGCCAGTCCCGCCGAAGAAGCCGAAGCCCTCAACGCTCTTGCCCGTTGCGCCTACAAAAAAAAGGACGCGGCGATGGAGGAGAAGGCGCACCGGACACTGGTGACTCTCTACGGCCATGTCTTCGACGCCGACGGAGCTCATCCCGTTACCCTGAGCCATTTGCGCCTAGGGCGCTATGCCGCACCCGAGCAGGCCCAAGCCAGTCTGATGGCTTGGGCCGAAGCGCTGCTCAAAGGCCGCTATCCCCTCTACGCAGGCTGCCAGCAGGCCCTGCAGGAGGCCCGCGCGTTGGCCCAAGGTCGGCTGGCAGACATGGAAGACCATCCCGTTCTACTGGAACGATTGGCCCTGATCGAGAAGGCCCTTGATTTCTCAATGCGCTTTGGTCCCGTAGTGGAAGATCAATGGGCCAGAGCCCGAGAGCAGGGTTATCTATCGGGAGTGTGGCCCGATGGAACGAGTTTTCTCATGTACTTGGGCGCGGCTGAAGGTGGCGGCGCGGTGGGCATTCTATTCGATTGGGCCGAGCTGACTACCCTAATGCAGGAGCAAGTGGAAGGTCTGGCAGAGCGGGATTTTTCCCTTGCCCTGTTCGACGCCGATGCGGAGGCCGCTTTTCTGGCCGCGCATCGGGAGACTATCTACGAGACCGGGCCGGCCAGCCGCTGGATGGGCCGAATACGGTTGGGAATTTGGGCGGCTGATACTTCTGCGGCCACTGGGTACTACCGCACGCGCAACTATCTGGTGGGCGGCGGCATTTTCGCCTTGGCCGTATCTGTGGTTTTGGGTGGGTTTATGATCCTGCGAGACGCCGGGCGCGAGGTGCAGGTAGCCCGCTTGCGCTCCGAATTTGTCGCCAATGTATCGCACGAGTTGCGCACTCCGCTCACGTCCATCCGCATGTACGCCGAGACCCTGCTCATGGGCCGCTACCGGTCGAATGAACAGATGCAGGACTATCTGACCACCCTCCTACACGAGAGCCGACGCCTGTCGCGTTTAGTGGATAATGTGCTCGATTTCGCCCGCATTGAGCGCGGCGACCGGACCTACCAGCGCCAACCTTGCAACCTAGGGACTGTGGCTCAGGCCGCGCTGGAGACCTTTGGCGGAGTATTCGCCGCAGAGGGCTTTGAGGTGGAGGAAGCTATTGCTGCGGAACTGCCCTCGGTACTGGCCGACCAAGAAGCGGTGGAAGGTGCCGTGGCCAATATCCTAGGCAACGCAGTCAAGTTCTCGTCCGAGCACAAGACCATCCGCCTAGCCGTGGAACAGCGCGGAGCTGAGGTAGTTGTCGAAGTAGCCGACCGAGGCATCGGCCTCCCCGCAGGCGAGGAAGAGCGCATCTTTGAGCAATTCCGCCGAGGAGCCAACGCGGCCCGCACTGCGGGGACCGGATTGGGATTGTCTCTAGTCAAAAGCGTGGTCGAGGCACATAGAGGTCGGGTGGAGGCCGCCAACCGACCGGATGGCGGCAGTGTATTCCGTCTATACTTCCCAGTGCATACCGAGGAGAAGGCCCATGCCTAGGATTCTGGTAGTAGAAGACGAAGCGGCCATCGCCCGAGTACTGGTCGATAACCTAATCTTTGAAGGCCACGAGGCCGAGGCGGTCGCCGATGGAGCCGAGGGGCTGAAGCGGGCCTTGGCTTGGCAGCCGGATCTGATTTTGCTGGATGTGGTGCTGCCCACGATGGACGGGTACGAAGTGTGCCGCCAACTGCGGGCGCAGGGAGCGGCCACGCCCATCATCATGCTCACGGCGCGCGGCGAAGAAGTCGATAAAGTCCTAGGCCTAGAGTTAGGAGCCGACGACTACGTCACCAAACCAGTGGGCGTCCGCGAACTCATGGCTCGAATCAAAGCGGTATTGCGGCGGGGCGCGTCGGCACCAGCCGCGGGTGCGGTGCTGGAGTTCGGACAAGCGAGAATCGACTTCGACCGCTACGAGGCGACCGTGGATAACCAAGCCGTGCATCTGTCCCCCAAGGCATTCGGCGTACTGCACCTCCTATGGGAGAGCAAGGGCCGTGCCCTGACCCGAGCGCAGATCCTAGAGCAGGTGTGGGGCTACGAAGTGTACCCCACCACGCGCACAGTAGATAACCACATCGCCGAGTTGCGCAACCGCTTGGAGGCCGACCCAGCCCAGCCGCGCCACATCCTCACGGTACACGGAGTCGGATACCGCTTTGTGGAATGAGGCCAGAAAGTACAACCTTTTTGCACATCCATGACAAAACCATGACAACTCGGACAAGGTCAGCGTTTAGGTTCAAAGGTGAGCGCACAATCGCGCATTCACCCACCTAAACAAGGAGGTCCATCATGGGGCGCATTATAGCGATTTTCCTCAGTTGCGTATTGCTGAGTGCCAGCAGTCTGCTAGCCAGCAATGTCGAAGACACTTATCAGGCGGCCCTCACGCAGGAGAAGGGCGAGGGCAATTTGGAGGAGGCCATTCGCCTCTATAAGCAAGTGATTGAGGCACACGAAAAGGGCGAGGGAGACGAGGGGCTAGCGGCCCGGGCGCAACTACGCATCGGGGTGTGCCAAGAGAAGCTGGGGCTGGCACAGGCGCGCCAGACTTACGAAGCCGTCCGCGAAAAGTATTCCGATCAGCCACAGGTGGAAGTGGAAGCGGAACAACGCCTAGAATCGGCTCACCAGCGCGAGGAGATGATTGAGGAACCGTCCCACCGCACTGCCTCTGAATCCTATATCCACCAACAGTTGCAGCAGATAATGGAGCGGGCTAAGCGGCAGACGGAACTGACCGAGCGGCAGATGAAGGCCATTCACCGGCAGCTAACTAAATGGAGGTTGGAGCGGGCCAAGCGGGACACCGGTGCCGACTCGGCATTTAGCGACGAGCAGGTGCGCCGACAGTTGGAGGCTGCCCAACGGCAGATGGAGCAGCAGATGAAACAGGCCGAGCGGCAGATGGAACAGGCCGGGCGGCAGATGGAACAGCAGGTGGAACAGGCTTGGCGGCAAATGGAGGCTCTCCAGCCGCAACTAGAGCGGCAGATGGAGCAGATGGCGCGACAGTTGGAAACCATCCAGCGGCAAGGCTTCCGCTCCGAGCGGATGCACGGGATACAGGATTACGTGGAGAGTATCAAGTCCTCCCTAGGCGTCGGTGTCGATTCGGTATTCATCGACGAGCAGGTGCGCCGACAGTTAAAAGCTCTCCAGCAGCAGATGGAACAGGCCAAGCGGCAGATGAAACAGACCAATCAGCAAATTAAGTGGCAGAGTCAGTCAAGCCACGATCTCCCCTTCCACGATAATATTCTTTTATCTTGGAAATTTTTAGGGACGGAGCGAAAGACGGATATCAAAAAGTTCCTCCGTCGTGCCACCGACATAGACCCAGTGGCCAAGGTGCCCACAAAGTGGGAATTCCACCTCGACGCAGACCGGAAACCCATGGAGCGTCCGTCGCGGTTCCACGAGTACGCCCCCGCGAACTTCGACGATGCGGAATGGGCCGATATAGAGATCGGACGACCTTGGTCAGAACAGGGCTATACTGACTACGAGGGAGGAGCTTGGTACCGTACCAAGCTCACGATAGCGGCCGATCGCGTACGTCCAGTACAAATGTATATTGAAGGGAAGTATCAGTCTATCGAAGTGTACGTCAATGGCCGCACAATCGCCTTCCATGGTAGCGATAACATCATGGAACGGCCGCTCATCCTCGATATTGGCCCCATAGCCGTGCGCGATGGCGAGAATACGGTGGCCCTGTACGTGTACGGCGGGACGAACAGAGCGGGCATCGATAGGATCAATGTGTATCAGCCTATCTTCGATTGGGCCTCACCCAGCTTGAAGAAGGGAGCGGATCAGCAGTACTCCTCCTATGCCAACTCGCCTGTGGTGGTACCCTACTCCCATAAAAAGGTAGCCAAGGTGCCTACGCAGTGGAAATTTCGCCTCGATGAGCGCCTCGATGAACGCAGGCTGAATCCTCTACTGGACCGCGAGTACGCCGCCCCGGGCTTCGACGATTCGGAATGGGCCAATGTCAGCATTGGACAGGCTTGGGAGGCCCAAGGCTATGCCGGTTACAACGGGGGGGCTTGGTACCGGACCCAAATTAAGGTGGATGCAAAAGAAGGCCAGCCGGTACATCTAGCCTTCGGCGGAGTAGATCAGCACGCCACTGTGTACGTCAATGGCCACTGGGTCGGCGAACACAATAAGTGGAGTCGGCCATTCATTCTCGATATCAGCGACCAAGTCATCCGCGATGGCAACAATACAGTCGCGCTATACGTGTTCGACGGGGAGGGCATGGGCGGCATCTACGGCACCTTACAAGTGATCCAGCCGACCAAGGAAGAAAACCTCGACCGCTACTTGGCCAACCGCAGCAGCACCACTTGGTAAACTTTTTGCTCGCCATCGGCATTCTGTTGGCCCCTTGGCAAAAGGGCTTCGGCGATGAGTTGCGCTTTGCAACAGCGGCTCAGTAGTGCCAGTGGGAGTTGCCCTTGGGGGCGGTGGAACTGACGCAGGAAGGGAGCATTCGGCCGGTGGCGGTGCGCCGGAACAGTTCCTAGAGGACAGTCGTCTGGCCGAGCCCGTGCGCCAGCGGGCCGAACCTGGGGAGGCTGCGGAGTCGGTGGAGAGCAGCACCAATGTGGTGCGCTTGCCGCTGGGTCGATCCTTGTGGGCTAATGCGTCCATTGCCCCCAGCGTATTGACGCCCAACGGCGACGGGGTCAACGACGAGTTGGTCACCGCACTGGATCTGGTCAATGTTTTGACAGCGCGGCCCGTGCAACTGGAGATTTTCGATTTGGCAGGACGGCGCGTAGCCGGGGTAGAGTTGATGGGCACGGCTGGACCGCTGCGGTTGACGTAGGATGGACGCACCGGGATGGGAGAGCAAGTGCCGCCGGGCAATTATGTAGCGCGGTTGAAGGTCGAAGGGGATGGGAGCACCGAGCTGGCTGTCGAGTTGGTCTCAATAGTTTACTGATCTGATCACACTTAGAGGAGATAGACAATGGACAAGGCGGCAGCAGCTTTAGCGCGCATGAAGGGACCAGTGGTCCCGCTCAATTTGTGCTTTGACGAGACCGGCGCATTAGACCACCAAGCAGTGGCTGCGTACGTGGATTGGCTCAGCGAACAGGGAGCGCCCATTCTGATGTTGACCTACGGCAGCAGCGAATTCGCCTGTCTAGACGACGAGGATATTTGGGCGGTGACCGAGACGGTGGGCCAAGCCTGCGCCGGCCGGGCCTTCTGCATCGGCGGTACGGGTTTTTGGAAGGCGGCAAAGACACGGGATTATCTGGCCCATGCCCAAGCTGTAGGGATGGACGCGGTCAAAGTCCAAGTCCATCCCTATTTGGGCAATACCACGCCGGTCCTAATCAATTACTTCGACGCCTTGGAAGGAGCCGCCGACATCCCCCTGCTGCTGTGGGCCGGTGGCCACCCTCCCTTCCCCTTGGAAGCTGCCGTGGAACTAGCCCAGCGCCCCCACATCATTGGCATGAAGAACGACGGCGACCAATTCTACACGTATTACGACCTAATCCGCCAGACGCGAGATTTCGGTTTCGGCGTGATCAGCGGCGGGCAGATGCGCAATTTCGCCTTTGGCTATCCGCTCGGCTCCCCCGCCTATTTGTGCACAGTCGCACCCTTCCGACCCGACATTGCCAATGCCTTCTACAACGCGCTGGTCAACGGCGATGCGGCCGGAGCTTGGGATTTGGTGTACCGCTATGAAGAGCCGTGGTTGCAGTGGGCCATCAAACACAACTGGCTGGCTTCCATAAAAGCGGCCATCCAATTGAAGGGCCTCTACCCCAACCACCGCTTAGGGCCGCCCCATCCAGCACCAGAGCCGGGGCTCGTCGAAGGGGTCAAAGCTCTGTTTGACGAGATATACGAAAGGGAATTTTAATGAGACCGTAGTCAGTCTCCCCAGCCCTAGGACGCGGTGCGGGGACTGACCACTGACCACTAACTCTCCGGGGCGTCTAACACCGCACCTACATCCACACTAAGGCCATCGAGCAGCCGCGACGTGGCTGTATCGCCGCGGGCAAACACTCCGTGCTCAACATACGTCTCGCTTTCGAGTGCGAGCACCCGGATCGTCGCGTTGCGGGGATCGGCAATCCAGTATTCCGGAATGCCGGCTTCCGCGTAGTCGGTGCGCTTGGCGACCAAATCCCGCTGCGGACAGTCCGCGCTGACCACCTCGACGACTAGATCCGCGCCCAGCCAGAAGCGATCTTGGCGGCGAGAGTCCGAGCTGTCGCGCAGCAGCAGCAGGTCCGGCTCGCGGAATTTGCCTTCGCGGATGCGCAGCCGCAGGGACGCGAACCTCACGACACCCCGCGGCCGGATATAGTCGCAGAACAAGTCATAAAAGAATGAGAGGATAGCTTGATGGGTGTCGGTCGGCATGGGCAACTCTTCGATGTGGCCATCGGTGAATTCGATCAGGCGATTGGTGTGGTCTGTCAGCCACAGGTATTCCTCGTCGCTCCAGCAGCCCTGACGCGGCAGAAGGTCACACAGCAGCGCGTCGAGCGCATCCTGAGAAGTCGCCGCCATCGTGATCTCGGTCATAATGGTCGTCCCTTGGTCAATCAGCTACAAAGAAAAAGCGTTTCTCGGGCAACTCCAGTATTCAAGAGTACATGTCGTTGATTCCGTCAAATTTACCGTAAAAATGACGAAAGCACCGGCACTCGTCAAACGCTCCGGTGCTCACGACAGCTTAACGGCAATGAGGTGCGACTTTTCCAGTGGCAGGATATAGGTCAGCCAATCGGCAGTCTCGTCTATACGGCTTCTAAAGCCAGCTCACTCCGAATTCTGGTCCCCAGCTTGGCGCAAACTGGCTTGGGCCACCGTTTTTTTCGGCTTTAGGATCAGCTTCAATTACAGACGCTTGAGTAACTGGTCATAGTCCGCGTGCGATCCTATCCAAAACCAAAAAATATGCTCTCCTTCTTGCAAACCCAACGCCCGATGGCCCATCCCAATGCGAACAGCAAAGATGGGCTGACGCGGGCTGACTTGTTTGAATTGGAGACTGGCGTGATAGGGATCGGAACGCCAAAGTCTATAAGCTTGAGTAGCTTGCCGTTGGGCTTGGGGAGAAAGTCGGCTGAGATGGCGTCGAAAGGCTCTCGTAATACTGGACGTCATTACTGAGATGGATCAACTACAAAAACATCATCCAGTGGTGCCGTAGCACCCCCAGCAATTTCCCTTCTTGCGGATTCAGCCAAACGATCCCACTGCTCATCCGTTGTGGCCTCAAAACGTTCTGTCCAAGCCTGCTCATCTTTTAAGTCCGTTAGAATCCGGGCGGCAATGGCATCCCGCTGGTCGGCTGGCAGTTTCTGTATCTCTGAGAATACCTGTTGAAGTAAATCAGCCATTTCTGTGCCTCCTTAAATATGAACGCGCTTCGGACGTAGTGCCTCGAATCGCAACGATCCGCTCAGGACGCAATAGAATATATCCGATTTAGATGCGTAAATAAAGGCGGTCAGCACTTGGCCTCGCGGCAACAAGACAAGCCGGTAGCCAATCTGCGTGGCTTCATCGCTCATCTGGTGCGTGCCCTGCTAGCTCCAGTGCTCACGACAGCTTAACGGCGATGAGGTGCGACTTTTCCAACGGCAGGATGTAGGTCAGCCAATCGGCAGTCTCGTCTAAGCGGCTTCTAAAGGCAGCCCAATCTGGATTCTGGTCCCATTGTTCGACTTTGGACCAGCCATCGACAAAGAGAAAAACCCCTGACACCAGACGGCTTTCCAGCATGGCGAACATGGGCGCAAATGCGGGCAGACCAAAATCCACAAAGACAAAATCCACGCGCTCGGGGAGAGCTGCGATAAAGGCATCCCCTTCCCCAGTGTAGCATTCCACCAAATGATCTAAGCCAGCTTGGCGCAAATTGGCCCGCGCCGCCGCCGTTTTTTCAGGCACCCGATCCAGACTGAAGACGCGCCCCCCGGTGCGTTGAGCTGCCGCAGCTAAATGCAGAGTGGAATAGCCATGCGACGTGCCGAATTCGACCAAGGTCCGGGCCCGTTGGTGGATCGCGGTCAGACAGAGGTAATGGGCCACTTGGAGGCTGACGGCCCTGAGACGCAGCGGGTCCGTAGAGCCAGCTTGACGTTCCTGCTGGTCGCGTCGATGCAGACTGGCGACAAGGGCTTGTTGCGCCGGCGTGAAGAGATCTTCGATGTGCATTTAGTCGGCCTCGGCAAAAGGTGGCACCACCTCATCGTCCAGCGGAAAAATGGGACGCACACAGTGCTGGTAGGGCAAGGTCTTGAGGTTGGCGCTGGTGGACCCGGGCACATCGACAGCAACAATGCGGGCGGCGATGGCTTGGTAGTGGGTGCGGAAGCCGTTGGGCGATTTGCACACGACTAAGTCGTAGTCGCCCGGATCGTGCCCCTGGCTTTGGTACACCTTGCGCCCAACGATGGGGGCGGCTTCTTGGGTCACCAGCAGCGTGAGATTACCACTAGTCAAAATGGCGGTGCGGCTAGGCGGCACTACATACCCAAATTCGGTCGTAAAGGCCCCGTCGGATAGGCTTTTGACGTACAAAGGCAATTCCACCGGTGCAAAGCGCTCCGAGTCGAGGGTGCCGCCCAAGGGCCAAGTAAACTGCTCCCCTACTCCAGTCCGATAGGCAGCTTCCACCGCAGGAGCATCCACTATGGGAATGAGGGCGCGCTTGCTGTAATTGTATTGGAGCAGCCCCTTGAGAATGGCGTTGCTGTCGCCGCTGGCACCCGAGGCCGTGGAATCCGCAGCATCGGAGAACACCGTAAGGCCCTCGGTCTCTTCGGCCAGACGCACGGCTTGTTCGAGCGAGGTGAGTTTGGGGATCCAGTGGGGGCGGTTTTCCCACATGAAGCGGGCCAATTCCAGCGCCAATTCCTCGGCTTGGGCTGGATCGTCGTCGGTGGTGACTATTGCATTGGACTGCAAATCGGGCACGTCGGTAAAGGGGTTGCCAATGATGACGCCTGCGGCCAAACCGCCTAGAGACGCCTCAATTTCTTGACAGCGGCGAATGGCTTCGCCAAAGCGGCCGCTGGCGGTGATAAGTTCATCGCCGCGGGCCAATAATGGGATAGATACGCGAGCGGTGGTGGGCTTGACGTCTCCGTCCAACTGGCGCAACAACAGACGAGCCGCGCGCTGGCCAGTGTCGCGCATATCCGTGTGCGGATAGGTGTGGAGAAAGACCAAGGCGTCAGCTGCATCGACCAGCCGTTGCGAGATAACCGCGTGCAGGTCCATGGCCGCGACAATGGGCACGTCCCCGACGATTTGCCGGATGCCGGACGCGACGCGCCCTTCGGGATCGATTTCGGTTTCGCCGGCCATGGCCCCGTGCAGCGATAGACAGACCGCATCAACTGGGGCGTGAGCTTCGACAGCGGCCAACAATTCGCCGATGAGACGCTCCATATCGGGATCAGCGACCAAACCGCCAGTGGTATTGCACCAAGCCCCGTACGTGGGAACCAGTTCGATGTCGGGACGAGCCTCGAGAATGTCGATATTGCCCGCCAGCGTGGAATTGGAAGAGCGGGCAGCTTCTAGCAGGTCTGGCCCCCGGTGGATCGTGAAGTCGTCGTAATAGGTAAGCTGGGGGTTAAAGCTGCCGACTTCGTGGTTGAATTTGGCCAGAAGAACGCGTTTCATAAGGAACCTTCCGCGGAGACGATTGGGATGGGTTGCAAGGACGCAAAGCTGGAGTGAAACTTAGTGAGACGAAGAGTTCGCGCCAAAATGAAAATGTATGAATACTACATTGCGAGAGGAGTATACTTATGAACGTCCCCCCTACCGACGGCATCCGCGTCGCCGTCACCGACCTTGAGCAACTGGTCGTCGAGATTTTCAAGGCAGTGCCAATACCGGAAGATCACGCTCGGCTCATCGCCAGTAAACTGGTCGAATGCGACCTGCGCGGCGTGGTCAGCCACGGCACCCTCCAAGTCAATCGCTACGTCCGCTCATTCCAAGACGGCTCCGTCAACCCGCACCCGCAAATCCGCGTACTCAAGGAAGGCCCGACCACTGCCGCGCTCTCCGGCGACGGCGGCTTGGGCTACCTCGTCGCCACCAAGGGCATGGAAATGGCCATCGCCAAGGCCCAAGAAGCCGGAATCGGCGCGGCCACCTCCACCTACCACGCTCATCTTGGCAGCACCGGCAACTACGCGCGCATGGCCATGCGCGCTGACCTGATCGGCATCTCCACCTCCGGTCGCAATGCCTCCGACCACTACAATCGCGATGCGACGATCCGGGGCTCCATCCAAGGCAGCCCGCCCTTGGCCTTCGGCATGCCGTCCGGCGAAGGCAAACCGACCTTTCTGCTCGATTTCGCCAGCCACTACGCAATCGACGACGAGACCTTCCTGAAGTACCCGCCGGTTTTCATCAAGGCCATCGGCATTTCGCACGTAGGCAATATCCTATCGGGAACGTTGGGAGGGCAGATGCTGAAGGAGTTTTCGCGGGGTAACATCGAATTCACAGGTGCCGATCAATCGGGCTTCTTCCTCGCCCTGGACGTGAACTGCTTTTCCGATCTCGACGCCTTCAAAGCCGACATGGACCGCCTGATGGACGAGGCCAGTCGCATGAAGCCACTGCCCAGCTTCAGCGAGTCCTTCCTACCCGGCGGCAAGGAACTAGAGCGGGAGATCGAGTACCGCAGAGATGGCGTGCCGATTTCGGCGCAAGCAGTCGAGGGGCTTGAGGAAGTAGCGGGGGAATTCTCCATCGCCACTCCGTGGTAGCGCTGGCGCATACCGTAACACGCAACCCAGAAACCATTGACGCGAAACGGAGCTAAAAAAATGAATATCGCGCTCATCGTGATTGACACCCTCCGCTACGATTATATCGGCGCAAACGGCAATACCTGGATCGAGACGCCGAATATAGACCGTTTTGCAGCGCAAGCATGGGCATTTGACCACGCCTTCTGCGCTAGCTTCCCAACGATCCCGTACCGAACTGATGTCATAACTGGTCAGTACGGAGGCCCCTTCCATCCGTGGCAGCCGCTGCGACACGAACGGCAGACCCTCCCCTCGGCGCTGGACGAACGCGGCTATGCCACGCAACTGATCCACGATACCCCACACCTAGTCAACGGCGGACACAACTTCGATTGGCCGTTTCACGCGTGGACGTTCATCCGTG
>JAPPEF010000162.1 GCA_028875335.1 Gemmatimonadota bacterium
TGAGCCGGATGATTAAGCGGCGCAACCCGGCCAAGCCCGGCTTCTGGTACCTGTCTTTCCGCCATCCGCATCCGCCGCTGGTGCCCTTGCAGAGCTATCTCGACCTCTACCGCGATATTGAGATTGACGCGCCGCACCACGGCACTTGGGCACGCGATTTCGATAATCTGCCCTATGCGCTCAAAGTCAATCAGGGTGCCAAAACCCACCTCAAGGGGCCGGAGGTTCTGCGCATTCGCCGTGCCTTCTACGCGCTCTGCACTCAGATTGACCACCAACTCCGCGTGGTCATCGGCACCCTGCGCGAAGAGGGGCTGCTCGACAATACCATCATCTGCTTCACAGCCGACCACGGCGATATGCTCGGCAATCACGGCCTCTGGGCCAAGCGGCTCTACTACGAGCAGTCGGCCAACGTGCCGATGATCTTGCTCGGAGGACGGGACGGACGAGTGCCGCACCACACGGTCGATGACCGCCTCGTCGGCTGGCAGGACGTCATGCCGACCTTGCTCGATCTAGCGGGCATCGACATCCCCGACTCTGTCGAGGGCCTATCCATGGTCGGCGAGGAGCGGCGCAGTTATCTCTACGGCGAATGCGGCGAAGGGACAAACGCCTCCCGCATGATCCACGCGGGGCGGCACAAGCTGATCTACTATCCAGTGGGCAACCGCGTCCAACTCTTCGATCTCGCAAGCGATCCCAGTGAACTGAACGACCTTGCTGGCTCACCCGACCACGCCGCAATCCAAGCCCAACTCAGCGAGCGACTCGTCGGCGAACTCTACGGCAGCGACGAAGCTTGGGTCAAAGACGATCAACTCGTCGGCTTACCCGATCAGCAATGGGCACCCCGTCCCAACCGCAACCTCTCCGGTCAACGCGGCCTGCACTATCCTGTGCCGCCCCAGATCGACGCAGACAAAGTCGTTGGAGCGCCGTGAAACCGCGCAATTTCCTCTTCATTTTGTCCGACCAGCACCACCGGCTCGCCAGCGGCTGCTACGGCAATCCACTGGTGCAGACACCCCATCTGGACACCTTAGCCGCACGCGGTACCCGCTTCCAAAACGCCTACACCAATTGCCCGATCTGCGTCCCGGCTCGCGCGTCACTGGCCACCGGCCGCTACGTGCATCAGATCGGCTACTGGGACAACGGGCATCCCTACGATGGCACGCCCGCCTCCTGGCATCAGCGCCTGCGCGAACAGGGCTTCTGCTGCGACTCCATCGGCAAGTTGCACTTCAAGGGACAAGATGCAGACCACGGATTTAGCGAGGAAATCGAACCGTTGCACGTAGTCGATGGCGTCGGCGATATCCTCGGCTGCATCCGCGATCAACCGCCCTTGCGCGACAAGCACGGCGAGCTTGGGCGGGCGGGCGCAGGCGATTCAACCTACTTGCAGTACGACGCTCGCTGTACCGAACACGCCTTGCGCTGGCTCGCCGAACACCGAGACGATGCCAAGCCTTGGGTGGTTTTCCTCAATTTCGTCTGTCCGCATCCACCCTATATCGCCCCGCCGGAAATCTACGCCCAATACCCGCTTGCAGACGTGCCGCTGCCACCGCAGTGGACGCCTGACACGTGGCCCGATCATCCCGCGCTAGACTACTTCCGCCGCTTCTTCCGCTTCGACCAAGGGCACAGCGAAGAGACGGTGCGGCGAGTTACAGCCGCGTACTACGGTACCACGACCTATCTCGACCAGCAGATCGGTCGCGTACTCGGCGCGCTCGACGAGTACGGCCTGACGGACTCCACCCGCGTGCTCTATACCTCCGACCACGGCGAGTGTTTGGGAGCCCGCGGCATTTTCGGCAAGTTCACGCTCTACGACGAAGCCGCGGCTGTGCCGATGATTATGGCTGGGCCAGACGTGCCGGAGGGGAAGGTGGTGCAAACGCCAGTTTCTTTGGTGGATTGCTTTCCAACCGCGCTCGAATGCGTCGGAACCGCATTGATCGACGAAGATCTGCCCGGTCGGTCGCTGTGGCAGATCGCACAAGAGGACGATCGAGAGCGCACCGTCTTTAGCGAGTATCACGCGCTGGGTACCGAGCACGGCACCTATATGCTGCGCCGCAAGCGCTACAAGTACAATTACTACGTCGGCGCATCGCCGCAGCTTTTTGACTTGTCAGAGGATCCCGACGAGCTAAACGACTTGTCCGGAATGCCTGAACACCAGAATCTATTGCGAGATTGCGAAAGAGAATTGCGCGCCTTGCTCGACCCGGAAGCGGTTGACGAGCAGGCCCATGCCAGCCAGCGGGCAACCATCGAAGCGGCGGGCGGGACCGCTGCGGTGATCCAACGCGGTGCCTTCGACCACTCGCCGACGCCCGGGGAAAAGGCCGCGTTTAGATCGCACAAGTGATGTTGAGCAGCACCCGTTTAGTACGCTGATGCACGGGCGATGAGCACAATTTGCCCGGACGTGCTGTCGGCCTTTTCTTCTTTTTTATGCTCGACACCCCAAGCAACACGGCAAACCCCAGTCACAGACTTTCCTCCACAGCTCGTCGCCACAGCCAGTCGCGGCTGATCGGCGTCGCCGTTAGCGGCTCGATCAGTAGCGCCCTCCTCACTTCCCTCGTTCCCCTCTTTCTCCTCTCACTCAATGCTTCGCCTTTTCTCATCGGTCTAGTCGCCACCAGCGAGTATCTACAAAGGATGGGGCGCGTTGTCGGGTTGCAGCTAATGCACCGCACTGGGAAGGCCGGAATCTTCTTTTGGGGCCGGATCTGCTCGTTTCCGGCTGGGCTAGCACTGGCGCTGTTGGCGTTCTATGGCGCAAACGGGGTTTGGGCCGCTTGGATCGGCCTAGCCCTGTTTAGCGCGCGCGGTCTCGCATACCAAGCGGGCAACACCGCTTGGTGGCCCCTAGTCCAAGACAACACCGCTAGCAGTGGGCTCGGAGCCTTTCTAACGCGCATGCGCCTTCAGCAGCGCCTGCTCGAACTCGCCTTGCCCATCCTGATCGGCTGGTACCTCGGCTCTCAGCCCATGGCTGACGACTTTGGGCCGCTCTTTGCCCTAGCAGTTTTCTCCACTTTCGGTGGGGCCTTCTTGGCTCGCCAAGTAGCTGAGCGACCTCTGTCCCCGCCCGGCGAAGGCCTCATCCGCCGCTTGCGCCAAGCCTTAGCTACGCCCCAGATGCGCGCATACGCGCTCTTTGTCATGGCCCGCACGGCCGTGCTAGCGGCGACCTTTCCGCTGTGGGTCGTGGCGCTCACGGATTGGGGGCTGCCCGTTAGCTACTTCGTCTGGATGACGCCAGTACAAGCCCTCGGCTATGTGGCGGGGCTGCATGGCTGGGGTCGGATGGTGGACCGGCACGGCAGCCGAGGACCGCTGACCATCACTCTGTTGCTACAAGCGGGCATGGCACCCGCTTGGCTCTTCCTGCCTACAGGACTCCCGTGGATTGCACTTTGGGCGGGGGGTGTCTATTTGCTCTGGGGCGCACTAGACGGCGGCCACCAGATGGGACAGTCGCGAGCGATGATCGACGCCGTCTCCAAAGATTACCAGGCCGAGGGATTCTCCCTTGCAATGTACGCTTCGGCACTGGGCGGCATTGTCGGCGGCATCGCAGGTGGGGCTTGTTTCCAATGGTCCGCTGCGCTGGCTGGTTCGCGGGGACCGCTTTTTTATTTATGTGCAGTCCAGTTCGCGTTTGTTGCGGCTTGGCTGCTCAGTACTCGGCTGGCCGGTTACCGGGAGCAAACCCCCGTGCGCCGCTTCTGGCGCTTGTCATCTTAGAGCCTCCGTCGTATGTTGCTTAATCTTCACTTCAAGATGCTCATGGACGCATGATCCACACTGCAAACGCTCTTGCCGAACTTGTCGAGCGCGCTCTAGACTGTGAGCGCGTTGCCCTAGACACTGAATTCGTTTGGAACCGCACCTACTATCCCAAGCTAGGCGTGATCCAATTGGCTCTCGCCGACGGCGACTGCCACCTGATTGACCCGGTGGCGATTGCGGATCTTTCGCCTCTGGGTACCCTGTTAGAGCACCCAAAGGTCGAACTGATTCTCCACGACGCCCAACAGGACTTGGCCATTCTGCGCCGGGCCACGGGTGCTTTTCCGCGCAACATCTTCGACACCCGCTGCGCAGCCGGGCTTGCCAATATGAGTTCTACCACTTCGCTGGCTGAGCTTTTGGAGCAGACCCTCGGCGTGGTCCTCGACAAAACCGAGACACTCACCAATTGGGTCCGCCGCCCGCTCTCCGAGGACCAGCTAGCGTACGCCATTGAGGACGTGCGCTATCTGCACGAGGCGCACGACGTGTTGCAGGCGCACATCGAGGAAATTGGTCGCAGCACCTGGCTGACAGAGGAAATGGCCGCGTACGACGACCCGAGTCTATACGAAGAGCGAGACCCACGCGAGCAATTCACGCGGATCAAGGGCACGGGACGAGCGTCCCCGCGCGAGTTGGCCCTCCTCCGCGAGTTGGCTGCTTGGCGCGAAGAGGAAGCTCAGCGCTGCGACCGGCCGCGCAATCACGTACTGACGGACGAAATCCTCGTGTTACTAGCCCGGCGCAAGCCCCAATCGCGGGAGGAATTGGGCCGGCTCCGCGCACTCGGCAATCGCCGTTACGATCGCTGCATCCTCGAACAGGTCCGCCGAGGCTTGGCCGTCCCCGATGAGGAGTGCCCACCCCGTCCGCGCCGACCTCAACTCGACAAGGAGATCGTCGAACGCAAACTCTCCCAGTCCATGGATTACTTGCGCCAGCAAAGCGACGCGGCGCGGATTGACGCGCCCTTTGTCGCGACCCGCGCCGAAGTACAAAACCTAGTCATCGCCGCGGTCGCGGCCACGCCCGAGGATCATCGCCTTCTGCGCGGGTGGCGGCGCGATTTTATTGGCGAGGCCCTATACGACATCGCTACTTGTTCCGAGTGAAGCGCGCCGCATAGTAATGAGACCTTGATCTGATCTACTCAATGCTCAAGGTAGAGACAACGCATAACGTTCCAACCTGCCGTTTGATGTTTCACCTTTTTCCGCAGAAGGCGTTTTGTACAGGTACAGAAAATCCTGATAGGTTGCCAAGGCTCTGGACTTCCATATGACTAAATCGACGGCTGCATCGTCGAGAGAATAGGCTGGGATTATATCGACCGCCGCGAGATCGTAGATAATCACAAACTCCTTGTAGTCTTTTGGATTGTAGTACCCAACGATGAGATAGCGTTCGTCCAGCAAGGCCATCCGAGCCAATTTAGAACTGGACGAAAGCGCCTCATCAAAAAGCGCCTTATCAAATTCATCAAGATTATTTTTAAATTCGGTGTAGTATTTCTCCGCAAGCGGGATGAATTCAGGCGGCTTCCAACCGAATCGACGGAGAATCTTGCCAGTGGCTACGTCGATTTCTTGCACCATGTACTCTGCCGCTCCTACATGATAGGCACGATTCAAGGTACTATGATAAGACAGCCATGACACACGATGTATAGTAAGATCGTATTTCCTCGCAGAAAGCCCCACACTATACTTTATCTGCCAATTTTTGGGGTTTATTTTTTGAAAAAAAATGGTCTTGTCGTGCCAATGGCTCGCTACGATCAACAGGTCACCATTTTGGGTGCCCTGCAGAGCTTTAACTCCAACTAAAGCGTCCATCTTTTTGTTGTTTAGGTAGGTTCCCTGCCGGTCATAGCACAGGATTCGTCCCGATTTGGCATCGTAGGCATATACATGGTTATCAGGTGATAGCCATACATAATAAACGCCTCCATATTCGCCAGGCCCTTGGCCCCGACGCCCAAACGACCGTATGTAACGACCATCTTCCAAGCTGAACTCATACACTTCCTTAGAGATGTATTCTGAAAATATAAATGACTGGTCGGGTGTGAAGACCATCCGATATATTGAACCGATGCCCGGCGTCGCCTCGTCGAAAGCCAGTTCAATCGCTCCTTGTAACTCAAGCCCTATTTCGCCCCGATATTCTACTGCTACCTCGGGAATGGCGTCCTCATCCAGCAAGCCAACCGGAGTACGGCTACGGCGAAATAACTGGCTGATGCGGTTCCACATAGGATCTGACTCCCCGTTGAATTCACCACAAGCTAGCGATAAATAGATATTTACCAGAATAGAATTTCGCGGTCATAATTTCCCTCGATGAACTCCAATAAAAGACTCCCTTCAAGTTTTCTCAGCGGTGAATCCTCGAATCCTTCTATATTCACTTCTAAGAAAGGTAGATGGTTGAATACCAATTTATAGAAGAAATGTGCTGAGAAATGTTCCTTGTCAATGACTGGACTATGACATTGAAGTATCGTATTATTTGAATCGACTAAGAAAACTATGGGAGTATGTTCGACAAGACGGAGTGGCAACGCATCCTTTTGTAGTGGAACGCCCAACTGGTATTCGAGCTTAAAAGCCCGTCTGTATTCCGGCAGTATTTTCGATGTAAAATTTAAGGCAATGCCGTATATGGGAAATTCGACCGGGTCTTTCAGATTGGTGTGGATATGTTGTAAAGTTTTCAAGAGTAATTCCATACATGGCTGACAGGACATTGGTTCGAAAAGCACGACCAGCCCCCCCTTGTTCCCGGAAAAATCGGTCTGGATCGTATCGCCCTGACTGACTTCGATGGCAGTGATCGGGAATGGATGGCCGACTAATTTTCCACTTATATGAGTACTGGCTATATATGCTTCGTAATTCTCCAGTTTGTCCACTTGGATATAGCCGAACATCCGAGTGATGCGCCCCCACATAGAGCCTACTCCTCCTTCGTCTAGTCTAGCTACAGCCGGCTGACAGCCAGCCGATCAGCAGTGTAGAGAACAACAATAGATTCTCCTCTTCTTCTTTATTTTATCTAAGTCGAAACACTAGGGCTACCGACCCTCTCTCAGTCCAAGAACCTATCTCAAAACGCTCAAAATCGAAAGTTGTGTCTGCTTCGGCAGTGGGCTATCTTCCCTCTATGATCAACTTGACTGGTCAACTAGCTCAACAAGGGAGTCACGTCCATGAACTGGCTCGAAGTGTGCCAAAACAAGGCCCTGCAAGACCTACCCTTCAAGATCGAATTAAACGAATGGGGACACATCACCATGACGCCGGCCTCAAACAAACGCGGCCATATCCAAGTCCTCATCGCCTTCACACTGATGCAGCAGAAAATAGCCGGGCGCGTGCTGACCGAGTGCTCGGTCCAGACCAGCCAAGGCGTTAAAGTCGCCGATGTAGCCTGGGGTTCGGACGCTTTCTTCGCCTGCCACGGGATGGATACGCCCTATCTCCAAGCACCGGAACTATGCGTCGAAATCCGCTCGCCCTCCAACTCCATTGGCGAGATGCTGGCTAAAAAGGATCTGTACTTGGCTCGGGGTGCCCAAGAGTTCTGGCTTGTCGACGAAGAAGGTCGTTTGAGCTTTTACTCCTATGGCGGCGAACAAGAACCATCGGCCCTGTTCGCCGACTTTCCTTCAGCTTTAGCCGTTCCAGAGTAACTGTGTAACCTTGCCTACGGCCTACTTAGAAACGACGATTCCGAGCTATTTGGCTGCTCGTCCTAGCCGGGACTTGGTCGTAGCCGCTCATCAGCAAAACGACGCTAGCAGGGGGTTGGTTAGAGCCTCTTATAACCAGAGGGGTATGACAATGGAAGCCGTACTGAATTTCCAGCCCGTTATTGAGCTGACCGAAGATCAATTTTTTGAATTTTGTCAACTCAATCGCGATGTGCGCATCGAGCGCAATGCAAAAGGAGAAATCCTAGTTATGCCGCCGACGGGAGGAGTAACCGGCGATCGGAACGCGGAGCTTAACATGCAGTTGCGCTTATGGGCCAAGCAAGATGGCACCGGCGTGACCTTTGATTCCTCGACCGGATTTGTGCTACCGGACCGCTCCGTCCGCTCGCCAGATGGTGCGTGGGTTGCGCGTTGGCGGTACGATGCCCTGACGGAGGCGCAAAAGGACCGCTTTTTGCCGCTTTGTCCAGAATTCGTTATCGAACTTAAGTCTCCCTCGGATTACCTGCCCTCGTTGCAGCAAAAAATGGAAGCGTACATTGAAAACGGTACGCACCTCGGCTGGTTGATTGCGCCAGAGCAAAAGACTGTAGCAATCTACCGTCCGCAACGATCTGTTGAAGTACGGGAAAACCTCAATGCCCTGTCTGCCGCTCCTACCTTGCCGGGATTTGTATTGAATCTCAGCGAAATCTGGTAACGGTCGATGATGTCCGCCCTTGGATAGACAGACAACAGATGCTCAACGTACTGCGCAGCCAATTTCTCGAATGGGGCCTCGGCCAAGACCTCAGCGAAGACCTCGCCGCACTGGTCGCCTTGGCCGTGGTGGCCTTCGTCGCCTTGCTCGCCCACCGTTTAGCCAGAGGCCCTCTGCTCCGCGGCTCCGCCGCCATCATTCACCGCACCGATTTTCCCTATGACGATGTCCTAATCGAGTGCCGGGTCTTGCACCGGCTGGCTCACTTAGTCCCCGGCCTCATCTTCTACCACCTAGGGCCAATGGCCTTAGAAGGCCACCCCGTTTCCGTCAACATCATCCAGACCGCGGCGCATGTTTATCTAGTGCTCTCTGGCTTACTAGCCGTTGAGGCGTTGATAAGCGCGGGCGTCAGCATCTACAACAGCACTAGGACCTCGCACGAAGTCTCTATCAAGGGGCCGGTGCAGTTCCTCAAGATCATCCTCTTTTTGCTCGGCAGCATCATCGTCGTCGCAACCCTAATCGGCCAATCGCCGCTCTACTTGCTCGGCGGCCTGACGGCGATGACCGCGGTTTTGCTTTTGGTTTTCCGCGACTCGATCCTCGGGTTAGTCGCTGGCATCCAGATCTCGGTAAATCGCATGGTCGCCTACGGCGACTGGATTGAAATGCCCCAGTACGGAGCCGACGGCGACGTAATCGACATCACGCTGACGACGGTCAAGGTACAAAACTGGGACAAGACCATTACGACCATCCCCACGTACGCGCTAATCGGCGAGTCGTTCAAAAACTGGCGCGGCATGCAGGAGTCAGGCGGGCGGCGGATCAAGCGGGCGATCTACCTCGACGTTAGCACCATCAAGTTTTGCGACGAGGAAATGCTCACCCGCTTCGCCAAAATCCAGTACATCACCGCCCACATTGAGCGGAAGAAGCAAGAGCTAGCCGAATACAACAAGCTCAATCAAGTGGACCTCTCACATCTGGTAAACGGTCGGCGCATGACTAATATCGGCACCTTCCGCGCCTATGTGCAGGCCTATCTGAAAAACCATCCGCAGATCAACCAAGAGATGACCTTTCTCGTGCGTCAGCTAGCGCCGACCTCCAAGGGGCTACCCCTCGAAATCTACGTCTTCTGCCAGGATATCGTCTGGGCCAACTACGAGGCGATTCAGGCCGACATTTTCGACCACATCTTCGCCATTGTGCCCGCCTTTGATCTGCGGGTTTTTCAGGAGCCGACGGGGACGGATTTTCAGGCGCTGGGGGAATCGCAGTAGGGGACGGTTTAAAACCGTCCCCTACTGTGTTGCCGTCAAAAATGAAAAGATACCGCTATGTCCACTGAAAACTTGCTCTACACCACCGTGTCCAGTTCCATCGGCGAGCTACTCCTAGCCGGCGACCCCACCAGCTTGCGGCACATCCATTTCAAGGGACACGACTTTACCCCGCCGCCGGATTGGCAGGCCGTGGCCACTCTGCCCTATCCGGTCGCCGACCAACTCGACTCCTACTTCGCCGGTCATCTACGCAGCTTCGATCTGCCGCTCCATCCTCAAGGAACGGCGTTTCAGCGCAAAGTCTGGGCCGCACTCGCGGAGATTCCCTACGGCGAGACGGTCTCCTACCTAGAACTAGCTCGCCGCATCGGCAACCCAAACTCGGTCCGCGCCGTCGGTCTAGCCAACGGTAAGAATCCCCTGCCGATAGTCGTGCCTTGTCATCGCGTCATTGGCAGCAACGGCGCGCTAGTCGGCTACGCCGGAGGGCTGCCGATCAAAAAAGCGTTGCTCGCCCTCGAAGGTGTGCTTGCTCCTCAACTCGATCTCTTCTAAAGCTGGAGGTTTCATGTCCACGTATCGCATTGCTATCATCGGCACGGGTCGCGTCGGCTATCAGTTCAGTTTCTCCGACCTGCCCGACAACCACGCCGCCGCCATTGTCCAACATCCTTCCTGCGAGTTGGTCGCCGGCGTCAACCGAGGGCGCGAAAAGCTCGACGCCTTTGGCGAGCGCTTCGGCGTCGAGGCGCTCTACCACGACTATCGGCAAATGCTCGCCGAGGTCCAGCCCGACGTCTGCATCGTCGCCACCCACCCCGAACTCCACGCCGAAATGGTCACTGTCTGCGCCCAAGCCGCCTCGACCCGAGCCATCATCTGCGAAAAGCCAATGGCCCTTTCGCTGGAGGAATGCGACCAGATGATCGCGGCCTGCCAAGCGGAGGATGTGCTCTTGCAGATCAATCACAACCGCCGTTGGCACTCCGAGTGGGTCCTCGCCAAAACGCTCCTCGACGCGGGAGCTATCGGCGAGTTCAACCACATCTATTGCTACATGGATGGCGGCAAGCCGGCCCCTTGGTGGCGCAGCGAGAACGAAGGCCCCTTACTGCACGACTTCACCCACTATTTCGACCTAATGGATCTCTACGCCGGCGAGGTGGATTGGCTGTGCGGCATGGCTGAGCAGCGCATGCGTCCCTGGGCGGTCGAGGATTTTTCGGCTGCTATGCTTAAATTCAAAGGGGGAGCCACTGGGCTGATCTGTGGTGCCGAACTGACGCAGTACAACGACAACGCCTTCGAGCTGCGCGGCTCAACCGGCCTGATCCGTATGGATGCTGAGCAAGTCCGCCTCTTTCAGTCCAAGGTCGCGCTGTCCGAGCCTGACAGCGGCTTTGAGTGGAGCAGCCTCGAAGAAGTCGAAGTCGAACGGCCAGCCCCGGTCTCTACGTACGTCGCAGCCCTGTCTGAGTTGATTGACGCTTTGGAAGGACGCGGCACCTTGCGCAGCGACGGAGCCGTGGGTCGCCGCTCGCTGGAAATGGTCATGGCTATCTACCAGTCGCAGCTAGAGGGCAACCGTCCCATTCACTTTCCGATCTCACTCGCCGAATCCGGCGTCGAGGCGCTGCGTCGGGCGGGGAATTTTAAGGAGCGAGTGTAGTCCGGTCACAGTACTTTGCAGCCGCGGCGTAACATCCGCAGCCATTCAGACAGGCAACGCGACCGTTCATATTCACATCTAGCTGCGTCCGGAGAATAGACATGGCCAAATCCAAAACGCGACCCAAGTACAAAAGTCGCGCCCGCAAAAAACTTCGCGTCGCCTTCATCGGCGCTGGTGGCCGCGCCCTAATGGCTCACTACCCCTCACTGCGCGACATTCCCGAGGCAGAACTAGTCGCCGTCGCCGAACTCGACGAACAGCGCCTGCGCAAAACCTGTGACCTCTACGACATCAAAGGCCGTTACAGCGACTACCGCCAAATGCTCGAACGCGCAAAACCCGACGCGGTCTACGCCATCATGCCGCCGCACCACCTTTTCGACATCTGCGCCACCGTGATCGAACACGGCTGCCATCTCATCATCGAAAAACCCCCCGCCGTTACCACCGAGCAAATCCGCCAACTCGCCGCTTTAGCCCGGCGACACAAAGTCCTGACCGGCGTCGCCTTCCAACGCCGTTTTGCCCCCGTCATTCGCCGTGGTAAAACGCTGTGCGAAGAGCGCGGCATCGTGCACACCGCCCACGCCAGCTTCTACAAAAACTGGGTCGGCGGCGCGCCCTACTATCGCGGAGCGTTGGACATGCTTACCTGCGATGGCATCCACGCCGTCGATACCTTGCGCTACTTATGCGGCGGCGAAGTCGAATCCGTTGCCAGCGACTCGCGCCGCCTCGACGCCGACCACTGGAATGTCCACCTAGCTCTAGTCCGTTTCAGCAGCGGGGCCACCGGACTCTTGCTCAACAACTTCATGGCTGGTCGGCGGATGTTCAGCGTCGAGGTCCATGCCCCCGGCATCTCCTTCTTCGGCGACCCCGAAGAAGGCGGCCAGCTCTACGCCGACAACAAGACCGAGCCTATCGACGAATTGGACCCTACCGTCCTAGCAGGCAGCGCAGAGGACTATCGAGCCTTCGGCCCCTACGATACCAACCGCCACTTCGTGGACTGCATGTTAAAGGGAAAAGACCCCGAAACGAATTTCGACGACGCGACCAAGACCATGGAATTGGTCGACGCGATCTACCGTTCGCAGATTTGAACAGCACAGTCCGAGTTGATCAACGCTCTTGAAGACAAGGCGTCACTCGGCGACGCACCGCCCATCCCTATACGCCAACACCGGCGCGTTGGGCACTGAGCAGTCCGAAGCATACCCATAGAGTTCGTTCATCTCGGCTTCAAAGGCGTTATACGCTGTCAGCCGCTCGACTAGTGCCGTCGAATCGGTTGACGAGGCGGAGTAAACTATAAACTCCCAAGGGCCACCGCAGGGCTTGGAGCCCACGCCCGCGTAGCGACAGTCCTCAATCGACACGCCCGCGGCGTCGCCGACGAGCGCGTCGATTTCTCGTCGCATTTCCGCTAGCTGTGTACGGTCGCCTTCCTCGGTCCGCTGGTCTCCATTGTTGTCTCCAACAACAGAGTCCGAGTCGCCACAAGCAAGGAGGGAAACGGCGATCCATGCTGCCGCAATCAAGTATCGCATAGTCTTCCTCTCCGTTAAAAGAGAGCCATAGTCTGCACTGTGAGAACACCTAACCTACTGAACGGTTCCCCCACCGCGTCGCGATAACTGAATCCATGAAAATCTGCCCTAGGTGAAACACAATACAAGGTATTGCTAACAACCCCTTCTGCTCGGGCGACACCGCCGAATCCGGCAAAAACGCCAGTACCGTCATCGCCACCGGCAAGGTCTTCTGGCTCGCCATCAGCACAACGGTCTTGCGCGCCGCCGCTTCGAGCTGCAAAAGCACGCAAGCGCCGCCATTGAGCAGCAGGTAGAGTGCGTGGATTGCCAATCCAGACACTACCAGAATCAACAAGCTCGCAGGTTCTATCTGGGCTAGCCGTCCAGAAGACTCGCTGAATTTCATCCACGGAATCGAGATCAGCGCCGCGTTGCTGGCCAAAGTCAACCGCGAGCGCTGGGCGTCGACCCAATCGACGGCGAAGCGCCGCAGGTACTTGCCGACGCCCAAGGGCAGCAAGATCGAAAGACAGAGTTTGGCGAACAGATCGCTAGCCGAAAGCTCGACTTGGCCTAGGGAACTCAGCAGATGCGCCAACACGAAGGGGACCGTGAAGATGCCGGCGATATTGGTCAGCACCGTCAAAAGCAAGGCCAAGGCTACGTTGCCTCTGGCCTGCGCCGTCAACGCCACGCCCGAGGTCAGGGTCGTCGGCATGCAGCAGAACAGGGCCAGACCGAATTGGAAGGCGGGCTCCATCGGAAGCTGGAATGCGATCGCCGCACCTATAAAGGGCGTGGCGAAGAGAATCGAAACACACCCCCAAGACGTCGCCTTCCACGCAGCGAGAGCCGCGTGGACTTCGTCGGTCTTCAGCATCAGCCCCGAAAGGAAAAAGATGAGGCCAACCGCGATGTACTGCGTGGGCAGTTCGGCCATGTAGAGGCCCGGACGGGGAAAGAAGAAACCCACCACGGCCACGACCAACAAACCAACGGGCAGAAATTGTCGCTGAAGGAAACCTAGCATGGTCCGCTCACAAAAAAGGCCGGACGACGTCCGGCCTGATAGATAGAAGTTATGTCCTCTCAGAATCTACTCGCTCTCTGCTAGGGCAACTATGGGGCAGCCATAACAGACCGCAGAGGTTTCACGCTTTCACGTCGCCGTTGCTAGACTCTAGGGCATCTTCGCGGAACATCTGGAGGAACCCATTGGCCGCAGGTTTTTCCGAAAACAACACGCGCAGAAAATGGACCAGCCGCATCCGCGCTTCCGTGCTGATTAGGTGTTCGACCTTACAGGCGTCGATCATGGCGTCGTCCTCATCCATACCGAGGGCATCTTTGAGGAACCGCTGTACGACCAAGCGCGTTTCCTCGACCTCCTGCACCACTTTCAAGCCCTGTTCGGTAAGTTCGAGGAAGCGATTGAGATCCTCTTGCACATAGCCGCGCTCCTTGAGGTGCTTCATGGCTGTTGAGACGCTGCCTTTGGTGATGCTCAGATGCTTGGCGACATCCGAGACGCGGGCGTAGCCGTGCGCCTCGCGCAGTTCGTGGACCGCCATCAGATGATGGGCCGCACTGTGGCTTAGTTCGTTTTCTTCGTAAGCTCTCCAGACTTCCTCAAACATACATTTCGCCTTTCCTTCTCTGCTTAAGGCGCAGGGCCTCGTATTGAATCATTGGCCGAGCTTGCGCAGTAAATCCACACAGCGGTTGGAGTAGCCCCATTCGTTGTCGTACCATCCGAGGACCTTGACCATATTTCCTTCGAGAACATTCGTCGACAGCGAGTCGAAAATACACGAGTGCGGGTTGCCTATGATGTCGGCCAAAACCAGAGGCTCCTCGGAGTACTCGAGGATGCCAGCCAGCGAGTTAGCCGCGGCGGCTTTGAACGCCGCGTTGATTTCTTCGGCGTCCGCTGCGCTTTTGAGTTCGGCAGTAAAGTCGGTCAACGAACCATCGGGGGTTGGCACGCGGATGGCCAAGCCGTCGAGCTTGCCGTCGAGCTCGGGTAGCACCTCACCTACGGCGGCTGCGGCCCCCGTGGTTGTGGGTACCATTGATGCCGCCGCCGAGCGCGCCCGCCGCATGTCGCTGTGTGGGGCGTCGAGCAGGCGTTGGTCGCCGGTGTACGAGTGAATCGTATTCATCATGCCTTTGACGAGGCCGAATTTTTCGTGTAAGACTTTGGCCATTGGGGCTAAACAGTTGGTCGTACACGAGGCATTGGAAATGATCTCGTGGTCCGCTTGGATGGCTTCCTCGTTGACGCCCATGACCACGGTTATGTCCGCGCCCTTGGCCGGAGCGGAAATGACGACCTTCTTGGCCCCAGCGTCGATATGGGCGCGTGCCTTGTCAGCCTCGGTAAAAAATCCCGTCGACTCCAGCACCACTTCGACCCCTAAGTCACCCCATGGCAAGCCGGCGGGCTCGCGTTCGGCCAAGATGCGGATCGCCTTGCCATTGACGACCAAGTCGTCGCCCACAACCTCTATTTCGCCGGCGAAGCGGCCGTGGGTGGAATCGTATTTGAGCAGGTGGGCAAGTGTTTTGGCGTCGGTTAGATCGTTGATGGCTTTGACCTCGAGCCCACCTTGCTCGATGGCCGCTCTGAATACCAAGCGACCGATTCGACCAAAGCCATTAATAGCAACAGGTAATTCTCCCATTTCCCAATGCGTTCCTTCCTGTAAACGGTAGTAGATATAGAAATCTGAGAAAAGTCAACCGCTCATCGCTGCGGGTTATACGACTATCCAAGAGGATGATGAACGGAACTTTACAGCCCGATGTAAAAACTTATATTGCACAGTTGCAGGAAGCGGGCAAGGCGGGCAAATCGGACTTGATTCTCAATTTTTGTCAATTTTTGTGTTGTAGAAACCTAACGAATAACCCCGGCCTCAGCAAGAGCACCACCGTTGGTCGAGATGCGCGATAGTGGGCTAGCTGAAGGGCGGGAAGGACGATCAAAGAGCAGAGAAGCGATGCGAGAGGAAGGCATAGTCTTGGAAAAAGCGCTGCTGTGCATCGACGAGCAGCAGCGGGCCTATATCGAACAACTGAAATCCTTTATCCGCATTCCCAGCGTCAGTGCTGGTGCTGATGCTGCCACAGGCGACGCCCTCGCCCAAGCGGCCGATTTCCTCGTCGGCCAATTCGAGCAAATGGGGTTTGCGGTCGAGAAGGTCCAAGTGAGGCCCGATACCAATCCCTTGGTTCTCGCCCGCAGCCCCGCGTTCTCGCAGGACCGACCCACCGTCTTGATCTATGGTCATTACGACGTGCAGGGGGTGGACAATCCGCGCTCGGCTTGGGAGGTGGATCCCTTTGCCGCCGAGGAGCGCGACGGCTTCCTCATCGCCCGGGGAGCCAGCGACAATAAGGGCCCCAGCTTTGCGCACCTGAAGGCCGCGGAAGTCGTCTTCGCCAATGGGAATCAACTTCCGTTCAATCTGGTCTTCCTGATCGAAGGCGAGGAGGAATGCGGCAGCGCTGCGTTGAGCCAGTTTGTGGCTGAGGGCGGGCTCGATGAATTTGCTCCGGTACTCTGTACGGTGATTTCCGATACCAGCATGTACGGGCCGAACCAGCCTTCGCTGACTGTGGGTCTGCGCGGTATTGTCTATACCGAGGTCGAGGTTTTTGGGCCGGTGCAGGATGTGCATTCCGGCCTTTTCGGCGGCATTGTCCACAATCCCAATCAACTTCTCGTCAACGCCTTGTCCGGCCTCATTGACGCCGAAGGGCACATCACTGTGCCCGGTTTCTACGAGGGGGTGCAGCCGCTCTCAGCTCGCGAAAAAAGCCTCTACGCCGCCCTAGCGGTTGACGAGGAGGCCTATTGCCGCACCTTGGGCGTGCCCTCGCTGGTGGGAGAACGGGAATACTCCCTTCTCGAAAGGCGCTGGACTCGTCCCACGCTCGACATCAACCTCCTCAGCGGCGGCAGTCCGCGCACCGTCATCCCGGCTGTCGCCCGAGCGGCCATCTCTTGCCGATTAGTGCCCGACCAAGATCCCGAACACATCCAAGCCACCCTCGAAGGGCACATCCGCTCTCGACTGCCCGCAGCCACCCGCGTCGAGTTCAAAAACCAGCATTGCTCACTGGCCTACTACTTGGATCTAGACCATCCACTAGTCAAGCCAGCGCTCGCGGCGATGCGCAAGGGATTCGGGATCGAGCCGGTGTTTACCCGCGAAGGCGGCTCCATCCCCATCGTCGTCGATTTTGCCGCGGTGACTGGGGCACCGGTCCTGCTCATTGGTCTAGGGCAAATCACCGACAATTGGCACGGCCCCAACGAGCGCTTTTCCATGCGCGACTTTCACTGCGGCATCCGCACTGCGGCCGCGCTCTTATGCGAGTTGGCGCAAGCATCTCAGCGCGCAACCTAGTCCCGCCACCCTGCACAAGACGAGGAACCACCCGTGTCTCTCTCCCACGCCCAAGTAACCCATTTCAAAAATCACGGCTACGTTGCGGTGCCCGATTTTTTTGCACTCCGCGAAGTCCAAGCCATACAAGCCGAAGTCGAGCGCTTCAAACGCGAGGGTCTGGTCCGCAATGTCGCCACCGAGGGCGACGGCGAGACTCCCTCCACCACCAAAGTCAACTTGCAACTGATTCCCCTGTACGACAAAAGCGATCTCATTCGCGCCCTGCCCTTTGACGAAAAAATCACCGTCGCCGTCTCACAACTCATCGGCACGCCCTTCATCCTGCATCTAGACCAGATGTTTCTCAAGCCGGCCGGGCACGGCATCGGCACGGACTGGCACCAAGACAACGCCTATTTCAAAATAGACGACCCTTTAAAAGGCACTGCCATGTGGGTTGCCGTTCACGACGCCACCATTGAAAATGGCACCATCCACGTCGTGCATGATTCCTTCAAGGAGGAATACCCGCACGACCGCGATCCTTACTCCGATCACCACATCCACTGCCAAGTACCCGAGGAGCGCGCCATGCCCATTGAGCTAAAGGCCGGTGGCGTCGTTTTCTTCTGCTACGGCACCGCCCACGCCACCAAGGCAAATACCACCAATCGCGAGCGCGCCGGACTTGCCTTCCACTTCCTGCACACCGCCTGTGTCGAGCGCGCCAACCTCATCGGCGAACGACGCGGCCAGCCCATCTTGGTGGGGCCGGAAGCCACGGGTGGCCAAGCCGAATACGGCGTGCGAGTCGCTGAGACTTGGGAACGAGAAATCGAGCGCGTCCTCGAGGGAGCAACCAACTAATGCCGCACATCAAACCCGACGACCTGCGCCAGATAGGGTACCAGCTTTTCGAGACGGCTGGGTGTCCTCCCGCCAGCGCCCGCGCCGTGACCGACCACTTAGTCGAGTCCTCTCTCTACGGGCACGACTCGCACGGCAGTCTGCGCCTCTACGAATACGTCGAACAGATCCAAGAAGGCATTTTTGATCCCAAAGGCCAGCCCTCTATTGTCAGCGAAAGACCCTGCACGGTGGTCGTCGATGGCGGCGGCACTATGGGCCAGATCGGCGGGACGTTCGCCACCCAGCTAGCCATCGACAAGGCCGCCCAGTACGGGGTCGCTACCGCCACCCTGCGCAATTGCGGGCACGTTGGCCGGGTGGGAGCCTATCCGCTACAGGTTGCCCGCCAAGGCATGATTGGTCTAGCCTTTTGCAACGCCGGTCACCTCGGGCGCCAGATCGCTCCTTACGGTGGGATCGACGGCAAGCTCAGCACCAACCCGATATCCTGCGCCGCACCTCGGCGCAACGCCGAGCCGCTCTTAGTCGATATGACCACCTCGGTCTGCGCCGAGGGCAAGGTCCGCGTCGCCTATAACCGAGGAGAACAGCTACCCGAGGGCCGGATCATCGACCACGATGGCAACCCCTCTACCGATCCAGAGGCATTTGTCGGCGATCCGCCCGGTGCGATCCTGCCTTTCGGCGGTCCGGTGGCCTATAAGGGGTACTGCTTGAGTATGATAGTTGAGATTCTAGGTGGGGCCCTCAGCGGTCAGGGCTGTGCCAGCGGCGAGACTGTCATGCAGAGCAACGGGCTGCACCTGACGGTGTACAACATCGAGCACTTCGTCGAAATGGACTACTACTTCGACGAACTCGAAAGTCTAATCCGCCATGTATCCACCAGCCGCGTCGATCCGCACATCGGCGAGATACAACTGCCCGGCGACCCCGAATACCGCACAGGACACCAGCGCCAAGAAGAGGGTATTCCCATCGACGACACGACTTGGAGCCACATCGTCGAGGCCGCACATAGTCTCGGGCTAGATCCTCAAGCTTGGTCGCAATAAGGACGAGTGGCGGGAACGTGTGGGAATCGAACCTCAGAATGACGCCTCCACGTTCTCGGCCGCTAGATCGACTTCGGCGACGAAGATGTCGGCAGGCCCGGTCTTGAAGTGCGATAACTCGTAGCCGGGCGGGGGCGCGTCTCGCCGGAGAGCCCCCCACCGCTCCATGTGGGGGAGGTGCCTCTTCTCGCCCTCGACCACGCCGCTCAGATAGGCGTGCTGCGAGTAGTAGCTGATGATCAGCCGGTCCGCCTCGAGCGAGAGAAGACCCGGATAGGCCGCGTCCCCGTCGCTCGGCAGCGCGAACACCGGCGTCACTCCATCCCGACCTAGCAGGAAGATCCCAGTATTGCCCGCGGGCGAGTGCTGCGGAATCCAGGGCGCGGTGGGGTCGCGGCGCCCGGCCGCGTACACCTTCCCTCCCGATTCGCACAGCGCCGGACAGTGGATCAGCGTCTCGAGGTCCACGCACGACCACTCCTTGTAGGGGGGGATGGAAGTGTAGAGGAGCGAATGCTGGTCGGGCTCCCTCGTCCGGGATACGCACCACAGCTCTCCGTCCGGTCGGAAGATGACGTCCGCTTCGTTGAATCGCGGCGTCGTGCGGTGGTCGAGCTCGCGGGCTTCCTGCAGCTCCTGCGGGGTTGCGCCCTCACCATCGGGAATCCTGGAAACGAACGTCCAGTTGCGGCCGTCTTGGCTGGAAAGGAACTCACCCCCCTTTTCGGCACAGTAGAAGACCCCGTCGTGTATCCTCACGCGCCACAGCCAGTAGTTTCTGTCGAGTATTCCCGTCGGTGCCGACCAACTGTAGCCGTCGTCCGAAACGAAGACGTAAGGGTAGATTACCTGCCGCTTCCGTCCGGCGATCGGTTCATATCTGCTGTCGGCGCAGAACACGAAGAGCTCATCGTCGGTAGCCGCGAGCTTCGCGTCCCTCGCATCGTTGGGCGTCCTGAAGACGGCGACCTCGTCCCAGCGTCTCAAGTCCGCCGATCTCAGCAGAACGATGACGCCGTCAGGCGCTGTGTGTGCCGAAGTCCGATCATAGACCAGCCAGAAGGTGTCCCGCCAGAAGCAGAGGTCGGAACACATATTGTGCCAACCGTCCCGGACAACGGTGCGATTAGATAGAACCTGAGCCATCAGAGCACGCCCTATTGGTTATGAGTGAAATATCAGAGGAGGATGCTTGCCAAGTTAGGCTTTTCGGGCCTAAATTTAGGACAAAAATCAGATAAAGAAATCAAAATAAGAAATTAAGCGCCTGATACGAGTTATGCCTCAAAACCATGAGAAAAACGGCGCGCTTGGAACGGCGCGCTTGGCGTACATTTTTACACCATTTTGGTCGGTCGCGACGCACCACCAGCCACGCCCCCGATGACGGCACCTCCACAGGGGGACCGACAGCAGGTGCGGGATCTGCTGGGGATCCCTCTGCGGGGCATCCTTATTGGGGCAGTGCTGGCTCTAGTGCTCAACATTTGCGATACCTACGCGACCAATGCGATCCAAGGTTCCTACCTGACCCTCAACTTCAGCACCCCGGCGGCCCTCTTTTTATTTTTTTTCCTCGTCCTAGCCAGCGCCGCGGTCGGCCTCCTCCACCGATGGCTGGCGCTGACTCGGGCGGAACTGATCACGATCTACATCATGCTGGTGGTGGCTTGCTGCATCCCTGGCATGGGCTTCACCCAGTTCATGATCCCCTGCCTCCTCGGGTCGACCTACTACGCCACGCCCGAGAACAACTGGGATTACCTCTACAATCAATACATCCCCCAGTGGATGATCCCGCGCGGCGAAAACGTGGCCCGCTACTTCTTTGAGGGGCTGCCCGAGGGGGCCTCAATCCCTTGGGGCGCTTGGGTCGTGCCGCTGAGCCTGTGGTTCGGTTTCTTTCTCGCCCTCGGCTTCGCAAT
Organism: Gemmatimonadota bacterium; assembly: GCA_028875335.1. The sequence goes on from JAPPEF010000162.1 coordinate 20,993, forward strand.
GATCTGCGCGATGGTCATTATGCGCAAACAGTGGGTCGACAACGAGAAGCTCAGCTACGCGCTGGTGCAAGTGCCGATGGAGATGATGCGCCAGGAGGGCAGCGGTGTCGTGGGCCGCTCGTTCTTCACCAACAAGACCATGTGGCTGGGCTTCGCCGTCTCCTTCCTGTTGTTGAGCGTCAATGGCGTGCACTCCTACTTTCCGGAGTTTCCCCGCTTCGAGCGCGCCGTGGGCGTGCCCCTGTTCGGCAACACCTGGCTCAGCTTCTGGTTCAGCCCGCCCTGGACCGGGTTCTTCTATTTCGTCAACCTCGACATCTCGGCCTCGATCTGGGTTTTCTACGTCCTCGTCAGGCTACAGCGGGGCATCTTCAACACGCTCGGCGTGCAGAGCACGCAGCGGATCGACTTCTACTCCGAAGATCCCTTCTTGGCCCACCAGGGTCTCGGGGCGATGATCGCCTTCGTCGTCGTCGGGCTGTGGGTGGCGCGCCGGCACCTGCGCGATGTGGTGGCGAAGGCCGTTGGCGGGTTGCGGGAGGTCGATGACAGCGGCGAGATCCTCTCCTATCGACAGGCGTTTTTCGGGCTGCTCGCCGGCCTGTTGACTGTCGCCGTCTGGCTGTGGACGATCGGCCTGCCCTTCCCTGTGGCGGTGCTGTTCGTCTTTGGCGCCATGATCCTGTTCATGGCGCTGACGCGGGTGGTCGCCGAGGGCGGCATCCCGGCCATGCGTCCGCCCCTGATGACCTCGACCTTCGCGATCTCCGCGGTTGGCACCTCCTCCATCGGAACCCAAGGCTTGGTGGCACTCGGCTTCTCCTACGGCTGGCACGCCGAGGTCCGCTCCTTCGTGATGGCCTCGGTCGCCAACGGACTGAAGATGAGCGAAATGATCCGCGGCCAGAAGCGTCGGCTGTTCTGGGCCATTGTCCTCGCCATCTTAGTCAGCCTGGCGGGCTCCTCCTACGTCACCCTAGTCATGGCGTACGAGCACGGCGGCATCAACCTCAACCCCCTGTTCTTCTCCTGGCAATCTACCCACTTCGGACCCATGGACATGGCCCCGCGCATCGCCGCCGAACCCGAAGGCCCGCGCTGGGACGCCTATCAGTTCATGGGCATCGGGGCGGGCGTGATGGCGGCGCTCATGTGGGCACGCCACCACTTCCTGTGGTGGCCCCTCAACCCGCTCGGGTTCACGATCGCCGCCAATTGGAAGACGGGCCACATCTTCTGCAGCGCCCTGCTGGCCTGGTTCCTGAAGCTGGTGATCCTGCGCTACGGCGGCGTGCGCCTCTACCGCAACCTGCGACCCTTCTTCCTGGGCCTGATCCTGGGCGAAATCGTCGGGGCTGGGGTATTCCTAGTGATCGACTACGCCACCGGGCACACGGGCAGCTTCCTGACTCAGATCTGAAGGCGGTAGGCGGTCGCGTCCCGGCCAAGCAGCGCAGGGAGACTAGGAACAGGACGATGAGAGGAGTACCATGGCCCGTTGCCCGGAGAGACGTTTTGGCTGTGATTAGCGCCGGCGCAGATGGTCGGCAGAGTGGTCCGCAATACAGAAAGGGAACCGGAGATGGCCAAGAGAAAGAGATCGAAGACGAAGACGAAGAGAAAGACCGCCAACAGCACCCCGACGGGCGTCATCGAGCTGGGCAACCGGCGCGAGCTGTTCATCGACGACTACCTGATCGAGCGGCTCTCTAACGTCGAGCTGCGCCTGCAGAAGCCAGTGCCGCGGAACGTGGCGATCGACCACGACGCGCCGTGGGAGGGCAACACCAGCGCCTACCACACGGTATTCCAAGACGGCAAGCTGTTCCGCGCCTACTATCGCGGCTCGCACTACGACCCGTCAGGCAACCACTACCGGCCGGTCGTATGCTACGCCGAAAGCCGCGACGGCATCGAGTGGTACCGGCCGGAGCTGGGCCTGGTCAACTACCAGGGCTCGACGCGCAACAACATCGTCTGGGACGGCATCGGCGCGCACAACTTCGCGCCCTTCCGCGACCGCAACCCGGACTGCCGGGAGGGGGAAGAGTACAAAGCCTTGGGGAGCGCGCTGGCGCGCACCACCGAGGAGCAGGCCCTCTACGCCTTCAAGTCGGCCGACGGCGTACATTGGAGCTTGATATCGGAGAAGCCGGTGATCACCGAGGGTGCCTTCGACTCGCTGAACCTCGCCTTCTACGACCCGCTACGCGGCTGCTACGTCGACTACCACCGCGACTCCATCTACCCCGACGGCATGCGCGTGCGCAACATCATGACCTGCACCTCGAAGGATTTCCGCCGGTGGACGAAGCCGCAGTGGCTCAACCTCGGCGACGCCCCAGTCGAGCACCTCTACACAAACGCGGTGACCCCTTACCACCGGGCCCCGCACATCTACATGGGCTTCCCCAAGCGCTTTGTTCCGGACCGCGGCATTCCCGGCAACACGGCCCACGGCGTCTCGGACGCGGTGTACATGACCAGCCGCGACGGCCTGCACTTCAAGCGCTGGAGCGAGGCATTCCTGCGGCCCGGGCTGCAGCCGGAGCGCTGGGAGAACCGCAACAACATGACGGCCTGGGGCATTCTGGAGACGGCTAACGACCTGCCGACCGCGCCGAAGGAGCTATCGATCTTCACCACCGAGGGCTACTACCGCGGCGACGCCTGCCGGCTGCGTCGCTTCACGGTGCGCGTGGACGGCTTTGTGTCCGCCAACGCGCCGCTGAAGGGGGGCGAGTTGATCACGCGGCCTTTCACCTTCGCCGGCGGTGCCCTGAGCCTGAACACGAGCACTTCCGCCGCCGGTTCAGTGCGCGTCGAGATCCAGGACGGCGATGGCAAGGCGTTGAAAGGGTACACCCTGCGCGACTGCAACGAGATCTACGGCGACTACCTAGATCGCATGGTCACCTGGAAGGGCATCGCCGACGTCCGCAGCCTAGCCGGCAAACCAGTGCGCCTGCGCTTCGCCCTCAGCGACGCCGATCTGTACGGCCTGCAGTTCACGTCCCTGCCCGTCTGAGAGAGGAGGCCTTCCGATGCCCCAACACGTTGGGACGCAGATCTTCTGCGACGACGCAATGCTAGCGCAAACGGAGAACGTCTGGCGCTCGGTCCATCACC
>JAPPEF010000378.1 GCA_028875335.1 Gemmatimonadota bacterium
TGTTTGGGATCGTCGAGGACTTTAACGCGGTAGCGGATGCCGGGGCGGTCTTCTATGGCTGGGGGAAGTAGGGCCTTGGTGACGCGCTGGATGTAGGATTGGAGGCCGCGGTCGGGGTGGAGGCGTTGTTGGGCTTCGATTTGGGTGGCGAACTTCGCGCCGAGTTTGATTTCGGTTTTGTCGGAAATCAGGGCGTAACCTAGCTCGCGGCGGACGGTGGCGCAGCCGGACGAGAGGGTGCAGGCGGCAATGAGCAGGACAAGGAAGGTGCGTTGGAGCATGGCCGTTGGCTTTCTTGCGATGGGTACAGGTTAAACACCAAACAGCTAGCGCCGGTTACTTTTTCTTCCGCGTGCCAAATTCGATCACTTTTTTTTGTGGCGAGAGGTTGATTTCGTCGAGCACCGTGCCGTCACGCGCGGTCAGAGCTTGGACGATGACCTCGGCGACGTCTTCCGGCAGGATGTAGTTATCGGGCTCTGGGCCGGGCCGGAAGTCCAATTCGTTGAAAAAGGGCGACTGGACCATGCCGGGATTGACCAATGTGACACGGACGCCAGTGCGGGCGCACTCGGCGCGAAGAGCTTGGGCGAGGCCGCGCAGGGCGAACTTGGCCGCGCAGTACAAGCTGCCTTGGGCAGTGCCGGTGAGCGCGGCTTCCGATCCCATAAAGACCAAGTGTCCGCGACCGGCCTTTTTGAGGGAGGGGAGGAAAGCGCGGGCGACGAAGACGTGACTGGTGAAGTTGAGGTCGATCAGCGCGCGGATTTGGTCGTAGGAGAATTGCTCTAGAGCGCCGAAGCGACCAACTCCGGCGTTGAGGACTAGGGCGTCGAGGGCCGGGTAGGTGGCGACGAGGTTTTGTAGATGGGCGGGAAGTTGATCGAGGTCGGCGAGGTCGATTGTATGCGACGTAAAGCGGCGGTCATCGCAGGGGAACTTGCCGAAGTCGCGGGCAATGCCAATGGTGTCATGGCCGTCGGCGAGCAGCTTCTCACAGACGGCGCGGCCAATGCCGGAACTGGCACCGGTGACTAAGACGCGCATATCAGACCTGTAGGGTGGTGGATGGACAGGGGAAGAAAAGCTCGGCGGGAATGTACTGGAGCAATTGATCCGCGCAAAAGTCGTGTAGCTTTTGGGCCAAGGCGGGCCGATAGGAGACCATGCCGTCTTTTTCCTCCAAACCATAAGCGAGAAGTTTTTCGTCTGGATAGAGCTTGTGCATGGTTTTGTACATGCCCTGCGGCAGGCGGAATTGGCCTAGGCTGACTGAGTGCAGGGTATCGCGGCGGACTTGCGAGAACACGAGGGCGAACAGGTCGCGGTAGCGCTCCTCGTAGGCGCGGTCGTAGAGCAGTGGATCAAAGCGCAGCCCAATGGGCCAGCCGCGTTCCTGTAGGGCGGCGATGGCCTCTAAGCGCCGGGCCACCGATGGTGCGCCGACCTCGAATTGGTCGGCAAGTGCCGGCGGAGTCATGCTGAAGGCGACGACGCAGTTAGGCAGCGGCTCGGTGGCGAGTAGGGTCTTGATGCGCACGCTCTTGGTGCGCAGCTCAAAATACGCCTGCGGGTGGTCGGCAAAGAAGGGGAGGAAGTCGGCTGTAAAGTGGGTAATGCCCTCCAGCGCGAGGCTGTCGCAGTCGTAGCCGGAGAAGAAATAGGGCGTATCGGATGCGTGCGCGGCGATGTGCGCGGCGATGTCTTGCTGGAAGTCCTCGTAGTTGATAAAGAGGACTAGGTGCGCCGAGCGATACAGGCCTTGGAGGAAGCAGTAGCGGCAGTCGTAGGGGCAGTTGAGCAGGTGCGAGAAATAGTAATTGCGCTCGCCGCCGATGCCGTAGCCGTCGGGGGCGGGGAGGACGCGCCGTCCGGCCTTGTGGGCGAGGATGAGCGCGGGGCGGCGCTTTTGCAGGCGGAAGTTTTGCGCCGTGCGGTTGAAGACCTCGCCGTAACGAGTACAGGGGACTAGCTGAGCGCGGGGGAAGCGATCGAGTAGGGCGCGGGTGCGCGGGTGGTCGAGGATGGACTCTTCGGCGTAGATGAAATCGAACATGGGCAGCAAACAGGTGACTAGTCTAAATGATTTCTACAGACTTCTAAGTATAAGCAAGTGATCTGCCATACGTAAGAATCTACTTGACAATATGTCCTCAAAAAGGGACATTGCGACTATGGAAATCGTCTATACCGAGGTCTTTGAGAATTGGCTCAAGCGACTCGGCGATCGACGCGCCAGGGTCTCGATTGTTTCCCGAATTGAACGCATCGAAGACGGCAACTTTGGAGACCACAAATCGGTTGGCGACGGAGTCAGCGAACTCCGAATCAATGTCGGCAAGGGCTATCGCGCTTACTACGCAATTCGGCGAAACACCGTCGTGATCCTGCTATGCGGTGGCGACAAATCGACGCAGCGGCAAGACATCAAACGCGCTCAGCAAATGGCGAGCGAGATATAAGGAGGCATCATGAAGCTCAAAAAATTCGACGTAATTGATTTTCTCGATAACGATGAGGCGTTGATTGAATATCTCAACGTAGCGCTAGAAGAAAACGATCCGAAGTACTTCGCCAAGGCTCTCGGCAACGTCGCCCGGGCCAAGGGAATGTCTTCCATCGCCGAAGCCAGCGGTCTGGGGCGGCAGGCGTTGTACCGTGCGCTATCCAGCGAGGGCAACCCGCGGATCGACACGCTCTTTAGAGTGTTGGATACACTGAATGTCCGGCTTGCTATCACCCAGTAGTAACAAGTATCGTCCACGATAACCGGGCGATTAGCCAATGTGTAACAACTAAAACCTAAATACAGGAACTCACAGGAGAGGGATCGGCAGGATGGGGATCGGGATACTGTGTATGCTGGGGGTGTTCGCGTTGTGGAGCGTCATCCCGGTGCTGGTGAAACTGCTCTTTCCCGTTTTCGATCCGTTCACGATCGCCTTTCTTCGGTTGCTACAAGGTGCGGCGGTCGTGTCGGTCGCCTTTTTCGCACGCGGCTATACCCTGCGGGACATTCAATGGTCTTGGTGGCATGTGATCGGGGGGCTGGGCATGAGCCTGAACTTCTCGCTCTATGCGTTTTCGCTGAGTTATACCACGGCTAGCGCTGGCTCGTTGGTCGTCCAGGTGCAGTACGTCGTGCTAACGGTGCTGGCCGTCGCCGTGCTGCGCGAGCGGTTGGGTGCAGGGAAAATGGCAGGTATGGCGCTGGTGCTGGCCGGAGTCGCAGTGATCGTGGGTGCGCGCGAGGATGTGGGTCATCTGTTCGCTCCGCGCTATGTACTGGGCAATGTGCTGATGCTGTTCTCGGGGCTGGGCTGGGGGATCTACGCGCTCGCCAACAAGGCGCTTGCACCGCGGGTGGGGACCGCGGCGATACTGGCCCCAATGATGATGATGGGCGTGGTGGTTACGGGCGCACTCGCCGCGACCCATTTTCAATTGCACTCGGAGCCGAAGGCGGCCACGTGGATTATAGTGCTCGTTCTGGGCGTGTTGGCCACTGGCTGTGCGTTTGTTTTGGTTTCGGAGGGCATGAAACGGTTGAGTGCCGTGCTGGTTGGTACGCTGACTGCTACGGCACCCATCGGGCAGATCGCGCTGGCCCACTGGGTCTTGGGGGAGCCAGTGACCTGGAGTCTGACTGGTGGTGGAGTTTTGATCTTGGTCGGCGTGCTCGGTATGGTGTACACAGAGCGATTCCAGGCCCGGCGGTGAGACCGCAGCTAATATTTACTCTCGATTTAGTCTCAAGCCACTAGGTGCGTTCGTTCGGGCCGCAGAAGCTCTCTTAGTTTGGCGTCGTATTCTCGCTTGGTGGCTGCCTGATTTTCGGGCAGGCCGATTTCGATTCCTGCCGCCGTATAGGTCATAACCAGCGTTTTGCGCGGCTCGTTGTCTATATTGGTCGATCCGCCGTGGACCATGGACGTCGTCAGTACGGTCACCTGTCCTGCTTGCGCCAAAACCGGCTGCGGCGCGGCGTATTCCGGCGGCAGATTCACCATTTTGATGCCCTGGACTCCCGGCGTCGCGTCTTTCAGCACTGGATCGGCCGAACGGGCGACGGCTACTAGGCGGTGGCTGCCGGGCCGGTACATCATCGGCGCACGCCGTTCATTGACGTCAGTCAACCACAGAAAAAAACTGCATACGACCCGCCGTGGCGTCGCAGCCCAATCCTCCAAGCTGTACTGGATATCGGTGTGCTGGTCGTAGCTGAACTCGCTTCCCGGCTGGGGATAAGAGGCCACAATCGCCGTTTGGAAGAAACGGATCGCATCGGCTCGCAGCACTCGTTTGGCGACCGCTTCAAAGAAGGGATGCTGGATCAGGTCCAGTAGGGTCGGCTCGTAGTAATTGCAGGTCGCCCCGTAGCGAAAACGCGGTGCTTGGTTCGGTTCGGCTGGTTTAAAAGGCAGCAGCGCGTCGATGGCGGCCGCGGCCGCGGCGATTTCTTTGGTCGTCAGAGGCGTGTCGATGGTGACGGCACCCTGTTCCTCAAAGATCCTTAATTGTTCGGCGCTGATCATAGCTCCTCCCTTGCTAAAGCGATCCTCAGAACTGGTATAGCAGGCTGAGGCTTGCGCCCCAGAATTGGGTGTCGTCCGTGGTGATAGTGTATAGAATCGGCTCGCCGCGCCCCACCGTGGAGTCGTGGCTGCGCAGTTGATCCCATTCGGTTTTTTCGCTTGCGAACTCGCCGGAAGCCATCCAGCGCAACTTGAGGTCCAGAGCGGCGCGATCTCCGATCTGATAGGCTGCGCCGGCGAGCAGTTGATAGCCTATGCGGCGATCGGTCAGCCGCGCTTGGCCGACCGTGGTTGAACCGGCGATTTTTGCGTTCAAATCCGGGTCTGCAAACGTCCTAATCCGGCTGGGGTCGTCGTTGCGCTTCCAATTGGTAAAATAGTAGAGCGACGTACTTGCCAGCCCCGCTCCAGCCCCTGCGTACGACACTAGCGCCGGCCCCAACGCAAAGTCGTAGTAAGCATTGGCGAACAGGTTGTGCGCTAGCAAATTATCGACCCCGGCGATGGCCAATTCGATTTCCTGATCCTGCTTATCGAGGGTTATTTCGTCGAAGATGGCAATGTCGGAGCGCTCGTCATAGGTCGTGCTGCGGTGGAAGTATTCCCCCTCGATTCTGAAGGCTCCCCAGCGATAGCCAAGGGAGAGGCCCGACCCGATTCCGGAGCCGCCGCCAAACGCATTTTCCCATTCCGTTGGGGCTGGCAATGAATCGCATTCATCGGTCACTTCCGACCCGTCTGGATTGATGATTCGGTCGCACTTGGTGCCCCAGTCGTTGTCGGTGCCCCGCACGTCCATTGCCGGAGCAACGGCGATCCCCAAGCCCATCTGAATGTACGGGCCGTCTTGGCCTAGGACGTGGTTATAGAAGCCCAGCAGGGCGACCGTCCACAGCAAGAATTTTTGAGGCATCACAGTTTCCTTCCTTTAGGTATAGGTACAGATGAAACGCAAACGAGCCGTACTATTCGTTTGCCAACGCTATTTTCGAGTTGTCCAACTGTCGTTAGGCTTCTATCTGATCATCTTTCGTCTCCTCTGGAATAAGAAAAAACTCCACATCGTCTAGCTGCTGCTGAAGATGAGCTAGCACCTCGTCGCGGCTTTGCAAGGCCAGCAAGTCGTCGCTGACGGCGGGGGGCACCGGTGCCAGCGCCTGCCAGCGCGCGAGTAAGCCACGCAACTGATGCTGTTGCGTGGCCGTGAATTGCCAGCGGGCGGTTAGTTCGGCAAGGCCGGGTGGGTCGGCGTGTAGCGCGTGGAGTTGCTGACTGAGTGTTCGCAAATGTTCGCCAACTTGGGCGACCGTATCGAGTTGGGATTCTATTAGAGCCTCCACTTTTCCCGCATTGAGTGTCTGATAGGAGGATTGCGGGTTGTCGGAGACGACCTTGAGGCAGTGGATCCGCTCACTGGTGGCAAAGCGTTGCGAGGCCTCGCAAAAGCCGCTGGCCTCCATGTCGTACGCAGCATCGTCAGCAGGCGGCTGCACGCGATCGACGGTGTGCAGCAAGGTGGTGCGACAGAGCGGAGGCGCAGTGAAGGTGGGGTAAAAGGGCTTGCCGCTGGCTGCATCCACGACCTTGTGCGCCAGCAGAGCCGTGCCCACCGCTTGGTTGCCGTGGCCGGCGATGCCGATATTGAGCCAAGCCGCTGGCGCATCGCCGATTAGCGCGCGCAGGTACGCCGTGGCGGCCGCGGCGGCCACTTTGCCGATGCCAGAGACGATCAGGTGCGTCTGCTCGCCCGCGCAGATGCGATAGGGATGACCGCTCACGCCTTGGAGGCGGTAGGTAGCCAACAGCGGCCGCGCCTCGGCCGCGAGAGCGACGACTAAGCACAACATGAGGCTAATATACCGGCTGGCCGCTCCCCGGCAACTTGGTTTGACCCTGCTTGAGCAGGGGTCTAAGTTCTATAAGACAAACGAGAAAGGGCACGTATGGAAAACGAATTTTTCAAGGGCCACGGCCTCGGCAATGACTACATTGCCGTCGATCCGGCTGCGCTCAGTTTCGAGCTGACGCCGGACAATATCCGCACGATTTGCGACCGCCATTGGGGCGTGGGCAGCGACGGCATTCTCGCGCTGGTGCCGTCGCAAAAGGCCGACTTTGGCCTGAAAATCTACAACCCCGACGGCAGCGAGGCGGAAAAGTCGGGCAATGGCCTGCGGATATTCGCCCGCTATCTACACGCCACCGGTCAGGTGCAAAAGCAGCAGTTCACCGTCGAAACGGAGGGCGGTCTAGTAAGTATCGATTTGCACATTGACGATCACGGCGACGCCAGCTCGGCTACGGTGGAGATGGGGCGAGCTACATTTGCGCCAGCGGCTCTGCCCTGCACGCTGGAGGCCGAAGAGCTGGTCGCACAGCCGATCGACGTCGACGGGCAGACCTTGACCTTTACCGGCGTCAGCGTCGGCAATCCCCACTGCATCGTCTTTCGCGAACAAGGCGAGCAATGGACCGAAGACGAGCTGTGCTCTTTGGGACCGAAGCTGGAAAATCACCCGCTCTTCCCCCGGCGCACTAACGTGCAACTCGCCGTGCCCGTGGAAACCCACGCGATCTATATCCTGATCTGGGAGCGCGGCGCGGGCCACACGCAGGCGTCGGGGTCGTCTGCGTGTGCGGCCGCGAGTGCGGCGGTGCGGCTGGGCTTGGTCAAAAGTCCAGTGGCGGTTAGGGCCCCAGGCGGAACCTTGCACATCGACGTGAGTGCAAGCTACGACCTGACGATGAAGGGGCCAGTCTCCGAAGTGGCGCGCGGCGCATTCAGCCCGTCGTTTGTGCGCCACATGCACTGAGCGGCACGTGGTAGAGAGGATTGCCATGCGCGGGTTGGTTTGGGTTGCGTGCGGTTGGATGCTCGTGGCCTCGGCTGCCGATGGCCAAGGCTTTGGCCGCAACAAGGTGCAGTACGCGGAATTCGCGTGGCGGAAAATGGAGACCGCGCACTTTGACGTGTACTTCTTTGCCGAAGAGGAGGAGTTGGCCGCGTATGCCGCGCAAATGGCCGAGCGCCAATTCGCCGACTTGGAAAAGAAGTTTGCCCACACAGTGCAGCGGCGGGTGCCGCTGGTGGTCTATTCCTCGCACATCTACTTCGAACAGACGAATATCATTCCCAATATCCTGCCCGAGGGAGTAGCGGGTTTCACCGAATACCTCAAGGGACGAGTGGCGCTGCCGCTGAGTGGCTCCCTGCCCGAATTCGAGCGGGTGCTACATCACGAATTAGTCCACGTCTTCACGTTTGACCGGATCGCGCGGGTGCTGGCGCAGCACGGGATATTGGACTTTCGCCCGGCACCGCTGTGGTTTTCCGAAGGGCTGGCCGAGTACTGGTCGAGCGAGCCCAACAGCTTTGGCGACATGATAGTGCGCGACGCGCTCTTTGCGCGGCGGCTGGTGTCTATCGCCGAGATGTATCGCATCTACGGCACTTATCAGATGTACAAGGAAGGCGAGTCGATCTGCCACTTTATGGCGGCGCGGCACGGAGCCGACGTGTTCGAACAGCTCTTTGCCAATTGGTGGCGCGGCGAGACCTTTGGCGAAATTTTTGCGATTACGACCGGCGAGAGCTTGGACAAGTTCGACCAAGCTTGGCAATACCATCTGCACAAGCGCCACCTGCCGGCGATTGCCGACCGCGATCCCCCATCCGAATTGGCCACTGCCCGCACGCAGCGCGGCTTTAACATCAAGCCCGAAATCGTCCCCGGAGACAGCAGCGCATTCTACCACTTCCGCAACGATCAAGGCTATACGCAGATCGTCCGCGCGCGCCGCAGCGGTAGCGATCCCGAGGTCGTGGTCGAAGGCGAGCGTCTGCCGGTCTTTGAGTCCCTGCACCCGCTCTCGACGCGGCTGGCCGCTTCCCCGGATGGCAAGTGGCTGGCGTTTGCAGCCAAAAGCCGAGGCCGCGATCACCTGTACATCTGGGACGTGGAACAAAAGCGCGTGGTGGAGGATTTGTCGTTTGAAGGGATTGTCGCGATTGCGTCGCCGTCGTTTGCGCCCGACGGGCAGCGGCTGGCTTTTTCCGGCAGCGATGAAGGGGGCTGGACCGACATTTATCTGGTTGACGTAACAGGCGATAGTCTCCGCGCCTTGCGCCGCGACATCTATCACGATCGCGAGCCCGACTGGTCGCCGGATGGTCGGCACATCGTCTTTAGCTCCGACCGTTGGTCCGGGGGACGGCGCGGTCGCTACAACCTGTTCCTGTACGATTTGGCGACCGAGCAAATCTCGGCCCTCAGCCGCGGCGAGCACAACGACGGCCAGCCGCGCTGGTCGCCGGACGGCGAGCGCATCGTCTTTAGCTCCGACCGCGCTGGTGCGTACAACATCTATGCTCTTCAGCTAGTGGGCGAGCGCACTGCGACCCGGCGGTTGACTCGCGTGTTGACGGGTGCGTTTGATCCGGTGCTATTGGCCGACGGCCAGCACCTGCTCTTTTCTGGATATGAGAGCGGCGGCTTCCAGATCTACGAGCTCGCCGTGGACTGGGCCGACAGCGCAGAGGTCAGCTATCAGCGCATAGAGGAGGCAGTGGCCGAGCCGTGGTCGCTGGCGAGTCTGCACGGCCAGAGCGAGGTCGCCAGCCGGCCCTATGAGCGCAAGATGAGCCTCGACATAGCTCAAGGCCAAATCTCGCAGGATCCAGAATTTGGCACCTCGGGCGGCATCCAAGTGGCTCTGAGCGACGTGCTGGGAAACGACCAGTATCACTTTGTGCTCTCGCACATTGCCGCCAGCCGATCCGGTTTCTTCGACGGCCTGAACGTGGCCTTGACGCGTTTCCACCTCGGCCAGCGGCTCAACGCATATTGGGGCGTGTTTCGGCTCAACGACCGCTTTTCGAGCCGCTTTGGCCGGTTCGTGCGCGAAGAGCGCCTGGGTGCTCACGTTGGGTTGAGCTATCCCTTTTCTCAGCACGACCGCATCGACACTCGGCTCTCGCTGCGCCACGCTGAAATTGACCGGCAATTCGAGGGGCGGAAGCTGTCGGGCTGGCTGGCCAACAACTACGTCAGCTATACCCACGACACTAGCCTGTGGATTCCGACCGGTCCACTGGAAGGCCAGCGCTACAGCTTTGGGCTGGCGCAGACGATCGATTTTAAGACCTCGCGGCGGTTCAATATCGCGCTCTTTGGCGACTACCGGTACTATTTCCGTCTCTCGCAGCGCAGCGCGTTGGCTCTGCGCCTGATGGGCCGACGCTCCACCGGCGCAGTACCTGAGTTTTTCTCCTTGGGGGGTAGTTGGACGTTGCGGGGCTATCGCTGGCGCTCGCTGTGGGGCAGTAAGATGGTGTTGTACAACCAAGAACTGCGCTTCCCCTTGGTCGATCGGTTCCTGCTCCACTTTCCGTTTGGGGCCATAGAGTTTAGCGCCTTCCGGGGCGCACTCTTTTTCGACGTGGGCAATGCGTGGAACGACGACTTTGACCAATGGCGTGCGGCGCTTGGCGCGGGGGTGCGCTTGGCCTTGGGTGGGGTTTTCGTCTTTCGCTTGGATGCGGCGCGGCGCACGGACTTTAAGTCCATAGATGGCGACACGCGCTGGGACTTCTTCTTTGGCTGGGACTATTAGATAGATGCGCTACGCCCTGCTCGGATTCTGGCTCTTGACCGCCTGTGGCGAAAAGGTGCTCTACCTCGGCGAGCCGGGGCGTGGCACCGTGGGGGTCGAGCCGCCGCTGCAACTTTTGTGGACGCACAAAATGGACGGCTCGCCGCTGGGCGGCGCGCTCTTTGCCGGCGATCTGATCCTACAACTGAGCACCTCGTCCACCCTCTATGCGTTGGACCGGCGAAACGGTGCCTTGTTGGGCAAGCATGGATACGACAAGATGGCGTGTGCCCCTGGGCGGTTGGCCGGGGAGCTATACGCGCTGGGGGTGCTGGGCCGCAAGCCTAGCTTACGGGTCTTGGACCGGAGAACGGCGACTGAGCATTGGCGGCACGAGGGGATGTTTTGTCAGGTGCCAGTCGTGCGCGGCGATACCCTGATCGCGGTGGATGAAGAGGGCGCGGTACAGGCTCTGCGTCTGGACGACGGGCATTTGCTGTGGCGCGCCGAATTGGGTGGGCTGGCGAGGACCGGGCTGACGCTAGGTGGCGACCTCGCGTTTGCCGGTACCGCATCTGGGGACTTGGTGGCCCTGAGCGCGACAACCGGCAAAGAGCGTTGGCGCACGAGTCTAGAGGAAGCTGTGCGCTCGCAGCCCGTACTTGATGGAGAGCAGATAGTTACGGCGACGGCTTCCGGCCGGGTACTAGCCGCGCACCGAGACTCCGGTCAGGTGGTGTGGGAGCGTGCCTTAGGCGCTCTGCCGACCCCGGAGCTAGCATTGGCCGCCGGCGTATTGGTGGTAGGCTGCGCCGACAGTCACTTCTATGGGCTAGACGCGGCCACTGGAGAGGTGCGGTGGTCGTTTGCCACTGAAGGTGTGGTACGGAGCAGTCCAGCCGTCACGGATCACACGGTGTATGGCGCTTCCAGCGACGGCCATCTCTACGCCTTGGATCTGCAAGACGGACATCTATTGTGGAAATACCGGTTGGACGGGCCGGTCTTGGCGCCGGTGTCTTTGGGCGCGGGGGTCGTTACTGTCGCCACCGAGAAGCGGGTCCTCCACGTATTTGGACGCCACTGAGCGGGGGAAACTGCATGAAAAAGACGATTGCTTGGTGCTTGATGCTAGCCGTGGTCGCGCCGACGTGGGCTGAGTCGTTGGAGTTGCCTCGGCAGTTAGTCCAGTTGGAAACGGCCTTAGCGGCACAATGGGCCGAGCGTCCGATGCTTAGGCAGCGGTCGTTGCCAGCTATGTCGGCGGCTCCGAACAAGAAGAAGCACTCGCGCAAGAAGCTCTACTTGAGCGCGGCCTTGGCCGTAGGAGGGGGCGTGGTGGCCTACTGGAGCAAGGAGCGGGCCGACGCCGCGTACGACCGCTATTTGCGCTCGGCCAGCGTGGCGCGCCAGCAACGCGAATTGGCCGACGCCAAGCGCTTTGACCACGTGGCCGGCGCGGCGTTTGTCGGTATGGAAGTGGGCTTGGTACTCAGCTCATACCTGCTCTTTTTTAGGTCTAGATCGTGAGACGCTCCCTCTGGATAGGATGTTGCCTCGCCGCGCTTCTCTTAGCTTGCAGCGACCGTCCGCGGCGCAATCCCCTCGACCCGCAAGCCGAGGATGTGCAAAGCGAGTCGTTCAGTGTTTTGACGGCTTTGGCACTCGATGGCCAAGTCGAGTTGCGATGGGACTTTTCCCACTTTATCGACATTGAAGGCTACCGACTTTACCGCCGTCAACCCAAGGGCGAGTGGGAACCGATCTCTCCGGCTCTGGCGCCGGACGCGACCGCGTACTCGGACGCTGGGTTGCAAAACGGGATGCACTACGAGTACCAACTCAGCTTGCTCGTCGCTGGGGAAGACGAACGCCCTAGCGGCAGGCCCGTGTCTGCTACGCCCGGCCCGGAAATCGCTTGGGTGGCCGACCGCCACTCTGGGTTGGTGTGGAAAGTCAGCGCAGATGCGCGCAGCGCGCATTTTGCCCAAGGGCGCTTTTTCGACTTGGCGACGATCGCCCCCGACGTGACCGATGGTTCGTGTTGGGTCAGCGACCGGGGGTTTGCTGGGCTGTACCGAATTGCGGAAGACGGCGCATTGGCCGCGCTGGCTGCAGACATGGAGACGCCTGGAGACTTGGCTATTGACGCCGCAGCGCGGATTGGCTGGCTGGTCGACGCGGGGCGGCAGCGGGTCTTTTTCTTTTCCTTAGACGTAGACGCGGCCGATTCGCTCGTCCTATTCCCAGTCGATGCCACCTTTACCCAGCCCGTGGCATTGGCCGCGCAGGCCGGGGGCTGCTGGATCGCCGACCAAGCCCAAGGCCGGGTGCTGTTCTATCAGACCGACGGTACCCGCGCCGCTGAATTCTACGCGCTGGCGGCCCCCGAGGCGCTGGCGGCGGGTGCGGAGGGGGATGTGTGGTTATTGGGTGGTGAGGGGCATAGCTTGATGCGATTGCACCGTACGGGTAGCGTCCTCGACATGGAGTTGCCTTTTGCCGCAGCTGTGGGTTTGGCCGTGGATGGTGCGAGCGGTGCCTGCTGGGTGTTGGGAGAACGGGATCTGGCGGTTTTCTCACCCGACGGGACCTTGGTCCAGCACTGGACCAACGTGCCTAGGGGTAGCGCCCTGTCCTTCGACGCGGTGCAGCAGCGGGTTTGGATTGCGACTGGCAACGCGCTGTTGAAATTCGCGCCCGAGGGTCAGACCCTGGCGCGGCTCGACGGCTTTTCGTCCATCGTCCGCATTGCCGTGGATCCAGGCCGCTGAGGCCCCTAGCCTTCTCTTGCATGAGATATGCTCCTTAGCGACCTTCCTATTTGTAACTTCAACCCCACGAGAACCAATTATGACCGAGCGAGCCCCCATTCACAGCATGACCGGCTTTGGCCGCGGCGCGGCCGAGCGGCGGGGTTTGCGGCTCGCCGTCGAACTGCGGTCGGTCAACAGCCGCTATCTCGACATACAGGTGCGCTGCCCGGCTGATCTCCAGCCCTTTGAGCTAGCCATCCGCGAGCGGATTCAGGCGCAGGTCAGTCGGGGCAAAATAAACGCGCACATCGCTTGGGAAGAGGAAAACCAGTCCGAAGCCCTGCCCCAGTTAGACGAGGAAGCGGCCAAGCACTATCTGGCCCAGTTACGGCGGCTAGCTGAATTGGCTCAGATCGAAGCTGCGGAGAGTCGGGCTACAATGCCGCTGCACAAGGCGTTTTTTGCTCGCTTCAAGAGGCTAGAGCAGCT
Source organism: Gemmatimonadota bacterium (assembly GCA_028875335.1). The sequence continues at coordinate 13,373 of JAPPEF010000378.1, forward strand.
CAATGTGGGGATTGAGCGAGTGCTGCTGACGAAGCTGCCCAATCTCTTTCGGGTTCAAGCCACAGAGTTGGATAGCGCGGTCGCGCAAGAGGTGCTGCGAGTGGGGTTGGACCAAGCGCTGGCCGAATTAGTGGCCATGCGCGAGGCCGAGGGACACACCCTCGCCGCGGATTTGCGCGCCCGCGTCGAGGCGGTGGGGGTGCATCTGGAGCGCGTGGCCGAGCGAGCGCAGGCGACCCGTGGGCAGGTCGCCGAGCGGCTGCGGGAAAAGATCGCCGCCTTGCTCACGCTCGGAGAGGTTGCCGAAGACCGCCTCGCCACGGAGATTGCCCTGATCGCCGAGCGCAGCGACATCGTCGAGGAAATCGTCCGCTTCCGCAGCCACAATGCCCAGTTCCTCGATACCTTGGCGCAGGGCGGCGAAATAGGGAAGCGCTTGAACTTTCTCTTGCAGGAAATGCACCGCGAGGCCAACACCATCAGCACCAAGGCCGCAGACGCTGAGATTGCCCATTGGGTAGTTGAGATCAAAGAAGAGATTGAGCGGCTGCGCGAGCAGGTGCAAAACTTGGCGTGAGGCTTCTATGGCATCCGTGCAAATCATCACCATCAGCGGCTTGGCTGGCAGCGGCACCACTACGGTGTGCGACCGGCTGTGTGCGCGGCTGGGCTGGGCTTATGTCAATGCGGGGGCTGTCTTTCGGCGGCTGGCCCAAGAGGCGGGCGTGAGCTTGGCCGAATTTGGCCAGCGGGCCGAAGCCGATGGCTGCATCGACCGCCAGCTTGACGAACGCTTGGTTGAGCAGGCGCGGGCGAGCGCGCCGGTCGTCGTCGAAGGGAGGCTCACCGGCTGGATGGCCCAGCGGCACCAGCTTCCAGCCCTCAAGGTCTGGCTGCAAGCAGTGCTCGCCGTCCGGGCTGAGCGCGTGGGACAGCGCGAGGGCAAGCCGCTGGCGCAAGCTCTCGCGGAAACGCGCCAGCGCGAGGCGTCTGAAGCCCAGCGCTATGTCGCGCATCACCAAATCGCCATCAGCGACTTGTCGGTGTACGACTTGGTCGTCGATACCGAGTGTTGCGACCCCCAAGCCGCCTGCGCACACATCTTGGCGCGCCTCGATCAGCCATGAGCTTGCAAGGCCGCAACATCCTGCTCGGGGTTACCGGCGGCATTGCCGCGTACAAGACGCCGGAGATGGTGCGGTTGTTGACGGCTGAAGGGGCTGAGGTACGAGTGGTATTGACCCGCGCGGCTGGCGAGTTCGTCGCGCCCAAGACATTGGAGGTGCTTTCTCGCCACGTGGTGCACAGCGATTTGTTCGGTCGCGACGCAGAATTTCCCGTTCTGCACGTGGGGTTGGCCGAGTGGGCCGACTTGATTTTGGTGGCTCCGGCTACGGCGCACTGCTTGGGGCGCATAGCCGGCGGCTTGGCCGACGACTTGCTCACCTCGGTGTTGTTGTGCGCGGATGTGCCCGTCCTGCTGGCGCCGTCGATGGAGGAAAACATGTTGGCCAATGCCGCGGTCGAGGCCAATGTGCAGACCTTGGCGCAGCGGGGGTTCCACTTGCTCGATCCGGGGGTGGGGCCTTTGGCGTCGGGTGCGGTGGGCCGCGGGCGGATGCCCGAGCCGGTGGAGTTGGTCGCAGCGGTAGCGGCGCATTTTAGCGGCGACTTGGATGGGTTGAAGTTGTTGATAACGGCCGGTCCCACGGTCGAGGATCTCGATCCAGTGCGCTTTATTTCCAATCGCTCGTCGGGCAAGATGGGCTATGCGATAGCCGAACGGGCTGCTGCGCGTGGGGGGCGCGTGTGGCTGGTTTCCGGACCGACCACCCTGCCCGCGCCCGCTGGTGTGGAACGGCAGTTGGTGCGCTCGACGCGCGATATGCAGCGTGCGGTACAAGCCTTGTTCGAGCAAGTAGATGGAGCGATTTTGGCGGCGGCTCCGGCCGACTACCGCGCCAAAGAGGTGGCCGAGCAGAAGATCAAGCGCGGCGCGGCGTCCAGTTCCATCGAGTTGGTCGAAAACCCGGACATTGCCGCTGGACTGGGTCAGTGCAAGGGCCAGCGGTTGCTGGTCGTCTTTGCGATGGAGACGGAAAAGGGGCCGGAGCGGGCGCGGGAAAAGCTGGTGCGCAAAGGGGGCGACTTAATCGTGCTCAACATGCTCAACGACGAGGGAGCTGGTTTCGCTGGCGACACCAATCGCGTTACCCTGATCGACGTTGAGGGCCAAGAGGAAGCTCTGCCCCTGTTGAGCAAGTCCGCGGTCGCCGACCGCATCCTCGACTGGGTGCGGGCGCGGCGGGGAGTTTAACCCGTACTGAGCGAGGATGTCGCCATGGAAGAGCGGAACGAGGACGTGCTGGCCGAAGCTCGGCGCTATCTGTCCGATTTAGTGGCTTTTGAGGGAACCCAGTTTACAGCACCGGAGGCGGTTGTGGAGCATAAGGCAGAGGAACCAGCAGTTGATACCCTAGAGGCCTTTCGCCAGCAGATTTGCGAGTGCACCCGCTGTCGGCTGGGCTCGACGCGGCAGAATTTTGTGTTTGGCAGCGGCGATCCTGCGGCCGGCATCATGTTCATCGGCGAGGCTCCAGGAGCCGAGGAAGACCGCGCGGGTCAGCCCTTCGTGGGGAAAGCCGGGCAACTGCTGACCAAGATTATCGAGGCTATGGGCCTATCCCGCGACGAGGTCTATATCTGTAACATACTCAAGTGCCGCCCGCCCAATAACCGCGACCCCCAGCCCGACGAGATCGAGCAGTGCGAGCCGTATCTCAAGCGCCAGATCGAAATCGTCCAGCCCCGCGTCATCTGCACCTTGGGCCGCTTTGCCGCGCAGACTCTGCTCCGCAGCAGCGAGCCTATGGGCCGCTTGCGCGGCCAGTCGCACCACTACGAGGGCATCCCCTTGGTGGCCACGTATCACCCGGCGGCCCTCTTGCGCAATCCCCAGTGGAAGCGCCCGACTTGGGAGGACATCAAGCGGGTGCGGAAGCTCTACGACGGGGTTGATCTCTAAGTTTTTGGAGCTATCCGCAGATGGACGCAGATGGACGCAGGATAGTAGAAACAAGACGATCCGCAGTTCGGATCGTTCAATCATTCAGGATTACCACACTATGACCCAGAGTCCAAATGGTGGTCAAGATCTCGGGCGGATGCCGCCGCAGGCCGTAGAAGTCGAGCAAGCTGTGCTCGGAGCGATGATGTTAGAGCAACGGGCCATCGTCCGCGCCGTTGAGACCCTCGACGAAAGCTGTTTCTACCACGCCCCCCATAGCCGGATATTTGCGGCCATGACCGAGCTTTTTGAGCGGGGCATAGCGGTAGATCAGCTAACCTTGACCGAGGAACTCAAGCGCCGCGGCCAACTCGACGACGTCGGTGGAGTCGTCTATCTGGCCAAGCTGGGGTCTGAAGTGGCCACGACGGCCAATATCGACTTTCACGCGCGGATCGTTTTGGAGAAGGCGCTGGGTCGCAAGTTGATCGAAACCTCTAGCGAAGTCATTGAGCGAGCGTACGCGGCCGACGAGGATGTCCAGACCCTGATCGACAGTGCTGAGCAGAAGCTTTTCAGTCTAAGCGAAAACCAAATCGGCGAGGGCTTTGAGCGGCTGAAAGAGGTGATGGGAGAAACGGTTGACCACCTCGATCGCATCCACGCGGGGGCGGGCACGGTCTTGGGGGTGGATACGGGTTTTGCCGAGCTCAATGACCAGATGTCGGGTTTTCAGAAGGGCGATCTGGTCATTCTCGCGGCGCGGCCCAGCGTCGGCAAGACGGCGCTGGCGCTGACGCTAGCGCGCAACGCGGCCGTGAATGCCGAAGCCGGGGTGGCGATTTTCAGCTTGGAAATGTCTAAGATACAACTAGTTCAGCGTCTGCTCAGCATCGAGACTAAGGTCGATTTGCACAAGCTCCGCACCGGGCGGTTGAGTGACGAAGACTGGATGCACCTAACGCATAACATCAATCGCTTGGCCGAAGCGTCGATCTACATAGACGACACGCCCGGCATCTCGGTACTCGAAGCGCGAGCTAAGGCGCGGCGGCTGCAGCGCGAGTACGGGATTGACATGGTCATAATCGACTATCTCCAACTCATGAGTGGGCACATCAGGGCACAGAGCCGCGAGCAGGAGATTTCGCAGATCTCGCGCGGCCTCAAGGCCATGGCGAAAGAATTGGATGTGCCGGTTTTGGCCTTGTCGCAGTTGTCGCGCGCCGTAGAAAGCCGCACGGACCGGCGACCGCAGCTATCGGACTTGCGGGAGTCGGGCAGCTTGGAGCAGGACGCCGATGTGGTGATGTTCATTTACCGCCCGGAGATGTACGATCTCAAGTCCCCAGATGGCGAGAGCCTAGAGGGCCTTGCCCAGATTATCATCGGCAAGCAGCGCAACGGCCCCGTTGGTTCGGTGGATTTGATGTGGAACAAGGAAAGTGCCACGTACGAGGCGATGGCACCCGGATGGCGGGCGGAGCCGGAAGAATACTAGTCGCTCCCCATGTTCATCGACGAAGTGACCATCACGGTGGAGTCGGGCCATGGCGGCAGCGGCTGCTGTTCGTTTCGCCGCGAAAAGTACGTGCCGCGCGGCGGGCCGGACGGGGGCGACGGGGGCGACGGGGGCGACGTAATTTTCCGCGTAGATCCTCAACTCAACACGCTGCACGATTTCCGTTATCAACGCCACATCCGAGCTGGTCGAGGTGCCCACGGCGAGGGCAAGCGCCGGACGGGCCAGCGCGGCGAGCACGCGATCATCTGCGTGCCGCCGGGTACCCTCTTGCGCGATGAAAAGGGCGCGTTGATCCGCGATATGGTCGAGGAGGGGCAGGAGTTGGTGCTGCTGGAGGGTGGGCGCGGGGGTCGGGGCAATGCCCGCTTTGCCACGCCTCGCGTGCAGGCTCCACGGCGCGCCGACCCCGGGCGAGAGGGCGAGCAAATGGTGGTGCGGCTCGAGCTGAAGTTGCTGGCGGATGTGGGACTGGTGGGCTTTCCCAATGCGGGCAAATCCACGCTGCTGTCGCGGCTTTCCGCGGCCCGTCCCAAGATTGCCGACTATCCCTTCACGACTTTGGAGCCGCACTTGGGGATTGTGCAGTGGGCCGAGGGCGAGAGTTTTGTGCTGGCCGACTTGCCGGGGCTGATCGAGGGGGCGCACGAGGGCAAGGGCTTAGGCATGCGGTTTTTGCGCCACATCGAGCGCACGCGCATCCTGCTGTTTGCCATTGATTGCACCAGCCCGGATCCGCGCGGCGAGTTGGAGGCCCTCCGCGGCGAGTTGGATGCTTTCGACGAGGGGATGCGGCACAAGCCCGCTGGGATTGCGCTGACCAAGGCCGATTTGCTGGGCCCGGCCGCGGAGTTCGAAGATCCTTTTGCCGACCTGCGCGCGCCGCGTTTTTTGGTTTCGGCCGTCAGCGGTCATGGGGTGCCTGAGATGCTGCGTAGTGTGGGACAGGCGGTGAAGAAACTGCGGGCTGACGAAACGGGGAAGGACGATTCATGAGGGATTTTGCAGAACTCTGAATCGCGTTCTTCGATTCTTCAGGGTAATTCTGAAGAATTTTTTATGCGCGTCCTTCAGCTAAAGCCGAGGAAGCGCCGCGCGGTCTCGCCCATGATGAGCTGGCGCTGATCGCTGCTCAGGTCGGGCAGCAGGTGGTCGAGGACCTCGACGCACTCGCCGTAGCCGGGGTCGGCGACAATCCAGGGGAAATCCGAAGCCCACAGCAGGCGTTCGGCACCAAAAGCGGACAGCAGGCTGCGGTGCCAAGCGGCTAAGTCGGGATAGGGATAGGCCGCCTTGCTCATGGCGTATTGGCCCGACAGGTGGACGCAGACGTTGGGCGAATCGGGCGCAGGGCCGAGGAATCCAGTCGGTGGCGGCATCTCTGTGTCGATCTGCGGGCGACCCTTAGCGTCCCAAGTGAACCGATCCTCGCGTGGGCAAACCATGAGGTGATTGATCACGACGCGCACTTGGGGAAAGTCCGCGAGGAATTGGGGCACTAGCGGAGCGGAGGTGGCGCGCAAATAGAGCCAGAGCACGTAGTCTTTGCGAGCGGCGTGTTCCCATATAGGCTGGGAAAAGTCGCCGAGCGAGCGGAGCCGGAAGCCGATGATTGAGCCGTCTTCGGCGAGGCGATCCATGTGATCGGCGGGCGCAGGCGCGTCGGGCGGTATCAAGCCGATGCCCAAGAAGCGGTCGGGATAGGTGCGCAGGCAGTGTTGTAGATAGGCGTGGTGCGCGAGGCTGGTGCCGCCGGTTTGCACGAGCACGGCTTTGTCGATGGCGTGGTCGGCCATGTGCGCCAAGAGATCCTCGACGGGCGCTTCGCGCTCGGCGGGCATGCTTGAGGTGATCTCGCGCGGGAATTCGGCGCTGGGGCGGGCGAAGACGTGCAGATGAGAGTCAATACGCATAGTTTTATTGGGTTGGGATTAAGGTTTAGAGTAAAGATGGATAAGAGAGTCTCCACGGACAAGGCAGTGAAACAGGTGCGGGTGCGCGCACCAGCTACGTCGGCTAATCTCGGAGCGGGTTTTGACTGCTTGGGACTGGCGCTGGAATTGTACATGGATTTGGCAGTGGAAGAAGGCGAAGGCGAGGGCTTGGAAATCGCGGCCACGGGCGAGGGGAGCGCGAGCGTGCCTTTGGACGAGCGCAACGCGGTCTATCAGGGGATGATGCGTGCCTATACGCGGGCTGGTAAGACTCCCGGACGGTTGCGCTTGGCAATAGACAGCCAGATTCCGCTGACCAGTGGGCTGGGCAGCAGCTCGGCAGCTCTAGTCGCTGGCTTGACTGCCGGAGCCGAGTTGTGCGGGATGGGGCTGGATCGGGAGGAGGTCTTGCGGCAGGGCGTGGCTGTGGAGGGGCACCCGGACAATGTCGCGCCCTGCGTGTTGGGAGGAATCGTCATCGCAGCTTTGGACGGCGAGGAGATTGCGTGGGCGCGGATTGAGCCGCCGAAGGATTTGGCCGCTGTTGTGGCCATACCGGATTTTCCCCTGCCCACGTCCAAGTCGCGGAGCGTGCTGCCCGAGCGGATTGAGCGGCGGGACGCGATATTTAACGCCGGGCGCGTCGGCTTGTTGGTGGCCGCGCTGCAACAGGGCGACTACAGCCTGCTGCGGACTGGGATGCAAGATCGATTGCACCAGCCCTATCGAACGGGTCTAGTTCCGGGGATGGAAGCGGTGTTGGCCGCGGCTACAGCGGCGGGGGCGTTGGGTGCGGCGCTGAGCGGGGCCGGGCCGACCGCGTTGGCGCTGGTAAGCGACCGGGGTGCAGAGGTGGCCGGTGCTATGCAGCAGGCATGGGCTAAAGAGGGGATTGCCGCGCGAACTTTGGTCCTCAGCCTCGCCGCCGAGGGCGTACAATGCGTAAAAGAGAGGTAAATAAAACATGGTTAGCGAAGCCGCGCTCATAGACGACATGACGACTCCGACGCCCGGAGTCGTGGAGGCCGTGCGTCAGTTGGACGGGCCGATCCTGCTGTTAGGGGTTAGCGGCAAGATGGGGCCTACCTTGGCCGAGCTGTTGGTGCGGGCTGGGGCGCAGCAGGTGGTGGGGGTAGCGCGCTTTACGGATGCGGAAAAGCGGCGCTACTTGGAGGACATCGGCGTGCAAACTATTGCCTGCGACTTGCTCGCCGACGAGGCGCTAAAGGAGCTACCCGATGCGCCCAACGTCCTCTTCCTCGCCGGGTTTAAGTTTGGTGCCACGGGCAATGAAGATGCGACTTGGGCGATGAATGCCGCGTTGCCCGGCTTGGTGATGGCGCGCTACGCCCAGTCGCGGATCGTCTATGTGAGTTCGGGCAACGTGTATGCGTATGCCGAGGCCCCGGGGCCGGGGGCGGACGAAGGTGGAGATTTGGGCCCGGTGGGCGAATACGCCCAATCGCGCTTGGGCGGCGAGCGGGTCGCCGAGTACGCGTCGCGGGTGCGGGGGACGCCCTTGCTGATTGTGCGGCTGTTTTACGCCACTGAGCCGCGCTACGGCATCATCCGCGATCTCGCCGACAAGGTGTGGCAGGAAGAGCCGATTGATCTGACTATGGGGTACGTCAACCAAATTTGGCAGGGCGACGCCAACGCCTATTTGTGCCGCTTCTTCCCTCTGTGCCACAGCCCGGCCGACGTCATCAATCTGACCGGCCCGGATACCTTGTCCGTGCGCGAGCTAGCCGAACAGCTAGGGAAGATCATGGGGAAAACGCCCTGCTTCACGGGCACAGAGGCCCCAGACGCTCTCTTGGGGGATAGTCGGCGCTTGTGTGCGGAATTTGGCCGCCCGCGCGTTGGGCCGGAGCAGATGTTGCGCACGGTGGCCGAGTGGGTCATGGCCGACGGTCTGAGCTTGGGTAAGCCGACCAAATACGAATCTCGCAGCGGGCAGTTCTAACAATGACTGAGAGGATCGCCGAGGCGGCTGCCAAGTCCGTCGAGACGCTGTTGGCGGACGGCACGGGTACCAGTGCGCTCCGGGACGGTCAATTGTTGTGGTCGCTGTCCTATTTGTGGGATCAGCCGCGCTACAGGAGGCTGGCTGGGCAGGTGGCCGAAGGTAGTGAACGCGACGAGGCTGCGGTCCGCGGTTCCCTTGTGTTGGCCGCGGGACTGGCGGCCTGTGGATATTGGGAACGGGCGCGGACGCTCGTGCTGGGCAGCTTGGCGCGTTGCGACGCGGCGGATTACGTCGGCGAGTCGCCAGAGGGGCAACCCATGCCCAAGGGGGCGCGCTGTCTCGATGACTGGGCACAAGTGCTGAGCGTGTGTACTCGCCTTTTGCACGTCCGCGCCGACCGCGATTTGCAAATAGCAGCCGCTCGTGCTGTAGCTGCCATCTTGAACTACCATTACCACCCGGACTTGGGGGGGTTGCTCTTTGCCGTCCGCGGCGACTTCTTCCACTTTGACGAGTACTGGGGAACCTGCGTCGATAGCGAGGCAGCCCTCGTCGCGCTGACTGCGATGTTAGACGAGGCCGGTCGCCGTGGGGAGACGCACCTCAGCGCCTTGGCGGGGCGCTACCTGCGCCAACATGTAGAGGCGGCTTGGGATCCGATCGAAGGCGGCATCCGCAGGGAGTATAGTGCCGACGTCTGGAGCGCAGAAAAGCCCGGGGCCGTCCAAGCCGCAGCCGTAGGTGCCTTGGCGACGTTGCATCGCTATCAGGGCGGCGACTGGGCGGCTGAATGGCTGGATCGGGTGCGAGATTACCAAAGGAACTGCCCTACTGATCCGTTCACCGAACTGCGCTGTTTGGTTCGTTGTACGCGGGAACCGAACGAAAAACTTGACATTGTGAAGTGAGAAAGCCATTCTGACCGCAGACGTTTTGACTAGTCAGGAGGTCCATCATGATCGTCTATCACGGCACGACGCGCCGCGCCGCCCGTCAGATCGCCCGCGATGGCTTTCAGCCGCGGTCGCCCTCGCGGCGGGTGTGGTTTTCGCGGGGCAAGAGTTACGCCAAGCAGCGGGCACACTCCAAATCGCGACACACGCGAGATCGTCCCGTTGTGCTAACCGTAGATCTCGACTTGAAAACTCTGCGCCAGCGCTACGGCAGTCGGCAGGTGCGCGAAAGCGGCGGGGTCATCTCGATCAACGGAGCCATTCCCGCGTCTTCGCTGCGCAGTCACTACGGGCTGGGTCTCCCAGAGACTGCCGAGGAGATCGCCCGCTGGGTCAACGCCGTGTTAGGCGTCAAAGCGCACAAGGGCGTCAGCGCCCGCGACGAGGGCGTCTTGCGCTTGGCCCGCTGGATTGACAATCGGCTGGCGACCCGGCCTACTGCGCGGCTCGGCGAGAAGGAGTTGCTCGCTCGCGCTGCGCAGTGGCTCCCCGACCGCTTTGCCGGGGTGGAAATCGACTTCGAGCACTTGCGGGTCTGGCCCAAGGTAGCGCGAGAGGCCGAGGCGCAGCAGGCCGCGTTCGAAATTCCAGCGCCCGTTGATAATCGCGAGGAAGAGGCTAGCGCTTGCTTGGAGTCGGACAAGCCGCAGCGGCAGGTGCGCGGCCTCCAGCTCTTGGCCGACCTAGACGACCCAGACCTGTTCGAGTGGTGCGTATTGCTATTAGGCGAGAGCCAGCCGCAAAGCACGGTCGGCATCCTCAAGGTGATGCGGCATTGCGATGACATTCAGCCGGAGATGTTGGTTCCGTACGCGGAGAGCGAGCACAAGGCGGTGCGCGGCGCGGCTATTGAGGTGCTGGTCCTGCGCAGTGGGGAAGAGGCCCCGAAGTGGTTTTGGCGCGGCCTGACAGACCCAGTACCGCATGTGCGGCTGAGTGCGGCTAAATTCCTCGATCGCCTGGACCCGCGCACGCATCGCGACAGCTTTGAGGCCGCGCTATACGACCCGCACCCGCAGGTGGCGCAAGCCGCGCGCAAGCTGACGCAGCACATGGGATTTGAGCCGTTGACTTGGTGAACACTCAGTAGCCAAGGTAACTCCCGATCTTCTCCAGTTTTCTAGACTTCTACCCGCTAGCCTGTTCGGCCAAGTAGTGTTTAGCTGTTTCGTCGGTGGGGTTGATCTCTATGATTTGCCGGTAGTGTTCGCGGGCGCGGGGGACGTCGTGGCGGATGGCGGCGCTGGCGGCTAGGGCGTGGAGGAT
>JAPPEF010000044.1 GCA_028875335.1 Gemmatimonadota bacterium
TCAAGCTGGCCATCGCCAAAGGCTACACTCACGACGAACTCTATGGCCTCACGGGCATTGATCCGTGGTTTCTCGATCAACTCTACCAGCTTTTTGAACTCGAACAGCAGCTAGCGCGCGAAGACGTGTTCGCCGATGTTGCCTTATTGCGCCACGCCAAGGAGTGGGGATTTAGCGATCGCCAGCTAGCGCATCTCAATGGCTGCGATGAGGTTAGCGTCCGTCGGCGTCGCCGCGAGTTGGATCTTCGCCCGGTGTACAAAACAGTCGATACCTGCGCCGCTGAGTTCGAAGCCCACACGCCGTACCACTACTCGACGTACGACCGCGAGGACGAAGTGCAGCGCTCGACGCGCAAGAAAATCGCCATCCTCGGTGGGGGGCCGAACCGCATCGGCCAGGGAATCGAGTTCGATTACTGTTGCGTCCACGCGTGTTTCGCGTTGCGCGAAATCGGCTATGAGACCATCATGGTCAACTCCAATCCCGAGACGGTCAGCACGGATTACGACACGGCCGACAAGCTCTACTTCGAACCGCTGACGATCGAAGACGTGCTGCACATCGTCGAGCGCGAAGCCCCAGACGGCGTCATCGTGCAGTTCGGAGGGCAGACTCCGCTGAACTTGGCGGCCGAACTAGCGCGCGAGGGCGTGCCCATCATCGGCACCTCGCCCAGCAGCATTGACTTGGCCGAAGATCGCGAGCGCTTTGGCCAGTTGTTGAGTGAGTTGGGCATCCGCCAGCCGGCGAATGGCATGGCCTCCAGTTGTGACGAGGCGTGCGCGATTGCCGAGCAGATTGGCTTCCCGGTCTTGGTGCGGCCCTCTTATGTGCTTGGCGGGCGGGCCATGGTCATCGCCTACGATGTCAGGAGCCTTGAAACCTACATGAACGAGGCCATTGAGGTCGCGCCCGAGCGGCCCGTGCTCATCGATCGCTACTTGCAAGGCGCGGAGGAATTCGACGTGGATGCGGTGGCCGACGGGACGGACGTGGTAGTAGGCGGGATCATGCAGCACATCGAGCACGCCGGCGTGCATTCGGGCGACAGTGCCTGCGCCTTGCCGCCCTACGACACGCCGGCCAGGCACATTGAGGCCATGCGCGAGCACACCCACGCATTGGCGCGCTCGCTCGGCGTGGTTGGCTTGATGAACGTGCAATACGCCGTCTATCAAGGCGAGGTCTATGCGATTGAAGTAAATCCCCGAGCTTCGCGCACTGTGCCTTTTGTCAGCAAGGCCATTGGCCGCCCGCTGGCCAAAATTGCCGCGCTAGCTATGGTGGGGATCAGCTTGCGCGAGCAGGGCTTCACCGAGGAGATCGCGCCCGCGCACATATCTGTCAAGGAAGCCGTGCTGCCCTTTATAAAATTTCCCGGGGCCGATAGCCTGTTGGGGCCGGAGATGAAGTCCACGGGCGAGGTCATGGGTATTGGCCACGACTTTGGCACGGCCTTCCTCAAGGCGCAAATGGGGGCGGGTTCGCTGCTGCCGTCGCGCGGCCGGGTCTTTATCAGCGTGGCCGATTGCGATAAAGAGGAGGTTTTGCCGGTGGCCCGCCGACTGCGCGCGGCCGGGTTCGAGTTGGTGGCCACACAGGGTACGCGCGACTTCCTCGGCAAGCACGACATCGCTGCGGAGCGAGTGCACAAAATTCACGAGGGCAGCCCGCACGTCGAAGATGCGATTCGCAGCCGCCAGATCGATCTGATTATCAACACCCCTCTCGACGAACCTTCTTACCACGACGACTTCGCGGTGCGTCGAGCCGCGGTCGTAACCGGCGTGCCCTATACCACGACAATGGCCGGGGCCCGGGCTGCGGCTGCGGGCATTGAGGCGCTGCAGCGCGCCGAATTGGGCGTGCAATCCCTGCAGGATTACCATCGAGGCTAGGAGACAGCTCGTGCGGACCGCGCCCTTGGTGCTGTTGCTGACTGGTTGTCTGGCGATTTCGGCCTGCGTCTATTTCAATACGTTTTACAACGCCAAAAAATCCTTCCGCGAGGCCGAGAAAGAACGGCGCAAACACGAAGAGACCTACGCCGACTGGGCCTTTGACCGGGCTGGCCCCGAATTGCAGCAGCAGCGCTCGCAGCAGGCCGACCAACTCTACGACAAAGCAGTGCGCAAAGCGTCCAAGGTGCTCGACAAATACAAGGAGAGCGACTTGGTCGACGACGCCATGTTCCTGATCGGCCAAGCGTATTACTGGCGCGGCGAATATCTCAATGCCCAAGAGTCGTTCCGCGATTTGGAGACCTTTTTCCCTTCTAGTCCGTACTTTGATCAATCCCGCTACTGGCGCGCCCGCTGTCTAGAGGAGCAGCGGATTGACGACCAAGCGCAGTCGCTCTACCGAGTACTTTTTGACGAGGCCGAAGAAAAGATCGCCGTCCAAGCGGGCCTGCACTTGGCCGAGATGGCGCACGACCGCGAGGACTACGTCGCGGCCATGCGGGAATATCGGGCAACGCTGGAGGCCTTTCCCAAAAGCGCGGTGCGCGCCCAGTTGTGGTTGCGTTTGGGCGAGGCGCTGATGGCCTTAGAGGATCCGGCTCGCTTAAACGAGGCGCTAGCGGCCTTCGACGAGGTGCTGCAGGCCGACCCAAGCGACGATGAAAAATACCGCGCCCAGCTCAACAGCGGCCGCGCGCGCTACGCTATGGGCGCGGAGGACGAAGCCCTAGACATATACGTCAGCCTACTCGACGAGGGTCGCTTCCGTCGCTTTGAGGGACGCACCCGGCTCCTAATTGGCGAGTGGTATCAGGGCCGCCGCTTGCTCAACGAGGCCTTGGCCGAGTACGAGCAGGTCCGCAACGACTTTCCCCAAACGCCCTCTGCGGCCATGGCCTTGTATCGCATCGGCTTGCTGCGCCTACAAGAATACGGGGATACCGAGCTGGCGCGCGAGTACCTTGAGGAGAGCAGCCGCGAGAGCCCAGGAGCACAGGGCGTGCTTTTGGCGCAGGAGATGCTGGGGCACATGCACCGGCTGGAGCAGATCCAGCGCCAGATCCACCGCGCCGATTCGCTCTACGCCGACTCGCTGGGCGCGGTGCAGGGGCCGCTGTTGTGGCAGGCAGAGGAAGCTCCGGCCGATACGGTAGTGGTGGCGCAGAGTTTGGATGTGCTGGACGACCTGTTCAGCGCGTGCGAACTCTATCGCCACGAGATCGGCCAAGCCGATTCGGCTCGCGCATATTACGAGGAGGTTCTCCGCCGCTTTCCCGACAGCGACCAATTGCCTCGCGCCGTGTACAGTCTCGCTTGGATCGAGCTGCAATTGCGCGGCGACGAAGAGGGCGCTAAGCCCTATTTGCTGCGGTTGATCGAAGAATTTCCAACCTCGGCTCACGCCAACGAGGCTCGTCACCTGCTGGGGCAAAAGGCCGAGGCCACAGCCGAAGAGCTAGGGGCGCGCGAGTTTGCGCGGATCGAGACATTGCGCCTAGCGCAACCCGAAGCCACGGAGGCGTACATCCCCCTGTTGGACAGTTTGAGCCACGCCTTCGTCGGAACGCAGAGTGGGGCCCAAGCGGCGTTTTTAGCGGCCAGTACCTACGAGAATGTCGTCGGCGATACGACTGCGGCCGAGCAGCGCTATCAATTGTTGCGCGAAGAGTTCGCCGAGACGCGGTTTGGCAAGCTGGCCCAGCAGCGGTGGGAAGCGCGCGAGGAAAGGCTCATCGACAAGTTAGAGCGCAGCCTGAAGGCGGTCGGCGGTCAGCTCGGCCCAGGGGAGCGGATTGAGTTGCTCGCCTTGGAGCCGGACACGCTCGACACGGTGGCCTTGGCGCGCAAATATATCGGCTTTGCCGAGCGCGCGCAGCGGCGCGGGAATGTTGCGCTGGCCCGCGATTTTTACGAGCGGAGTATCAACCAGCAGGTCGCCAACCCGCGCGCCCTGTATCAACTCGGCAACATCAACTGGGAGGAGGGCTATTTCAACGACGCCATTGAGTTCTACCGTCAGGCCCTATCCTTTGACAAGAGGAATCTCAACCTCTATTACCGGCTCTGGCGCGCCTTTACCGAGCAGAGCGTAGAGGACTCGGCCAACTACTACTTGCGGGAGATCGCGCGGCGCGATCACAACAGCGCGCAGATTCGCTTTTTGTTGGAAAAGTACCCGGATTTTCAGGGGGGCCAAGACCGCGAGAATTTGGACATAGCAGCGATGATCGAGCTCGACTTATCAATTCCCCCTGACGAACTGGGGTGGAAGGAGGGCGACCTAGCGCTGAGCGATTGGCCGCTGGTGCGGCAGGTGGTGCGACCCGTTTATCCAGCGACTGCCGAGGATTCAGTCGAGGTTTTGCTCGACGTGCTAATCGACCGCGAGGGACGGCCCGAGCAAGTGGAAGTCTTTCGCGGGGAACCTCCTTTTGTCGATAGCGCGGTGGATGCCGCGTATGGCTATAGCTTCTATCCCGCGGTGCGCCGCAACGGCGAGGAGATCAAGTCGTGGGTCGAGTTGACTGTGCCGTTTGGCTTGCCGCAAGAAGAAGGGGAAGATCCGTGATTGACGAGCAAGCGCGCCTGTTGAGCAACCGCGAAGTCGCTGCGGACTTCTATTTGGCACGCCTTAACGCACCCTACATTGCCACGCGGATTGAGCCGGGTCAGTTCGTCAACATTCAGGTCGGCACAGGGGTTGATCCCTTGTTGCGCATCCCGCTGAGCGTGAGCGAAGTCGATCACGAGGCCGGTATTATCGAGGTATTGTACGAGGAGGTGGGGCCTAAGACCCGGGCACTGAGCCAATTCGGGCCGGACGCAATCTTGCCGACCCTCGGACCACTGGGCAAGGGGTTCGCGTCGCCGCCCGAGGGTACGCGCGTCGTGCTAGTCGGAGGCGGCATTGGCGTGCCGCCGCTGCTGTACTGGGGATTGGAACTGAGGCAGCGGACGCATCAGACTGCGCTGTTGGTCGGGGCGCGGACGGCTGATAAGCACCTGCCCAGCGAACTGCTGGCTCCGGCTGCGGACATAGTGCGTCTCGCCACTGACGACGGCAGCCTTGGGCACGCGGGCTTGGTCACCGATCTGTTACGGTACGAGCTAGGTGAAAAAGGGCCGTGCGCGGTCTATTGCTGCGGCCCGCACGGGATGATGGAGGCCGTGGCCGCCATGTGCATAGAGGCCCAAGTTCCGTGTCAGGTTTCCCTCGAAGAGTACATGGCTTGCGGCATTGGCATCTGCGTGGGCTGTGCCGTCGAGTTGGAGACGGCAAAAGGCGATACGGACTATGGCCGCTATGCCCGCGTCTGCGTGGATGGGCCGGCGTTCGACGCGCGGCAGATAAAATGGGGCGACGCATGGCCGACCTGAGCATAGATTTTGCTGGCGTGCGACTGCGCAACCCGGTGCTGCTGGCCTCGGGTACCTGTAACTACGGTCAGGAGCTTTTGCCGCTGACTGATTTTGCGCGTTTGGGTGGGCTGGTCACCAAGACCATTACCCCGCAGCCTCGGGGTGGCAACCCTCCCCAGCGCATCGTCGAGACACCGGCCGGAATGCTCAATTCCATTGGCTTGCAAAACCCCGGGCTGGCGGCTTTCGTCGAAAAGCAATGGCCCTTGTTGGCCAGTTTGGACGCGCAGGTCGTGGTAAATATCGCCGGATTCACAGTCGAGGAATTCGGGCAGATGGCGGCGAGCCTTGAAGCGTTGGAGGGCATTGCTGCGCTTGAAGTCAATATATCTTGCCCCAATGTTGAGGCTGGCGGCGACAATTTCGCCACGCGGCCCCAGACCGCGGCCGCAGCCATTGCCGCAGTTCGCAGCCGCACTCAGCGGCCAGTCATCGCCAAGCTGACACCTAATGTCACGGATATTGCCGAAATCGCTCGCGCCGCAGTGGATGCGGGTGCGGATGCGGTCTCGCTGATCAATACGCTCGTTGGCATGGCCATTGACGTGGAACAGCGGCGGCCCGTCTTGGGCGGTATTACCGGCGGTTTGTCCGGCCCGGCGATTAAGCCCGTGGCCCTCGCCATGGTGTGGAAGGTAGCGCAAGCCGTCGCCGTGCCCGTCATGGGCATCGGCGGTATCACCACTGCGAGCGACGCCCTAGAGTTCATGGTCGCCGGCGCTTCCGCCGTCCAAGTTGGCACGGCCAGTTTCGCCAATCCCAACGCTGGCGTCGAAATTGTCGAGGATCTCCACGCCTATTGCGACGAGCGCAGCATTGACCGCATTGCCTCGCTGGTGGGGAGCTTGCGTTGATGGACTGTTGGATTATGTCTCGTCAGCGGGAATTATCCGCGTCTAAATTGTCCCGCCAAGTTGAGAGAGAATCCCGCCAACGTCGGCGAAGCCAAGGTTTGTCCCTCCTCGTAAGTGCCCACAGTCTCAAAGCGGTGTTTGCCTAATAATAGCAGCATCACGGTTTTTGCATTGGGGTCCACGAGCCAGTATTCCTTCACGCCGTGACGGGCGTACAGATCGAGCTTGAGCGTTCTATCTCGCTCGGCTGTGGATGGCGACAGGACTTCGACAATTAGGTCGGGTGCGCCTTGAATGTTCTCGCGGGTGACGATGTGCGCTCGCTCATAGGAGACAAAAAGCAGGTCTGGCTGTACCACATCCGTGTCTGAAAGCACCACATCGGTGGGGGAAATGTACACCTCACCCAAGTTGTGCTCATCCGAGAATATCCTCATTGCAAGGTGGAGATTACCCAAGACGTACTGATGAGCCGTAAGCGGTGCTGGCTCCATAACCAACAACTCCCCGTCCAACAGCTCATAGCGCTCGTCGTCGGGCGTCTTCAGATAGTTCTCGTATGTAAGTTTGGTTTTTGTGCTGGCCATAGTTGCATTCCTCCACTGACGTTCTGATTTATCTGTACTGTGAATGTCGTACAATGGCAACCCTTCCGTGGCCTTCTATTGCATCGGCACAAATCGCACGGGTAGGAGTTTGCGCTGGCTGAGGCCGGTTGCGCTGCGCTCTAGCAAGACCAAGTGCTGGCGTCGGGTGCCTAGCGGGAGGATGAAGCGGCCGTTGGGTGCTAGTTGTTCGGTTAGAGCGGGTGGGATGGTCGCGGGTGCGGCCGAGCATACGATGGCGTCAAAAGGGGCTGTCTCGGGCCAGCCTATGCGGCCGTCGCCGACGCGGAGAGTGACATGCTCATAGCCTGTGTCGGCGAGCACGCGGCGGGCTCGTGCGGCGAGTTCAGAAAAGAATTCAATGCTATAGACTTGGCCGGCCAGTTCGGCGAGTAGGGCGGTTTGGTACCCAGAGCCGGTGCCAATCTCCAAGACCCGTTCCCCACCCTGTAAGCCGAGAGCCGAGAGCATGTAGGCCACTACGTACGGCTGTGAGATAGTTTGGTCCGCGCCGATGGCCAGCGGGTGGTCGGCATACGCGTGGGCGCGCAAAGCCTCCGGGACGTAGCAATGCCTTGGGACGCGGTCAAACGCCGCGAGTACGCGCGGGTCGCGAATGCCGCGCTGGCTGAGTTGCTCGCGCACCATAGCGCGGCGTTGGTCGGCGTAGGAAGTCATTGTGCGCTCTGGAGAAGGGCTATGGCAGCGTCTATTGCGGTCTCAGTGGGGATTGCAGCGATATCGGCGGTCGGTGCTTGGAGGATTTGGCTGCGCTTGCCGCGCGGTGCCCACAGCCGGGGATCGGTGGGGCCAAATAGCGTCAGGGTCGGGGTGCCGACGGCCGTAGCTATGTGTCCGGGGCCGGAGTCGTTGCCGATGAAGAGTGCGGCTTTGGCGAGCAGGCCGACGAGGGAGCGCAGGTCTGGAGGGTGGAGCGTGGGTAGGTTGCTGACGGTGAGTTGGCGTTCGCGTTCGACTGGGCCGCACAGGAGCGCGGTATGCCAGCCTTTTTTTTGCAGCGCGCTGGCGAGGGCGTGGAAATTTGTCGCGGGCCAGCACTTGGCTGGCGAGCCGCTGCCTAGATGGATGACGACTTCGGGCGCGGCGGCGAGCGCCTCCACATAGCCGTAGTCGTCGGGCCGCAGCTCGATGTGCGGGGTGCGGTTGCAGACGGGCAGGCCCCATTGCCGCAAGGGGCTTAGCAAGTGATCGATGATGTGGCCGCGGAAATCGGCTGGGGGTCGCGGGTCCCACAGCAGCACGGGGCCGGCGACGGCTCGGCGCAGTTGCGGGCCGAAGTATTGTTGGGCATCCACCGCATAGGCTAGCACGCGCTGCGTCGCGGCGAAGAGCTGGCGCGTGGCCGGAGGAAGTGGCCCATCGCGGTGTAGGGGAATCAGGCGCGGGTCTTCGCCGTCGAGGATGGAGGCCGCTGGGCCGAGCGCAAGGGTCGCCGGGCGGCCGATGAGGCGCAAGTCGGCGGCGGGAAAGGCACGGCGCACGGCATTGATGGCGGGCAGGGTGAGGACGAAGTCACCGATGGCTCCGCCGCGAAATATGGTTATCGCGCTCAATTTTGCCGCTCCACTGCGGGAGTCTCTTGCTCACTATGGCATTTTTGCGTAATTTTTACAATTCTGTTTGCTAGACAACTATCTGAAGGAGTTGGCCTTATGGGGGCCTTGATTGGCAAGAAATTGGGAATGACGCAGGTGTACAACGACCGCGAGGATCTCACGCCGGTGACGATCGTCGCGGCCGGCCCCTGCCCGGTGGTACAAGTGCGGACCGAAGAGGACAATGGATACTCGGCTTTGCAACTCGCATTCGACGAAGTGCCAGAGCGCAAGCTGACCAAGCCGCAAAAGGGCCATCTGGACAAGGCCGGCGTGAGCGGACACCGCATCCTACGCGAATTTCGCGGCGAAGAGGGCGAGTTCGAGGTCGGCCAAGTCTTGGACGTGAGCCAGTTTGAGGTCGGCAATCGGGTCAAAGTGACGGGCAAATCCAAGGGCAAAGGATTTGCCGGGGTGGTCAAGCGCCACGGTTTCCGCGGCAAGAACGCCAGCCACGGCACGCCCGACACCATACGCCACGGCGGCTCCATCGGCCAAGGCACGACGCCGGGTAAGGTGTGGAAGGGCAAGAAAATGTCCGGCCAGATGGGCAACAAGCAAGTCTCCACCAAGGGATTGACCGTCGAGCGGATCGACGCGGATCGCAACTTGCTCTTCCTCAAGGGAGCGGTGCCGGGGGGAGCCAACGGCTACGTCCTGATACAGACCATTTAAGCCCCCTGTCTTGAAAGCCTTTGCGAGGCGGTGCCCGGTGTGGCATCGCCTCTTTTTTTATCCGGGCGGCCACTGCATGGGGCGGCCGCCGAGCAGGTGGACGTGGAGGTGGGCGACCGTTTGTCCTCCGTCGGTACCGGCGTTGATGACCAAGCGGTAGCCCGCTGCGGCTAGGCCCTGCTCTGCGGCGATCTGGCTGGCCTTGAGCAGCAGGTGACCGAGCAAGGGGCCGTGCTCGGATGCGGCGTGTTGCACGCCAGCGACGACTTCCTTGGGTATGACGAGGATGTGCGTCGGGGCTTGGGGCTGGATGTCGCGGAAAGCCAGACAGTCGTCGTCCTCATAGACGATGTCGGCGGGGATTTCGCAGCGGATGATTTTGCTAAAAATGGTCTCCTCGCTCATCGGCCTTTCTCACATGGCTTAGGGACTTGGTTGCGGCGGATTATAGGCGCGGCGGCCGGAGACGTCAAGCGGGCCGCTGCGATTGCGCTAGTTATGGATTTGAGCATTGTCATACCCGCGTACAACGAAGAGAAGCGGATTCTCATCGCCTTGGAGCAGACGCTTGCGTTGCTGCAGCAGCGTCCGTGGTCCTGTGAATTGCTGGTCGTAGATGACGGCAGTACCGACCGCACGGTCGCCTGTGTTGCAGAGTACGCTCGTGCGCACCCGCAGGTTCGCTGCGTGCAAAACGACCGCAACCGAGGCAAGGGCTATTCCGTACAGCACGGCGTAGCCGAGGCCCAAGGCCGGTATATCGGCTTTATGGACGGCGACTACAAGACCGACATTGCCGCGCTTGATCAGGTGATGCCCCTATTGGAAGCAGGGTGGGACGGAGCGATCGGCGACCGGACGCTGAGCGCGACGGAGTTCGTCGTCGCGCGCCGGCGCTATCGGCAGTGGGGGACCGAGGCGTTTGGCTGGCTCTTGCGCGCGCTGATGGGCTTGGGTGAGTTCGGCGATACCCAGTGTGGATTTAAGTTTTTTCAGGCCGAGGTAGTACGCGACCTCTGCGCGCGTCAGCAGATCGCTGGTTTCATGTTCGACGTGGAACTCCTGCTGCTGGCACGCCAATCGGGCTACCGCATCGCAAAGATTCCCGTAAAATGGCGTTTTGACCCGGACAGCCGCTTTAATCCGGTGACCGGGACGCTGGCCAATCTCGTGGATTTGGCGCAGATCCGCTGGGTGCATCGCCGCCGGTCCTGAGCGGTCAAATGCTGTCGTCAATCTCGCGGATCAAAGCGGCTAAGCGCCCTAGGCATACGGTGAGAAAAATCTCTTGGGCAACGAGCGACTCTTGCCGCACCGGGCTGTTGATGAAGCGGCCGATGGCGATGAGGACTACGTACACCGAGAGTACATCGTAGGCTTGGTCACTGGTGGCAGAGAGTCCGTCGCGCACGGTGCGCACGACCTGCCGCATGGCCTCGACTAGCGCCTCGGCCTTTTCCTCTTCATAAGCGACGACCACCTCCCGGCACAAGGTTTTTAATTGCGTGCGGTCTTCGGTGTCGATGCAGCGGGCCTTGCCCAAGGTGTCCGTTGCCCGGCGCAGCAGGCGGGTGATGGCGGCGACGCGGTCGGTATCCTCGCGCGAGAGCAAGCGGTAGAACTGGTCGCCAGCGCCTAGCGCACGGCAGACCCCGTTGAGCAGTTGCAAGCGCACGGCCGGGGAGGGGAAGTCGGGCAGGTGGCCTAGCGCAGGTCTGACAATGCGGCGGTCCTGACGATCGCCGAGGACGTCGACCAGCGTCGGGAACGTCAGAGGGTCGAAATCGCTGCCAAAGTGCCAGAATAGTAGCTCGTGGACTTCGTCTCCACGGAGGCTGGCTAGGCCGCGGATGGCGCTGATGCGCACCCGGGGATCGGCGTCGTCCAACGCCTCGACCAGCGGATCAATGCTCGTGGAGGATCCGAGGCGGCCTAGGGCCTCGGCCGCTTCGCTGCGAATGTCCGAGGCCCCGTCGAGCAGCTCGCGCACCAAGGGTTCGGTGGCGCTTTCCGATCGGCTCTCGCCCAAGGCGCGGGCCGCGGCACGGCGCACCCGGGGGCTGGCGTCGGCCAGCGCCTGGACCAATTGCTCAATGGCGAGGGGGTTGCCCGAACGGCCTAGGGCCTCGGCGGCGCGGGCGCGGGTTCCCTCGGCCGTGGCTAGGCTGAAGATGGTGGCGTTGTAGGCGTAACTGAGGACATTGCCGCGCAGCATCCGCGAGAGCAAGCTGCGCGAAGTTGCGCTCCGCGCGTCCTTGACAGTGCGGAGGATGAACAAAGGCACTAGCCGGACCAAGGCGCTGAGGGCAAAGATGACCTGTAAATCGCCCATGGGCACGCCGAACACAGAAAAGCGCAAGCCCTCTAGCTGGGCGACGAGCAGGCCGCCGAACAAGGGGCCGAGTGCGCCCATTAAGTTGACCGTTACCGACCAAGTTGCTAGGTACATCGTGCGTTTCTCACCTTGGGGCAACAGGCCGTAGAGCAGGGGATTGATACCCACTCCGATCCCGGAGAATAGGATGCCGCTGATGACCAAGGCCACGGGAACCAAGTGGTAAGCCCCTGGCTGATTAAAGGTCCAGATAAGAGGCAAGAACGCGGCCGGCGTCATCAGAATTTGCAGGACGGGTCTGGCACCGAAGCGGTCGATGAGGCCAGCCCAGAGCCGGTAGCCAGCGATGCTGGTCAGCATGAACAGGGCGTTGAAAATCGAGACCTCGGTGTAGGAGATCTGCAGGCGGTCGAGCATGAAGACGCTGTAGAGCGGTCCGGCCAGCCCAATGCCAAAGGTCCACAGGCCAAAAAAGAGAGCGGCGCGGCGGAAGTTGGCGTCGTAGAAGGGCAGCACAAGGTCGCGCAAGCGCGTGCTTTGTTCGTCGCTGGCGGTTGTCTGTTGGGGAAAGGGGGCGCGGAGGAGGTTTAAGTAGCCCAAGAATCCAAAGAGCGACCCGGCGGCAAAGACCCAGACAAAGCCGCCGCCGGGGAAAAAGTCGAGGAATTGGCCGATCGCAAAACCGGCAATCATAGCTACTATGGTGCTGACGATGGTCTGGCGGCTGGCAAAGCGCGCGCGGATATTCTCCGGCACGGCGTTGGCGATCCAAGTGCTGTAAAAGGGCGAGATCGCATAGCCGCTGAACATGCTGAGGCAGACCATGGCTACCAAGGCCGGGAGACGATACTGCTCTGGGACGAAGAGGGGGATGATCAGCGGCAGTCCGCGGAAGGCGATTTCCACGTAGCCGCCGAAGACGACAAAGCGCTTCTTGTCGCGGACGCGGGCGCTCAATAGGGGAGCGAGCAATTGCGTCAAAGCGAGGAAGTACGCGGCAGAGGTGAAGAGGGCGATGAAGGCACCGTCGGCCCCTAAGTATAGGGCGAAGCCGGTAAAGGCCGCCGTTCCCAACCCGCAGGCTTGCCCCCAAGCACCCCACAAACCGCTGGCGACGACGAAGGAGCGGAGGGCGCGATGCACTTGGCCGCGCGAGAGAGAAGGTGCATTTGCCATGTAAAAAAATATCGTTGCGATGTCAGTAAAGGGCAACGAACTTTGCCCGTAGGATTTTATTGAAACCACAACAAAGGAGGCGGATTGTGACATTCAAGATGGGATACGCGACCCTGCGCTGGCGGCAGCCGGATTTGGCAAAGGCCCTGCCCGAGCTCAAAAAGGCCGGTTGGGACGGTTGGGAGGGGCGGTTGCCGCTCGACTGGCTGGGGCCGCCGCAGCGGCTGAAGCAAGTGTGCGAGGACGCGGACATGCCGCTGTGCGTATTTACGGCTAGTGGTTCGCCCGAAGACCGCGACTGGGAGCACACTGAGCGCAACAAGCGGCGGATGGATTTCGCCGCGGAGATGGGCGTGGATTGCTTCATGTTTATGAGCGGCCGCGGGCCGGAGGGGCGGCCGGTGGAACGCGCTGATATCGAGCGGGCGGCCGAGGGGGCCGAGCAGTGGGCCGAGTACGCGGCCCAGTACGGGCTGGAGCTAAGCTACCACATCCACACCAACTTGCTGGTGGATTCGGCCGAAGACTGGCGGCTGTACATGAGTTTGCTGGACAAGACGAAGCTGTGCATCGATGTCTCGCACGCCGAGCTGTGGGACTACGATCCGGTGCAGTCGCTGACGGACTTTTGGTCCCAGCTCAACTATGTCCACCTACAGGACTATACGTCTTGCACGGTGCGCGAACCGGGGCGCTACAATCCCGAATGGGTTTCGGTCGGCGAGGGCGAGTGCCTCGACTTTGCCGGGGTGCTCAACACGCTCGCCGAGCGGGGCTTTGACCGCTGGGTGACCAGTTGTCCGGGCGAACCGGCCTACGAGGGCGAGGACCCAGTCAGCGAGGCGCGGAGGAGTGCGGGGATGCGCCAGTATTTGCGCGGGTTGGGGTACTAGGGCTCCTTGAACATGTGCCGCAGTTGATCGGCTAGCTCTTTGGTTTTTTCCAGCGTCTGTTGCTGCATGCGGTGTTGCCGCTTTAGGCGCTGGTAGTGCGCGTACTCGGCATCGGCGCGTTCGCGCTGGCCCGTTTTGAGCAGGAGATGGGATAGGGCCCGACGGGCCTGGAGGTCGCGGGGATGGTGTTGCAAGATGAGCTCAAAGCGCTGGAGGGCTTGGAGATACTGACCTTGGTTGGCCTCTAAGGTGCCCATGCTGCGCAAGGCGTGCGCGTTGTCGGGGTCGAGCGCCAGCGCCGCGAGTAAATGACCTTTGGCTGTTTCCTCATCTCCTCGCTTTAGCAGTAGATCGGCTAAATGGCACAACCCGGCGAGATGGTTGGGTTGCTGGGCTAGTAGCTGCTGATAGGCTTGTTCGGCGCGCTCGGGCTGGCCCTGGTTTTCGTATAGCTGGCCTAGCAGGTAGTGAGCCGACTGGGAGCCTAGTTCGAGTGCGCGGAGGTAGGCCGCTTCGGCTTGCGCTAGCCGATCGGACTCGGCTTCGACCCGACCGAGGCGGAGGTAGAGGTGGGCTTGATCGGGTTGCCGCGCTAGGAGTTTTTGGTACTCGGTCGCCGATTCTTGGAACTGGCCCCGTAGCCGGAGGAAATCCGCGAACTGGAGGCGGACGTCGTCTTGGTCGGGATAGTGGTCGAGGAATTGTCGCCACGTATGGGCGGCATCGTCGTAGCGCTGGGTCGCCCCGTACATATGGGCTAGGCCTAGCAAAGCGTGGCGCTGGGATGGGTCTAATTCGACGGCGCGGCGGTAGTGCTGCAAGGCGTTGGTCTTCATGCCTTTATTCTCATAGACAGCCGCCAGCGAGTAGTGGTGAAAGGCGGCCACGTGCGGCTTGGTCGTCGCGGTCCCGGCGTTGGCGACCAATAGCAGTACGGCGAGGGCACCTGCCGACAGATACAAGGGTCTATGGCGCAAACCAGCCAAGGTGCAAGCGCCATAGGCGGCCAGCAGCAAGAGGCAGGGCACGGCTGGCAAGCGATAGCGGCCCGTGACGAAAAACAACACCACCGACAGCATATAGACCCCCGCAAAGAGCAAGACGAGATAGGTCGCCGGGGTGCGGCGTTCCGGTTTTAGCAGGACATATGCCACCCCGAGCAGGGCGAGGGCCGAGACCAAGCCAAAGGGGAACGCGAGGCCGTACTTCCACAGCAAAAGGCGCAATAGCGGCGAATACTCAGCGGCGAAGTACGGATTGGTATTGCGGGGGATCTCAGCCCCGTGCCAAAACAGATAGCCCTTGTGCAAGAGCAGGGCTAAATAGTCCCCCGGCTCGGTGCGTATATATTCCCAAGCTTTGCCCAAAAGGTAATTCGAGCCGGCTCCCGGCCGGGTGATGCCGGCCTCGCGTTGCGGCAAGTCGATCACGTCGCTCCACCCCGCTCCGGGTCGCGCCGCTACAGTGCGGTCGTAGTCCGGGTTATTGCCGAGGTAGAAGTTGATCCCCGCGTTGAAGGAGATGAGCACCCACTCGCCACCGACGATGCGGTTGCGCAGCGTCACCGGGCCTACCAGCATCAGCAGGCCGACGGCAAAGATCGCCACGTGGATGGCGCGGCGACGAGGTACCGCAGCGGGCCACCAGCGATATACCCACCAAGCCGCTACTGGCGCAAAGAGCAACACGTTTGGCACGGCCAAGGTACCCAGCCCTAGGACGAGGCCGGCGACAAGTGCGGCATGTGCACCACCTCGGCGCTGGCCCCACAACAAGACTAATAGCAGTATAGCGTCGAAAAGCACGGCCCAAGTCGTGGGCAAAAGTTCGCCCTCAAAGTAGAGAAAGGGGCCGTACAGCGCCGCTCCTAGGGCCGCTATCCAACCCACCGTCGGCGAGAAGACCTCGCGGCCTAGCTTGAAGACGAGCAGGCAAGTGACCGTGCCGGCTAGGGCTTGGAGCAGACGCGGCAGATAGTAGTTTTCGTCAAAAAAAGAAAACAGAACAGCTAGGAAATAGGGGTAAAAAGGAGCCTGCCAGAACGGCATAGGACGCCCAGCCCAAGTGCCGCTCGCCAGTTCGCGGGCGTATTCGGTATAGCTTCTGGCATCGACAATGGGCGTGTCGAAAAAAGGACTGTCGGCGGCTTGGAATAGGTAAACTAAGCGCAGGCCTAGGGCCAAGACGGCTAAGGCGGCCAGCTTGGGCCAGTGCAGCGCAGATGCCTTACTTACCCAGGCCAGCATATAGGGTAATAAAGCCTTGGGTCAGGACTTCCGATTCGCGTTCGATGCTTTTGAAATCGCGCCAATCTGCTTTGAGACCCACTTGGGCGGATACCTCGTAGCCCAAGTAGGAACTCACATTGGACAGTTGCAAGGCTCCGGCGATTCCGGTGAAATCGTTGTTGTCGCGCTTCATATCGTTGGCGAAAGAGTACTCAATTCCGGTTTGAATGCGAGTGTTATTGAGAATGGGAAACCCCAAGAGGAATCCCACTATCTCGGTCAGCACTGTCTCCTCGTCGGCGGTGAACAGCCCCACGGTCTGGCGACGGTATTCGCTCTTCCAGCGCGGCTCGAGTTGGACGGTGCCCAGATCGTAGCGGTAGCTAAGTTTGTTGATGACGCCAAAAAAGGAGTCCGTCTCGCGCAGGGCCGCGTCGTCGCGCTGGTGAAAAAGTTCCAAATTGAGATAGTTATACGCCTCCAAGCCCCCTCGGTTGTAGTTGTGTCCGATCCAAGTGGTATTAATCCAAGTGTCTTGGGCCAAAAGTGGATCTACCACTTTTTGCAACTGGCCGTCGCGCTGCGTGTTTTCGGGGAACCACTGGAGCAGGTCGTCTGGGATATTGTCCTGGGCCAGTTTGACCATCTGCATGAAGCGGAAGCGCCCTTGTTGGGGATTGTCCCGGTCTAGGCTGAACAGGGCGTAGGACGTGTGGTTGCGCTTGTCGGCCGAGATCAGTTCCTCGCGCAGGTGCCCGATGGTAAGGCGAATGTCCGGGGTCAGCCGGTATCCCGTATAGACGTTGAAACCCCGGTGGTCTTTCTGATAGGGGTAGTCTGGGGATTCGTCGTTTTCAAAGCGGTCAACCCACAGGTTGTTGTTCATGTCGATCCCGTAGAGGAAGTCGGGTCGGTCCACGCGGTGTCTGAGAAAGGCTTCGTCGTAGTCGGGAATGCCATTGGAGATGGTTAGGTTGTCGTTTTGGTTGAAGTCTGAGATGAAGTCGTAGTTCTCGTCCCAGCCGGGGAAGACCCGGCGGTCGCCGGCTTGTGAATCGGCGCGCACTAGGTCGGGTGCGCGGTCTTGGTCGTCGTTGTCCTCTACCAACTCTACCACGTGGAAGCGCTCGTTTTCGTAGTCTATATTGCCGGCCGAACCAGTGACAAAGGTGCGGGTGTTGTAGAGCGGGTCCATGCTGTACGCTTCGCCAAAAAAGAACCAAGGATGGGCCACCTTGGACAGGTTGAGCATCCAAGCTGGCTCGACTTGCTCCCCGGCCACGCCCGCTGAAGTGGTGTGGCTGGTCCGCGTTACGCTGGGGTATTTGCGGTAGGCTATACTCAGATCGTACTCGCCGTAGAAGTTGAAGCCGGCCACATCCCGCAGCTCTAGGGTGGCCCCGATAATTTGAGTAGCCGTGGGCAGGCCGTACTCGAATTTAAGGATGCGCAGATTGGTGTTGTCCTGCACATTGCCCTCGGCTTGCGCCACTAGCAGCAGCACGGGCTCGTCGCTGCGATTGGTTTGGTTGTTGGACGTCATCCACACCTGATAGTCGTTGCCAATAGTCATTTCGAACTCGACTTTGGCGATTTCTTCTTTCGGACCCGAGGCCCGGTTGACGAAGGCGGGCGTGTCGAAGTCGTAGAGCAGGCGGATTTCTTCAGAACCATCGGCCGAGATGAATCCCTCTTGGACGAACCCCCCTTGGATAGCAGGTTCAAAGCGGATTTCTCGGCCGTGGTCAACAGTGCCGTCGTTGTAGGTAATGATGATGTCCGAACCCACTGGGAAGAAGGCAGCTCCACCGCTGCCGTCTGCGGGCGAGTCGTCACGTAGAACAAGTTCGATAAAGGAAACGGTTTGGTTCTGGTCAACCGTCAAAGCCCCGGCAATGGGGTTGCCTTTAAAGCCGTCGCGCAGGGTATTGGACTGATGGGTGTTGACGAAGTGAACACCCATTTCGGTGAAATCGCCGATTTGCGCGGTGGCCCGACCGCCCATTAGCGTGGTGAGGTTGGTGGTGAGGACTTCGGTGTTGTCGGTCGAGGCCCCGCCGGGCGAACTAAGGCGCGAGTAGATGACGGTGCCTTGGTACTTGTCGGTCGCTATGTCGAACTGGACTCCGTCCCAAAAGGGTTTGGAAAAGCTCATGGGGGTGAGCGTGGTGCGCAGGCGATTCGACACCGTCAGGGCGTAGTGGTACTGACCCTTGCTGTCCGAGGCAATAGCCACGCCCGAAAACCAGTTGTTAAAGCGAGAGGCCTTGACCAGCGAACTGCCAAATTGCCGCGGCTGAGTCTGCGAGTTGCTAAAGATGAGCCAGCCACGGGTGATGGCGTTGCCAAATAGGTCGTAGTAATAGTCGCCCTCTAGCCGGATATCGACGTAGCGCTGGTACAGGTTGCGGGCGTAGTTGCTGTACTCCCATTGGCGCCAACGGTACTCGTTGTAGAGCTCCTGCGGCACGTACCACTTCTTAATGGCCGGGTCCAGCGCGTCGAAAAGGACGCCCGGGCCATAAGGGGCGTAGCTGGTCTCGCCTTCCCCTCGAGGGACGCCCAGCCGCGTGCCATAGTCGGGTTGGCTGTAGGCTGGGCTTAGCACACAGCTCAAGACCACCAAAACAGACGCGGTATTTAGCCTTATCACTTCCATAATCTTCCCTTTGGCTGGTGTATCCTAATAGACTACGGCCACGATGCGGGCCAAGGCCGTGTCGGTGGCACGGTCCGAATCAGCACCGAAATCAATCCGGCATATATAGAGTCCTGGCGGCACGGTCTGGCCAGCCGCATCGCGACCGTCCCAGCGGATTTGCTGGGGGCCTCCTGCCACTTGGGTGCTGTTTTCCCTTATCAGGCGTCCGTCTAGTGAGTAGAGGCGCAGACTTGCTTGGCGCGCTTGGGTCACTTGAAAGATGGAAAACGCAATGGTCAGTTCGTCGTTGATCCCGTCGCCGTTGGGCGTAAATGGGTTGGGGGTTAAGCTCAGGTCGCCGAGGACTTGCCCTCCTACGGGGATGCTCAGCGTCAGTTGACGGCTATCCGTTAGCGCAGTGGCGTCGCCTGGTTCTACTTGCTGCCACAAGTTGCCGTCAGTGCCAGCGGCGGCGCGACGGACAAAAGGCTTAAAAGTGGTTCCGTTGCGAAAGATGGCGGCGGCAAAGCGCAAGTGGATTAAGGGGCCTTGACCCAAGATGGCACCGCGTTCGGCTCTTGGTAACGCGCGGTAGGTTGCGCGCGTCAGGGAATCGCCCAAGGCGTCAAAGGGCGACTGGGCCCCGCCGCCGCGCAGTTTGCGGAAATAGCGAATCGGCCCTTGTTCGGCTGGGGGCAAGTCATCGTACTCAGCACGGCCAGAGACCGCTGCCAAGCCGTCGGCGGTCTGCCGCAAAAAGAGGATAGCTCCGCGCTCGGATTCGTTGAGCAGGCCGTAGGCCGCCTCGGTGATCGGGTCGCCGTCCTCGCCAACTATGACTTCGGCTCCTTGGGGAGTGATGCGGTGGTAGGTCTGAACTGCCTGCTCTGCTGGTAGGGTCTGGTGTAGTTGGGGCAGCAGGACCCAGATGGAGTCGGCGTGGTTGCGCTGCACTTGGGCGATGGCCCCAGTAGCGTCGGTCAGGTGGCCGTCGGCCGCTAGGGTAAACGTCTGCGAGGGACTTCCTTGACTTAGGTCTTCTTCGGTCCCCGTGCTTAGGCTCAACAGGTGCATTGCGAGGCCGGGCGGAGCCTGCAACAGGATTTCGTCAAAGCCTGGGGTGCGGTCGGCCGCTGGCTCGTCGATGAATACCGGGCGCAGATACAGGTCGAATGTGTCTAACTGGCCGACCGCGGCCTGCGTGGGCCATACTTCAGCGGTGAGGGCGCGGGCTACGGGCGGGGCCAGTTCTACTTCGATCGAGCTAATGGAGGCGGCTTGCTGGCGGTCTTGGCTGGTGAAGCGCACCTGCAGCTGCATGTAATTGCGCAGCCCTGGAGAACGAACCCGGTCGCCCGGCTGTAGGTACTGCTGGCTCCAAGGACTCCAGCCGCTGCCGAGGGCAAAGGTAGTGTCGATGGGTCCCTTCCAACTGCTGATCAGCTTGTCCCATTCTTCTTTGGTTTTCTCGTTGCCATTGACGTCGAAATGGCGAATTTGCTGCACCAGCAGATCGCCAGTGCGCGTGCGCACTTCCGCGGTCGTGCCGGGAGGGTGGGTGCCGGGAGGCGGATCCCAGCGGATGGCACCGAAGTTGCGCGGTCCCGGCAGGCGAATGATATCGGACACCAGCGAGGCTTGGCTGACAAACCCCTCGGTGTAGAGCAGGACTTCGGTCAGGTCGTAGAAAAAGCCCGAAGTCCGCTTGATGCCCGGCAGGCGCAGGTTGAGGAAGCGGATATCTAGGGGTGGGTCAAAGCGGTCGGCAGCGCGCTTGAATTCCCCTTCCATGCGGTCGGGTAGGCTGACCTGTCGCCACCGGAGCTGACCCTTGGGATCGCGGCTGCCGTCGGCTACCTCGGTGATGTAGCCGGGAATAGAGGGAACGGCCAAGCGCATGGCGTCGAGCCAGACGCGGGCACCAATATCGACGGTGAGAATGCCTGCGGTGGGATTATTGCTAAACCACGCCGGCATGCGGAAGGTGGTGTTCCAGTCGCCATCAAAGCCCCCGGCCGGGACTTCCGGCCCGGTAAAGCTAACGCTGCCACCTCCGTCAATTAACTTAGGCGATAGGTTGTCGCCCCAGCCCCAGACCTCAACTTCGGCTAGGCGAGGCCGCTCGCGGATATAGTACTCTTTGCGGCCCTGTTGTTCTTGGGGGAGACTCTCGTAAATAGCCTGTTCCACCGGCTCCTCAAAGCCGACGTCGTCGCGGATGTAGTAGAGTATATCGCCCCGTTCATCGACCGTCAGGGCATCCCACGCCGCTTTGTCGATTTGGTGTGCCCGCCCCAGCTTGCTGTCGCCGATGAGAATGCGCACGGTCTGGGCCATGCGACCGGTCCACTCGGTGCGGCCGCCGTCGTCTTCGGAAAAGCCGGGTGTGTCCTCGGAAGAAAACGCCATCGTCCGCTGGTCCGTATTGGGAGCCCGGGTTTGGCCGACCACCTTGAACTGGAGCACGCGGCTTTGGGCTTGAATGAGCTTCTGCTGGGGGGCTAGCATGACGCGGAACTGGCGGAAGGGATCGCCCAAGGTCTCATCGACAAAGTGCAGCACTACCTTCTCAACCACGACCGCGCGGCCCAAGTCGATCTCGATCCACCACTTGTCTGGAGTGGCCGATAAGTCTGGTTCCCAAAAGGTGTCGCGGTCGCCGTCGACAATGCGGGGGGCTAGGGCTTCGTTGGAGCCTACTCGACTGACGCCGACGCGCTGGACATAGTCGTACACTGGGAAGGCGATTTTGTCCTTAACACCAAATTCGCGCGTCGATGTTACACCTGTACGTTCGTCGCGTAGGCTTAGGATCACGGTCTTGCCGTCGCTGCTGAGGGTGGTGTCGACGATGGTTAGGAGTCGGCCGTTAATGGGGATCTGGCTGTGGTTGCCGGGGAAGCGTTTGAAGTCTCGGTCGAGAAATTTGATCAGTTGCTCGGCCTTGCTGAAGGTGAAACTGCCGTCCGCTTCCAGCGTCGGGGTGCGCTGGAGGTTCATAATCGCCCGATCCGCCTTGCGAATGCCCGGTTGGTCCACGGGTTTGGCAAATACCGCGCGGTCTTCGGCGGTGATGTTGTACACATGGCGGAAGAGATGGGGCTTGACCGTCCCGTCTGGATGCACATCGACCACGTGCGAGGGCCCGGTCCAGTGTCGCCAATAGGAAGCCTTATCGACGATGATGCGGTCGCCCTGCAGACGGTGGCCTAAGGGCGCTTGGGCACTGACTTGCTGGAGGGCCAAACACCCAAAAGCTAAGGCCCAAATCCGGCTCCAACGGCTGTATCGCTTGCGGTTCATGGAATTTCTCCAAGTTGTGCGACCGTTTAAAAGGCGGTGAGGAAATCGTCGGGCAGGGCCGCAGCTAATTGCTGTTGGTCCACTTGGATCTGATCGGCGTATTGCTGGCGCAGGGTTTCTATATAGGCTTGAAACCGCTCCCGCTCCTCGGCCCGGCGCAGCATGTCGCTAACCTGCCGGCGGACTTGGGCAAAAGGCATGCGTTCCCCCGGCTGGCGGCGGACGATCTCGAATACGGAGAAGCCATCGTGGACTTGTACCGGCCCGACTAGTTCATCTGGCTGCGCGGCTAGGATATAGGGTACCAAGTCCGAAGTTTTCTCCATGGGAAAGACGCCGCCCCGCGCTCGGGCCCCTCGGCGTTTGCTACGCTCTTGGGCTAGGGCCGCGATGTCGGCTCCCGCTTCGATTTGCCGCCGCACGGCTAGCGCTTCTTCTTCGGTCTCCACCAGTACTTCGGCCACGTCGATCTGGTCCCGGCGACGGAAGCGCTCGGTCTGCTCGTCGTAGTAGCGGCGCACGGCCTCTGGAGCGATGGTGATGGATGCCACTACTCTTTGCTGGCGCAGTTGGCTGATGACGACCTCTTCGCGCAGGCTCTGCCGCACCGTTTCGAGGGTCTCTCGGTCAATTAAATCCTCGTGGTGGACCGCGGCGGCAAAGATGTAGGGCTGGAGCAGGAAGCGCTCGGCGAGTTGGACCAAGGCGGTGCTGTCGGCTACGGCGTTGATGTTGCGGTTTTTGAGTTGGTCGATCAGCTCGCCTAGAGGCACTTGGCCGCCCGTAAACTTGAACAAAGGCGTTCGTTCTTCCTCTGGCGTCAGTTCCAAGGCCGCCAATGGCTGGCCTTTTTTTAGTAGGAGGCGCAACCCTGGTTCGTGGAGATTCCAGGCGTATTTGTCGGCCAATTGTTCGGCCCGGGCCGCTCGCGCTTCGCCGAGCCTTTCCTCTTGGAGTTGCTGGAGGATTTCGTCCCGGAAGTCGAAGTAAGATACCGGCCGTTCCTCGGTAAAGCGCACGACGCAAAAGCCTGCGGAGTGGGGCAGTACGGGCGATAAGACCCCCAAGGGTAAATCGTAGAACAGCGAATCGGGGAGGCCCATGCGGCGGATGGATTCCACTCGGAGCCAGCCTAATTCGCCTCCGTTGGCTGCGTCGGGCGTGATGGAGTAGCGGGCGGCCACTTCGCCAAACGGGGTGCCAGCGGCCAACTCGGCCACGGCTTGTTCTAGTTCCGGCCGCGCCTTGGCCATAATGCCCCACGTCATCCGCTCTAACGTGCGGTGGAGTCCTTGGCGCTCAAAGCGCTGTTTGATTTCGTCCTCGTCAACGAGGGGCGGTTGCACGGGCTTGCGCTTGAGATAGAAGGCGACCAAATGCCGACGGATTCTGCGCTCTAGTTGGCGCTGGGTTGTGGCCGCGGTGTCCAAACCGAGGGCTTGGGCTTCCAGCCACATGAGGTGGTAGTCGATGAGGGGTTGGAGGTACTCGCGCCGCGCTGCCGGGCCTTCTTGGCGGCTCCGCTGGCTTTCGTTCAGCCCTAGGACGTAAGATCGGAGATCCTCGGCGGTGATAGCGCGTGTACCGATCTGAACCACGGCGGGGGATTCCTGCTCACTACAGCTCCACAAAAAGGCTCCGATCAGGGTGCAAGTTATTATAGCGATGCGTACTCTGTTCATGTCAGTAGGCTATGTATAGAGGGTGTGCCTGCAGGTCGTCGCCCAGGTCTCCGGCTACGGTTATGCCCAACAAGTACACGCCTGGGGGGACGAGCTGGCCGTCAGGGACTCGCCCGTCCCAAGTAAGGGCGTAGCGACCGTTGCTGAGCGCCGTCTGCTGTAGGGTGTGTACCAGTCGGCCCGACAGGTCGTACAGGCTCACCGCAACAGCACCGGCCTTGGTCAGCGCTAGGATGTTGTAGGCGATAGCGACTTGGTCGTTGATCCCATCGCCGTTGGGCGTAAAGGGATTGGGCGTCAGTTCGAGGGCATCGATCAGCCGTTCGCTGCGGATTATCGAGGGGCTGAGCACCGTGGTGCCGGAGCGGGTGGGCTGGTCTTCGTCCCCCAAATTGGCGCTATTGCCCGAGGTGGAGTTTTGAAACGAACCGGGTTCGCTCGACAGCGAAGCCTGCCCGCGAAATTCGGTGCTAAAGGCCAGTACGGCCGCGCGAAACCTGATTTTCAGCAGACTGTCATCGGCTTGAATGCGCGGAAAGCGCACGCTGAAGTGGTCCTCTGCAATGGCGTTGATGGCAAGCCCCGAACCGCCAGCCGTATCGCCTTGCGCAAAG